>CAZQMF010000068.1:0-6305 GCA_964594235.1 uncultured Acidimicrobiia bacterium
CGGTCGGCGTTGTCCGGGATGATGTCCTCCTTCTGGAGGAACTTGACGCCGTCGGCGATGAGCTGTGCCCACCCCCAGCGAACACCCGCGTAGTAGGGCCCGATCCTGGACTGCATGTGCGCCGACAGCTTCAGCTCGGCATACCCGATCACCAACGCCGTGGCGGGCACCATCGCGAAGATCACGACCATCTTGATGGCGAGCTCGAGGTAGAAGCTCATCGCCGAACCTCGTGTGGAGGATCGGCGTACCCGGTACCTGGTACCTGGTACCTCGACGAGGCCACAACACGGGCTCGTCCCGCAGCGGAGACTGAAGACTGATGACTGACGACTGATGACTGAAGACTCATCGATCCACATCCCCGAGTACGAAGTCGAAACTGCCGAAGATGGCGATCAAGTCCGGGATCAAGACCCCTTCGAGCAGCTCGGGCAGTACGGAGACGTTGGAGAACGACGCCGTGCGGACCACGAGACGGTACGGTCCGGTCCCACCCTCGGAGACGAGGTAGTACCCCACCTCACCCTTCGGGTTCTCTGCCCGCATGTAGATCTCACCCTTCGGCAGCTTGATGACCTTCGGTACCTTGGCGATGATCGGACCGGAAGGGATGGCGTCGATCGCGGCGAGCACCATCTTGGCCGACTCGCGGATCTCGTAGACGCGCATCACGTACCGGTCGTAGCAGTCCCCGTTCTCCCCCGTCGGTACCCAGAAGTCGAAGTCGCCGTACGGCAAGTAGTCCTCGGTTCTGCGCAGGTCGAACTCGACACCGGACGCGCGCAGGTTTGGGCCGGACACCCCGTAGGACGCCGCCAGCTCTGCGCTCATCACGCCCACACCCTTGGTTCGAGCGAGCAGGATCTCGTTGCCGATGATCAGATCCTCGAGTTCGTCACAGACGGCCAGCACTTTTGCCATCGCCACGCGGGTCTCCGCATAGAAGCCCGCTGGCAGGTCCTGCACGATCGTCTTCGTGGTCGATCCCGCGCCGGCGGCCGGTTTCACACCCCCCACCCGGTTGAAGTTCGGGTGGAACCGTCCTCCAGTCACCGACTCGATCAGATCGAGAACCCGTTCCCGTTCCCGGAACGCGAAGAAGAACGGTGAGGCCGCCCCGAGTTCCAGCGGGTAGGACGCCATGAACAGGAAGTGGGAGCTGATGCGTGCCATCTCGTTGAGGATCAACCGGATGTACTGCGCGCGAGGCGGCGGCTCCACTTCCATGAGGCGTTCCGCCGCGACCACGAACGGGATCTCGTTGGCGTAGCCGGACACCCAGTCGATTCTGTTGAGAAGGGCGATGATCTGCGGGTAGGTGCGAACCTCCGCCAGCTTCTCGTACCCCCGATGCATGTAGCCGATGACAGGCTCGACATCGATGATACGTTCCCCGTCGATCCGCGCCTTCAGCCGAAGCACGCCGTGCGTGGATGGATGCTGTGGTCCAACATTCAGCGTCATCTCGGGCGTTTCGAGTTCGAGTGAGATGGCCGCATCGGCGAGGTGCATCATCGGATCGACAGTCACGAACCCGCCTCCG
Organism: uncultured Acidimicrobiia bacterium; assembly: GCA_964594235.1. Lineage (GTDB taxonomy): Bacteria > Actinomycetota > Acidimicrobiia > Spongiisociales > UBA4744 > CAYLHS01. The sequence continues at coordinate 1,547 of CAZQMF010000068.1, forward strand.
GCATCGGTTCCACATCGACCGAGCCCGGCCACGGGCGAATCTCCCGGCTGAGCAACGGGAATGACTTGCGCATCGGATTGCCTTCGAATCCCTCAGGCAGATAGAGCTTGCGAAGGTACGGATGCCCGACGAAGTCGATGCCGAACATCTCGAACGCCCCACGCTCGAACCAGTTGGCACCGCCGTACACCTCCGACAGGCTGTCGATCCGGGCATCGTCCTTGGGCACGTCCGTGGTGAATGTCACCCGTCGACCTTCTGTGATGTCTGCAACTGTTGCGAGCACCTCGAAGCGCTCCTTGACGTGACTCGCAGGGGGATCGCCAACCTGCACCTCGTTCGTCCAGTCGATCGCCGACAACCACGAGAAGAAGACCAAGCCCAGATCATTCCGAGCTCTGCGCAGGGCATCGACCCATCGGTCGCGCTTGACGAACGCCTTCACTGTCCTGTTGCGGACGGCGACGGGGTCGGCGAAGCCGATCACGTCGTAGACGTGTTCGGCGTACGTAAACAACTCCTCGTGGGGAGAGACCGACTCAGACGGGACGTCGCTCATGCTCTCTCCACTTCGTTCGAAGATCTTCCTTCTGGATCTTCTGCTGAAGGATCACGACACCTTCGAGGAGGGCTTCGGGGCGGGGCGGGCATCCCGGCACGTACACATCGACCGGAATGATCTGATCGACACCCTTGGTTACCGAATACGAGTCCCAGTACGGCCCGCCGCTGTTGGAGCATGATCCCATCGAGATCACGTACTTGGGGTCGGGCATCTGCTCGTAGAGCCGCCGTACCGACGGGGCCATCTTGTCGGTGACGGTCCCCGCGACGATCATCAAGTCGGCCTGTCGCGGCGACGCGGGAAACGGAATGACGCCGAAGCGCATGATGTCGTAGCGAGGAGACGCGGCGGCCATCATCTCGATGGCACAGCAGGCCAGCCCGAAGTTGAACATCCACAGCGAGTACTTGCGACTCCAGTTGAGCAGCCACGAGACCGGTTTCGGCATGCCGAACTTGTCGATCACGCCCACTTGAGGACCCCCTTGCGGATCGCGTAGACGAGACCGACCAGCAGCACCGCGATGAACAACATCATCTCACCCAGACCGAACGCACCGAGCTTCTCGACAATGACCGCCCACGGGAAGATGAAGACCGCCTCCACATCGAACACGACGAACAGCAACGCGTAGATGTAGTAGCGGACCTGGCTCTGGCTCCAGTCTGCGCCGACAGGATCGACCCCGCACTCGTAGGTGAGCATCTTCGTGGGATGCGGATTCGACGGCCTCAACATCGAAGCGATCGCCAGGAAGACAAGAACGAGAAAGACGCCAAGGCCGACAAAGGCGGCCACACTCACGTAGTCCTTGAAGTAGGCGCTCAACGCCCCACCCTTCTCGCCACAAAGGGGCCATCGCCCCGTCGCGGCGCAGTATAGGAACGGGAACCCGAGCCTCCGAACCCAGGGCTCACTTCGCGAGCCCAGCCCACGGCTGACAGCTGATGGCCGGAACGCAGCCAAGGGCAACGCGAGACCGCGGGGCGAGCCATACCAAGTACCAGGTACCAGGTACGAAGGCGGTTGCCAGTCATGAGTCCTGAGTCATCGGCAAGAATGCAAAGCAACGCGGGACCCCATGGGCGGACGCTTCCTGCGTTCGCGGTCTCAGTCATCAGTCTCAAGACACAGCCCGAGACAACGCGAGACCGCGGGTCGAGACTCTCACTGAGAACCGACAACCGAGGACCGATGAGCGCGCCGCGGGGCTTCGGCCCCCCTCAGGACTCACAGCTACTCTTGGCTCATGTATCCGAAAGACCGCATCGGGGTTCTCGGTCACGAGATGGCCACCATCGAGGTCGGGCAGGGTGACCCGATCGTCTTCCTGCATGGCAACCCGACATCGTCGTTCTTGTGGCGGAACGTCATCCCCCATCTCGAAGGGCTCGGCCGGTGTATCGCCCCCGATCTGATCGGCATGGGTGACTCCGACAAGATCCCGGGCTCTCGCTACCGATTCATCGACCACGCCGCCTACCTGGACGCGTTCCTCCACACACTGGATGTACAGGACAGGGTGACGCTGGTCGTGCACGATTGGGGTTCGGCTCTCGGCTTCGACTGGGCACAGAGGCACCCTGCGGCGATCAAGGCCATCGCATACATGGAGGCGATCGTCCGTCCAGTCACCTGGGAGGAGTGGCCGGAGCAGTCGAGGCCGATCTTCGAAGCCATGCGTTCCCCGGCAGGCGAAGAGATCGTCCTGGAGAAGAACGTGTTCGTCGAACGGATCCTTCCCGCCTCGGTCATACGAACACTCACCGATGAGGAGATGGACGAGTACCGCCGCCCGTACCTGAACCCAGGCGAAGACCGCCGCCCAACCCTGACGTGGCCGCGCGAGATCCCCATCGCGGGAGAACCGGCAGACGTCCACCAGATCGTGTCCCGGTATTCACGGTGGTTGACCTCGTCACTGGTTCCCAAGCTGTTCATCAACGCCGACCCCGGCATCATCCTGACGGGGCGGCCCCGGGAGTTCTGTCGCACGTGGCCCTCGCAGGACGAGGTGACCGTTCGCGGCCTTCACTTCATCCAGGAGGACTCTCCCCACGAGATCGGTGAAGCGATCGCCGGCTTCCTGCACGGGCTCGGTTGATGCGGCCGCCCGACTACGCGGGTGGCACCATCGCCAACTTGGCTGCGGAACTCGAACACCGGCTCGCCGGCTCGAGCCCAGGTGCGGCGCTCTCCCCCGAGATCGCCGCATCCATCCCTGAAGCAGACACCTACGTCGTCCTGCTGTTCGACGGACTGGGTGATCATCAACTCGCACACCCCGCGGCCGGGTCGCTTCGGGCGGCGCGTGCCAGATCGATCGACGCCGTCTTTCCGACGACGACGAGCGTCAACCTCTCCTCGTTCGTCACAGCCTCCATGCCGGCGCGACACGGCCTCGTCGGCCACCAAGTGTTGCTCCATGGTGCCGTGATCAACACGCTCAAGTGGACGAAGATCGGCGGTGAGCCCGTTGCATACGAAGTGGACCGTATCCTGCCGGCACCCAATCTCTGGGAGCGACTCTCCGTCAGCGGAGTTGAAGCGGTCACCGTGCAGCCGGGATCGTTCGAGACGAGCCCGCTGAGCCGCGTGCTCTACCGTGGTTGCCGGCTCGAACCCGTGTGGAGCTATCAGGAGATCGTCGACGCGACCGTGCAGCTTGCGGCCGGCAGACACCGCCTCGTCTTCACCTACCTCCCCGATGTCGACGTCGCCGCCCACCTGTCAGGACTGGCATCCACCCGCTACGCCGAGGCCATGCAGACCGCCGACACGGTATGGAGCAGCATCGCCGCCCGGCTCCCATCCCACGCGGTACTGATCGGAACCGCAGACCACGGCGTCGTCGACGGCCTCTCGAAGATCCCTCTGCGGCGTCCTTCGAAGATCACCTACAGCGGTGATCCCCGTGGCGTTGCCGTCTGGGGGCCCTCGAACATCGCCGAGACGCTCACCGCGAATCTCCCCGCCTCATGGATGCCGATCGACAAGGTGCGGGCATGGTGGGGGCCGGGGCCATCACACCCTGAACTGGATAACCGACTTCCGACCGGTCTCCTCGTGCCCGATCAAGACGTCGTGCTTCTGCCGGCCAGCATGGATTCGAGGATGATCGGCTACCACGGAGGGCTGGACGAGCGGGAGGTTGAGATCCCTCTACTCATTGCGTAGACCGTGACGTGCCAGACTCCACCTCGTGGATCATCCGCCGCTTCCCCGCACGATCGTCGTGCTCCCAGGTACGAACGTGGAGAACGAATGGGCACGATTCCACCCGCTGGAGGCGCTGCATCACCTCCACACGATCTGCAACCCGCTCTGTTCCTCCGACCTCGATCATGTCATCGAAGCGCTCGGGCCGACCGACGGTGACAGAGCACTCGACGTGGCGTGTGGCCACGGGGAGCTCCTTCACCGCATGACCCGGCGGGCAGTTGTCGATGCGACAGGCGTGGACCTCTCGCCGTGGGTGCTCCTGCGGGCGACGGCCAAGGCCCCGGAGGTGACATGGTGGCTCGGGAGCGGCGCCGATCTCCCCCACGTCCGGGCATGGGATCTCGTTTCATGCCTCGGTGCGTCATGGATCTGGGACGGTTTCCCTGGAACGGCGAAAGCCCTCGCAGCGCGAACGACGCCCGAAGGGCGGATCGCCATCGGCGACCTCCGCCTCCGGTCTTCGCGAGATCGAACCGCCCTCGCCAACGCACCCGAGGCCGCTTCGCTCACCGAGGACGAGCAGGTCGAGGCGCTCCGCTCTCTCGGTCTCCAGCCGGTCGATCAAATCGTCCCCGACGAGGCCTGTTGGCGCACCTATGAGGAACTCGTGGTGGAGTCTGCACGAACCTACGCGGAGGCCCACCCCGACGACCCGTCAGCCAACCATACGGCGATGGCGGAGGCCTGGATGAGAGACGACTTCGAACGTCTGTCGGCTCATCTGACGTGGACCGTCTGGGTGGCCGACCTCGCCTAGGTCACGAAGTCGTATAGGAAGCTAGCTCGCAGCCGTAGTGGTGCTGCCGTACAGCATGTCCCGCCAGTCGGGACGGTCCGGAGCATTCTTCTCCAGCGAGCGGAGATAGCCTACGATCTGGTTGATCTCTTCGGCCGTGAGCGGCCCACCGTATGTATCCAGGTACGAGCTCATCTGGCTACCGGGAATCCCGGTCGAGATGATCGACCGTATCT
>CAZQMF010000069.1:0-6022 GCA_964594235.1 uncultured Acidimicrobiia bacterium
CTGCGACCTACTGCTTAGGAGGCAGTTGCTCTCTCCCCTGAGCTACGCGGGCGGGACCTACGTGGAAGTCTCCGTGAACCTTCCGGGGATCCTTCGGCGGCCGAGTGTACCGGCTGATGAACGACGGCTAATGGCAGAAGACTCGGGCGCCGGCGTGCTGGTCGCCTGTTCTCGGTGCGCTCGGCACCGTCGAAGAGCGAGCACCGGAGTCATCCACGCGTACCGGCCGTCTATCCGATGTTCACGGCCACGTCCAGAGTCACGGCGATCATGTCGTCGAGTGACTTCTCGCGAGCTTCAGGTGGCATGGCTTCATCCGAGTCGAGCACGTCACTGACGGTCAGGATTGACGCGGCACGTACGCCGTTCTCGGCGGCAACGGCGAACAGGCCGGCTGACTCCATTTCGGCGGCGAGGATTCCCATGCGTCTGCAGAGTTCGAAGATCTCCGGCTGCGGGTGATAGAACTGATCGGACGTGAGCACGTTGCCGACCCTGACATTCAATCCTCGACGCTCTGCGGCCTCCACCAGCGACCGGGTCAAACCGAAGTCGGGAATCGCTGCGAAGTCGTAGCCGCCAAACCGAACGCGGTTCACGATCGAGTCGGTCGATGCCCCGGCGGCGATCACGAGGTCTCCCACAGAGAGGTCCGGTTGAATGCCGCCGCAGCTACCGATGCGAATCAGAGTCGTCACGCCGTATTCGCGGATCAGCTCCGTCGCGTAGATCAGCGCCGAAGGAACTCCCATCCCCGTACCCATCACCGAGACGCGTCGGCCTCGGTGGGTGCCCGTGTAGCCATCCATGTTCCGCACTGCCGTGACGAGGAGAGCATCATCCAAGAATTCCTCGGCGACATGGCGGGCACGGAGTGGGTCGCCGGGCAGCAGGCAGACATCTGCGAAGTCGCCCGGTTCTGCAGACATGTGCGGTGTCACCATCAGTCACCTACCCGTCTTCAGCCGAGTCTTTCTCCTGTCGAACCTACACTGCCGGTCAGCGGCACTACGGCGTCTCAACCGGTTCGAACCTGAGCGTCCACACGGCCGTGTTCCCCCCCTGGTACTGGCGGTTCTCGTCGTACCAGTCACCTCCGGTGAGTATCGCTTCCCCGGTCTCGCTGTCGAATGTAACGTTGCCGGATCCAGACCCCAGCCAGTACCCAGGGTTCCGGTCAGTCCGGTAGAGGGTCCAGGTGTTGGCTTCGTAGTCGTATGCCCACAACTCCTCCGCGCCAAACATCTTCCAGGGGAGTGGTGGCCAGGACGTGTCCTCGCTCCCACCAAACAGGAAGGTGAGGTTCGCAGTCGGGTCGTACCACATCGCTGCGTACCCTCTGGCGGGTGGCGAGACGGCCGGTTTCATCTCGGTCCATGTGTTCGTATTGGTGTCGTATGCCCACGTGTCACCGAGCACCTCTCCTACACCGAAGCCGGTCGAGCCACCGAAGACGACGATCCGATCGGCGGCGCTGTCATACACGATGCCGTGATTGACCCGGCCCGGTGGTGAGGTCGCCGGTGTACGGTCCACCCACGAGTTGGTGTCGGCGTCGTAGGCCCAGGTGTCGGGCAGACCCTGGTGCTTCCCGTTCTCGATTCGGCCCCACTCGGCACCGCCGAACGAGACCAGCACATCGGACTCGGTGTCGTAGATCATGCCCTGCCCGTACCGGGTGACGAACGGCCCGTCGGGCGCGAGTTCCGTCCAACTGTCGTCGTGGACGTCGTAGGCGAGCGTTGCCCCGTCGTCGGTACGCGAGACCAGTATCCGGTCGAGCCCGCGGTGGTACGCGGCGGCACCGAGCGTCGGTTCCGCATTCCCCACCTCGGCGGCGATGTCCTCGGGAACCTCGAGTGCCGGTGTGCCCACTGTCCACGTCCCAGTTGCTCGATCGAACACAGAGGGCCCGGCGAGCGACATGACCACCAGCGTGTCGAATTGGGTGTCGTAGAGGAGAGGGTCTCCTTGGGGACTCGGGGCCTCGAATTGTTCCCACGACCCTCCGGACGGCGCAGAGGCCCACGCGTCGTTTGAGATCCCGATCGGCCCCGCTGCCTCCGACTGGGCCGGAACGAGCCGCTCGATGGCGGGCGCCGGCGGGCAGCCTTCCCCGATGTAGGCCCGGCACTCGGCGTCGGTCAGGTCACGCGTCACGCGGCCGCGAGCCATGTCGAGGAGATCGTCGATGTCGAGCGCCCACACTCGCAGCTCACCGTCGCTGCTCAGCGACGCGAGGCGGGTGCCGTCGGGGCTGAAGGCAACCGACGCCAAGCTGTCGGATTGGGCGGGCAGTACCAGGGTCTCCTCGGCCGTTGTCGCGTCCCACAGGCGGACCGTCCCGTCTCCCTCGGCGGTGGCGATTCGGGTGCCATCCGGTGAGAAGGCGGCGGCGATCCCGTTGGCGGAGGGACCGTGGAGACTGCCCAACTCGCGCCCGGTGAATGGCTCGTATATGATCGGACGGGCTATGCCTGTGGTGACGAGCATGCGGCCGTCGGGGCTGAATGCCACGTCGCCAACGCCGTCCGACGGGAAGTGGTATTGAGCCATGATCAGCTCGCCTGACTCGAGATTCCACACCATGACGGAACCGAACTCGTCGGTCTGGGGAAGGAAGCCCTGGGTTGCGAGCATGCTTCCGTCGGGGCTGAACGTGACGCTTCCGTAGATGGCGTCAAACCCATGAGTCGGGGCCGAAGGTTCCATTTGGGCCGGGGGGCGTTGCTCGTCGAGAACCACCCTCCACGTGCTGGTGTTCCATACACGGACGAACGGGCCTGCAGCCATGGCGAGTCGTGTGCCGTCCGGACTGAATGCCAGGTCGTGCGGGTCCGCATCGGGGTCGGGAGGCATGAGTTCTCGAAGCAGCTCACCGGTAATCGCGTCCTCGATGACACACCATCCTTCATCGGCGCCGGTAATACCGGCGAGCGCAATGAGCGTGCCATTAGGGGAGAGGACCCCTGCCGTTGCCGTCTCGCCGGCGACCGGCGGCGCGTACCGGTCCAGCTCTTCACCGCTGGTTGCGTCCCACAGAGATGCCCCCGAGTCCGTGTTTGTTGCCAGCACGCTCGTGCCGTCGGGAGTGAACGACACGGCAGAGGCCCCTGCCACGGTGGTCATCCACTCGTGACTGCCGGCCGCGCTGACGTCCCACAGTCTCACCTCCCAGGTTCTCGGCCAGTCGACCACGACGTCGGCCGGCCACTCCTGCGAGCCGCTGATCGTCGCGACATACCGTCCGTCGGGTGAGAACTGGACTTTCCAGAGGGGCCCGACGTGGCCGGGAAGCGTCGACACGATGTGTGCTCCCGACTCATCCCGTTCCCACAGGTAGGCGAGGCCTTCACGACCACCCGTGGCGAGGTACCTCCCGTCGGGACTCACGTCGATCGACAATACCGGGCCCGTGTGTCTGCGGAGCGTGCCGGTGACCTCGCCCGTGTCGAGATCGAGGAGCCGAACGAGGTTCCCGTCGCCGACTGCGACCAGGTGTTGATCGATGAAAGCAACCGGTCGACCCTGGCTATCGAATCCCTCCGGGATGTCCGATCGTTCTCCGGTCGCCACATCCCACCGGATGGCTCCCGTCATCAGGACGGATCCTTCGTCGCCGAGCGCGACGCCCCCGGGGCATTCGCCCTGCTCACAGTCGAGCGTGAATTCGGCGATCTGAGTTCGCGTCGTCAGATCCCACACACGGGCCGAACCATCGTAGGGGCTGATCGACGCGAGGAGTGTTCCGTTTCTGGCCGTGTCGAGATCGGTGATCCAATCGGTGTGCCCGTCGAGCGTGAAAAGCTCCTCCATCGACTCGCGGTCCCGGACTGTGATGTTCCCCCCGAAGCCGGCGACGACGAGCCACTCGTCGTCGGGTCCCGCCACCGAGACGGCAGCGGTGTCGAATGGCAGCATCTCTTCGAGCTCGCCGCTGGTCTCGTCCTCGATCTCGGATTGGAGGAACCCACCAACATAGATCTCGTTGCTGTCGGGTGAGAAGGCCAGATCCCGCGTGTAGAGGTCGGCGGGTGCCACCGATACGAGGCGGTCGGCCGATACCGCATCGTGGAGGGCCTCTTCGGCCTCGCGGATGATCGTGCCGTCGGCATCTCTGGTGACTTCGACTGCCGAGGTGGCGAGGAGGAGGCTGAGATTGGGATCGGTGTCGATCGCGTCGACCGCGGCCGCGGCGAGACCTCGGGCCTTGGCGATCCGCTCTTGCCTGGTGGCCTCTGCCGCTCCGGTCTGGGCGAGTTGCTCGTTATCGAGCGCCTTTGCCGTCTGCTGTTTGGCAAGGTCGGTCTGCTGTTGCGCAAGATCGGTCTGCTGCGCGGCGATCGCCGCCTGCTCATCGGCCGCGCGCGCCTTCTCGTTTGCCTCGTTCCGCTGGGCCAGAGCGACGATCCCGAACGAAGACGCGGCGAGAGCGAGAACGAGAAGACCGCTGGCTACCAGTCGGCGGCGACGGCGACGACGGTGAGACGAGGCGGCTTCCTGGCGGGAACTCGCCTCCAGGAACTCGCGTTCGGTATCGGTGAACGCGAGGTCGGTTTCCTCCGCGAACGTCTCGAACTGGCGGAGGCGTCCACCTTGAAGCAGGTACGCGTCGTTCCTTGTCGAGTCTTCCCACTCTTGGTGTGCTTGCTGGAGTCGCCGCTGAAGGAGCAGATGCTCCCGTCGATTGGCGACCCACTCGCGGAGCCGATCCCACCGCTCGAGCAATGCCTCGTGTGCAACTTCCACGGTTGGAGTGCGCGTCTGGGGGTCACGGTCGAAGGTGAGCAGCCGGGCCGAACCGAACTGGTCCAGTACCTCTGCGACGGTTGCCTGTTCGATGCCGAGCTGCGACAGCTCCGGGACGGGGACCCGGCGGCGCGTGTTCTGTCCGCCCTCATCGACGTTGACCAGTCGGAGAAAGATCTGGCGCGCCGCGATCCGTGTCGGTTCGTCGAAGGCCAGGTAGAGCTGCTCGGGCCACTGTCCGAGCGCGCCGGTGACCCCGCCCGTTCGCTGATATGCCTCGACGGTGAGGCGCCGTCCGGACCGCTGCTCGAACAGTTGGGTGAGGGCGTACTCCATGAGGGGCAGGCCACCGGGCTGTTCGGACACGTCACGCACGATGATGCCGGTCAGGTCCGGTTCGAGCTCGAGGCCGACGTGCTCTGCAGGACGGGTGATTGCCTTGGCCAGTTCTTCCGGTTTCGGCGGCGTGATCGATACGACGGCGCCGCGCAGCAGATCCCCAAACGGCTGGTATTCGAGTGGCAGCCCGAAGAAATCCGCTCGCATGGTCACCACGATCCTGACCCCGGCCTTTGGATCTGTAGCGAGTGACGCGAGCGTGTCCATGAATCGTCGTCTCACGTCTACCTGTTCGCAGAGTGTGAACAGCTCCTCGAACTGGTCGATCACGATCAGGAGTTCGTCATCGGAAGGCAGCACACTGCGCACAGCACCTGCGACGGTGCCAGGATCGCCGAGCTGCTCTGAGAGATTCCGCGGGTGTTGAACAGCCACACGGAGGAGTGCGTCGGTGAGTTCACTGAAGGGATCTGTGCCCGGGTACATGTCGGTCGTCAGCCAGGTTTGCGAGCCGGGCCCCTGTCCTGTCCGGAGCGCGGGGAGCAGACCGGCCCGAACGAGGCTCGACTTCCCCGAACCGGACGGCCCCACGACCCCGACCAGCCTGTTGTCGACGACTGCAGCAACGAGGTCATCGACCTCGGACTGCCTGCCAAAGAAGTCCGGGGCGTCGGCCTCTCCGAATGCGCGCAGGCCCTTGTAGGGGTTGCGAAGCTCCGCCGTCGGTTCCGCTTGTGCGCGTCCTGCGGCCGCTCGGAGAAGCTCGAGGAACTCGTCCACATCGTGAAAGCGTTGCTCAGGGTGTGAGGCGGTGGCTTTGGCCAGCACGTCGTCGATCTCGACAGGGAGATCAGAGCGCAAGCCATGCACGCTCGGCAACGGTCCGCCGGGTGGGTCGGTGCCTGTAAGAAGCCGGAACACCAGCGTGCCAAGC
>CAZQMF010000070.1:0-5956 GCA_964594235.1 uncultured Acidimicrobiia bacterium
AACCGCCGTACAGCCCGATCCCGAAGAACGAAATGCTTCGCCACGGTTCCTTCAGTCGAGGCTCCCCCTCTCTCATCCACCGAGAGGGTCCGACCAACACCGACAACGCCACCAGCACGATCACCAGTCCAAAGATTCGCTTCATGACGTCCGCCGGGATCTGTGTCGCCACCCAGGCGCCGCAGGCCGCACCGGCGATGGTTGGCAGCAGAATCGCCCTCACGAGCCGCCACGGAACCTTGCCACCACGATGGAACGAGACGGACCCGACGATGTTCTGCATCAGGATGGCAATGCGATTGGTGCCGTTGGCGACGCTGGCACCCACCACCTCGACGAGGACCGGCAACGACACGACCGATCCTCCGCCGGCGACCGTGTTGACAAAGCCGGCGATGACGCCGGTTGCGAGCAAAAGGAGGACGGTAGGGACCGGCACGGGCGAGATGCTACAGGTTTTGAGAATCCCCTAAGAATCTCCGCAGAGCGGCGTGAGAATCGCCCCAATCCGTGTCCCACAACCCGGCGGTACCCATACCATCTCTTTCGGGGAGAGCCTCGACAACACCCAACACGGAGATCCAATGAAACGACTGGCCATCGCAATTGCACTCTTGCTGGCAACCGCAGGATGCACTCTGAACACCTCCACCCCGGACACGACGGCGACCGGGGCCACGGTTGTCACGGCGGTACCGACAACCACGACGACATCCCCGCCGACCTCCGCTGTGTACGGGCTGTTCGACATCTCACCGCTCGTGCGCACCGCAGAGTCCGGGGTCGTCGCCGTCACTCAAGATCAGGTCATCACCGACTTCCTTGGAAACGCACAGGAGTTGCCGGCGGGTGCCGGAACGGGCGTCGTGATCGACGACCAAGGGCACATTCTGACCAACTACCACGTCATACAGAACGCGTCGAAGGTGACCGTGACGGCTCACGACGGCAAGGCTCGCCCGGCGACCGTCGTCTCCGCTGCTCCTCTTCAGGATCTTGCGGTCCTCGAGGTATCGGATACGACCGATCTCGTTCCCCTTCCCCTCGGTGACTCAGACTCGATCGAGGTGGGTGACGCCGCGATCGCGATCGGCAACGCTCTCGCTCTGAACGCCTCGGAGCCGACCGTCTCGCTTGGCATCATCTCAGCACTGCACAGGCAGATTCAGACAGAGCTCGGCACGGTTGAGGATGCAATCCAGACCGACGCGGCGATCAACCCGGGCAACTCCGGTGGTCCTCTGCTGAACGCCGCCGGTCAAGTCATCGGCATCAACACGGCAATCGCCGGCAACGCGCAGAACGTCGGGTTTGCGATCCCCATCAACAACGCGAAGCGCGTGCTGGACAGGTTCGCGCGTGGCGTCGGTCAGCCCTATCTCGGTGTAGCGGTCGTGGACAACTCCCAGGCGGCGGCCGCACAACTCAACCTCTCGGTCGATACCGGGGCCCTCCTGACACAGGTCTATCCGGGGAGCGCCGCCGACCAGGCAGGGCTGCAGCAGTACGACGTGATCGTGACGTTTGATGGTGCCGATATCACCAATGCGTCCGACCTGGTCAATGCGATCAACGACACCGACCCCGGACAGCAGGTCCAACTGGAATACGTCCGCGCCGACGCCCACGAGACAGTGACCCTCACGGTCGGCGAGCGACCATCTCCATGATCCCGAGGCTGGCCTGCCACCGTTCCACTCCCTCCCCCGGCAGGTCAGTCTCGCACCTCTCCTTCTCCGGCGGGCCTGAGGCGCTGGAGAAGGCGTTCGCGCATCCGCTCATCGCCGAAACAGGTGATCCGGTCACCCGCCCGGATAACCGTGCCTCCCTGTGCCACCAGTACCTCACCTTCGCGAACGACCGAGACGGCGAGGCACCCTTCCGGCCATGGCACCTCCTTCACCTGCCTGCCGACCGCCATCGACCGTTCCGGGACGACGAAGTCGAAGAAGTGGCTACCGACCCTGGTCTTGAGGCGGTAGTGCTCACGCTCGGCGGCTTGTCGGAACGCGGCTCCTCTGGCGCGGTGGTAGGCATTCACGGCATCTTCTCGGCGAAACATCCCGACCAGATGCCGTGCATCCTCATCGTCGACGACAGGGATTCTGCCGACGCCCAGCGCCGCCATCCGTTCCAGAGCCTCAGATGCGGCAGTGGATGGGGTCACGGTGACGGGCTTCGGCGTCATGGCGTCCTGAACCAGCACCTGGTCGGATGGGCCACCGGCGCGAACGACGTCGGTCACTGTCACCACTCCCACGAGACGTCCGTCAGCATCGACGACGGGTAGCCCGTGATGCCGTCCTCTGTCGAACATCCCCTGGAGCTCACCGAGGGTCGTATGCGCAGCCACGGCCATCGAGTCGACCGTCATCGCTTCCCCGACCCCAATGGTGTCCAGTAGATCGATCTCACCACCTCTGGTCACCCTGATTCCCATCCTGGTCAGTGGCTTCGTGTAGGCGCTGTCCGGGTACAGGCGGGGTGCGACGAGCATGGCAACGGCGACCGCAACCATCAGCGGCAACACGAGCCCGTAGTCACCGGTCACCTCGAACACGATCAGGATTGCCGTCAAGGGAGCACGGGCGACCGCGGTGAACGCGGCTGCCATTCCCACCAGGGCAAACGCTTCGGGGTGAAGCAGAGAGACATGCCACACAGAGCTGAGCACGTGCGCGAAGCCAGAACCGATGGTCGCACCGATGAAGAGGCTCGGCATGAAGATGCCGCCTGAACCTCGCGCACCGAACGTGGCGCCGGTCGCGATCGGTTTGATCACGGCCAGCACGAGAAGGAACCACCAGGCTAGACCTGACTCGCCGTTGAGGATCCCCCCTATGAACGACTGGCCGGTGCCGGCGATCTCTGGGAAGAAGGCGACCGGGATCGCGACGGCGAACGACACGAGTAGTGGGCGGCGCCATCCTCTCAGAAAGTCGGGTTTCTCCTCCCAGAAGTCCAGGGACCACAACAGGACCAACCCGCCCGCGACACACAACAACCCGAGCACGGCGTAGGCGAACAGTTCTGTGGGGTGCCCGATCGAGTGTGCGGCGACGGTGAAGGTGAGTCCCTCTCCCAGGATGCTGTGAGAGACGACGGCACCGGCGACCGTCGCCACCACAACCGTGTGGAGGTGCCTCACCGAGAAGCTGCCGAGGATCACCTCCATCGCGAAGAACATTCCCGCGATCGGAGCGTTGAACGTGGCGGCGATTCCCGCCCCTGCCCCCGCGGCGACGAGACTGATCACGCCACCTTCGGGGAGTTGCAGTCTCTTCCCGACGAACGATCCGAGCCCCGCACCGATCTGCGCGATGGGACCTTCCCGCCCGGCGCTACCGCCGGCACCGATCGTGATTGCGGACGCAATGACCTTCACGGGACCGACGAGCCACCGGATGGCACCACCCGACATCGTGATCGCAGCCAGGATCTGCGGAACGCCGTGGCCGGCCGCTTCGGGAGCGAACGTCTTCGTGAGCCACCACGAAGCCATCAACGCGGCCGGGATCACCACGAGAGGAACGAGATGGGGTATCTGAACGAGACCGTCGAGGCGCCTGAGGAGCGCCGCCAATGCGTCGATCGCCTCGATGAGGAGGACGGCTCCCAGCCCGGCACCGGCCCCGACGAGCCCGGCGACGACCATCATCGCAGTCACGTTCCCAGGACGAACAAGCCGGCGGCGTAGCGTTGTCACAATCGCTCAGCGTAGGCCATATCGCCCTCGGTCCCGCGCCTTCGGTCGTCGCGGTAGTGTCGACTCGTGGAACATCCGTACGTTCGACTCGCCCGGGACACTCTCCGTCACTACCTGACGAAGGGCGACATCCCGACTCCCACGGGAGCGTCGCCACCCAGAGGTGTCTTCGTCTCCTTGCACGACGCGAACGGTCTTCGCGGGTGCGTCGGAAGCATCGTCGGCGGCTCGGACACCCTCGAAGCGGAGGTCGCCAAGCAGGCGGTCAACGCCGCCATTCACGACCCACGCTTCCCGCCGTTGCGCGCTTCCGAGGTCGACCGTCTCGACATCACCGTGTACCTCCTCGACACGCCGGAAGAAGTCAACGGCCTCTCCTCCCTCGACCCTGCCCATTATGGAGTGATCGTAGAGGGGAAGAGGGGCCGTCGCGGGCTGCTTCTGCCGGCCATCCCCGGGATAGAGACGTCCGAAGCGCAGGTGGACGTCGCCAGACAGAAAGCACATATCGGCGCCGAAGAACCCGTCCGTCTGCTCCGGTTCGGAGCGACGATCCTGGAGTAGTGACGGATCACGTCTGCCCAATGGCCAGTCTCCTCCCGCAGGCCCCGTGTTGGGGAGATGACGTCATGCTGATGCCAGGGTGGTTGCCACCAACGGAGCCCGCACACGGCCCTACAGCGGTTTCGCCGCTGCGGTACTTTCCCCCTCCCCAGGCTGCGCCCCCGGGCCCCCCTCCCCCCTTCGGGGTACTCCCCCCAACGCTTCGCTGGGGGGAGAAACGGCTCGCTCCGCTCGCTGGGGCCCCCACGGGCCACCTCCTACCGATGACCGAGAACCGACAACAGGCGAGCCCTGCGAGCCTCAACCCCTATTACGTTCCTCCCAGGGTTTGAGGATCGCGTAGACGGCGGCCGTCATTGGCACGGGAACCCCGACCACGTGGGCCCTCCGCAGGAGTGCTCCCTGGAGTGACTCGAGTTCCATCGGCTTGTCGTGAGTGAGGTCGTAGTGCAGTGACGAAAACACACCGGGTTCCAAGCCCAGCGCGAAGGCCTCCTGCCGGTCGAGCGCCCCAACGGGAAGCTCGACACCCTCGGCTTCGGCAACGGCGGAGGCTTCACGCAGCATCGCCCGATAAAGATCCCATGACTCGGGAGTAGACCGAATGGCACCGACCGGAAGACGGATCGCCGCGGTCGCTCCGGAAAGCGCGCAGATGAGGGCGAACTTGTCCCACATGACGACCCTGATGGAGTCGGTCAACGTCGCGTCGATGCCGGCACCCACGAGCGCTTCATGAAGGCGGGTCGCCCGAGGCGTCCGTGTCCCATCGAGCTCTCCGAACACGATGCTTGCCGGACCACCCTTGTGCACGATGAGACCAGGCTCGCCGATGGTCGACAGGATGTAGGCAACACCACCGAGAACGTGATCGAGCCCTATCGCCTCGCCGATGGCCTCCTCGTTGCCGAGCCCGTTCTGGAGGGAGACGACGGCGGTCTCGGATCCGATCACAGGCGCGAGGTTGTCCGCGACTGTCACTGTGTCCTGTGACTTGACGGCGACCAGGACCGCGTCGACCGGTCCTATGAAACGAGGGTCGTCGACGGCGGCGACCTCGACCTCGAAATCGCCGAACGTGCTCTCGACCCTCAATCCGTGGTCGCGGATCGCATCGAGGTGCCGACCGCGTGCAACCATCGTCACCTCTTCGCCCGCGGCAGCGAGCCGACCACCGAAATAGCCGCCGACACCCCCTGCACCAATGACCGCAATCTTCATGGAGTCGCAATTTACCCGGGATTGGTCCTTGACGCGACCGCGAAGAGCGCGTAAACATCTCTATGAGCGCGCGAGGGACCTCATGATACGAATAAGCGGGATCGTCCGCCTCCCAGATGACCTCGACTCGGGCATTACCGCAGTTGTCCAGGTCGTGAACGATCAGCTTCGCCTCAGAACAGGTCGGACGGACCTGGGAAGCTGGCCGATCGCCAACATCGACATCCGCCGCGTCTCCGCCCAGGAGTTCCAGTTTCTCATCGGCGACGAAGTGATCAGCTTCTTGCCGAGCAACCCAGACTTCTTCGCTTCACTCAACTTCGTCGAAGCCACACAGACGACCGAAGTGAAGCGGCGAAAGAAACAGCGCCCGTCGCAGGCCCCGGCAGCGCCCGCCCCACCACAGCCGGAAGAGGCTGCACCGCCGAGCCCGCCCGAACCTCCGCCTCCCGCTGATGAGACCAT
>CAZQMF010000071.1:0-5939 GCA_964594235.1 uncultured Acidimicrobiia bacterium
CTACGGATCAGAAGGTTGTGAGTTCGAGTCTCGCCGGGCGTGCTGCAGAAACCCCCGTGATTGCGGGGGTTTCTGTCATATCCCGCCGAGTTCGATGCCCCGAGCCCGGTCGTTGGGCCGCGGCTGGGCCGCGCGACTTCGAGTCCGTATGTCCTCAAGCCGTCCGACGAGGGCTTCGACGTCGGAGGGGAAGAGATGCGTATAGCGGTCCATGGTCACCGAGATGGGCGCCGACGACGGGACGGCGCGAGCGCCCACCGTGCCGTGGGCCGCGGCACCGAACCGAAGCTAGGACTCCCACTGTCGGAAGGCGGTGAGCCCGAGGGCATTCATTGCGACGACGAGCAGGAAGACCACGGCCAGCTCCGGGTGGCCGGAAGCCCGCAGCGCAGCGGCCGACAGCACGAAGATGCCCAGCTCCAACGGCACGCGCCACCCGATCGGGACCCGCCTCGCGGATCGAGGCGCTGCGAACAGCCCCCAGACCACGCCCATCGCAACGGGTGCGGCGACCGCCAGCACAATACGTGTGGCGGAGTGGCCCGCGTGCCAGCCCCACACTGCCAGGCCCGCGAGTGCCGCAAGCTCGAGGAGGAACTTCAGCGCAAGGTTCGCTGCTCGCATCTGCCCATTGTGGCGCCAGCGAAGCAGAGGCCCTTCGCACTAGGTGGCGTCAAGACCCGACATTCGAGCTGGGGACTTCCGGCGGTTCAGTGGATCTCCAGCGTGATTGGCACGTTGCCCGCCAGGGCCTGAGATACCGGGCAACCGACCTTCGCGCCCTCGGCGGCCTCCCGGAATTCGCCATCGTCGAGCCCGGGGACATCGCCCGACACGACGAGAAGCATCCCCGTGATCCCGGTTCCCGGCACGAACGTTGCGGTGGCGGTCACGTCCAGGCTGGTCGGCGGCGTCCCCTTCTTGGCGAGGGCACTCGACAGAGCCATCGAGAAGCATGACGCATGGGCGGCAGCGATCAGCTCCTCCGGGCTGGTCTTGCCGCCGTGCTCCTCCGAGCGGGCCTTCCAGTCGACGGAGAGGGGCCCGGCAGCCCCCGACGAAAGCGTGGTAGTACCGCTGCCTGACATGAGGTCACCCTGCCAACGGGTAGAAGCGGTGGAATCGAGTGCCATGAGTCTCCTCCTGAGCGATCGGGTTGTCCCTATTCATACCCGATCGGCGACGCTACAACCACAGCAGCCATTGAGGGTAGGCCGCAGGCTGCAGTCGGCGATGCCGATCCGTCAGCGGATAGCGATGGACCCGGCGAGTGAGTAGGTGGTTCTTGTGCCGCCGCGGACGGCTGTGATCGCACCAATGGACTCGAGCGCCAACAGTGTCGCTTCGAGCTTCGTTGGGGTGAGGAATGGGCCGGTACCGAACATGAAACCGACCTCTTCCAGGAGCGTGTATACATCGGCCGAGTCGAGACGTACGGCGACATAGCCGAAGTGATGGAGATGTTCGGGATCAAACGGGTCGGGGGATACACACTCCGCAAGTTCATCACCAAAGCTCTCACGGTGGAGCGGGCCGCCAAGGTTCATCGTGTCCCGGTCGACGAGTTCCTGGCGACACTGCGGACCGCCATTGCACAGATACCGCCATCCTGATCGGTATCCGCAGCTTCGCCCCAGCGGAGGGCGACTTCGCCGGGCGGTACCTACTTGGTCGACGGCAAGGCGGCCACGTGGTCACCTGAGTTCTGACACGGCCGATCCGGTTGTCCTCGATGCACGGGGTCTTGCGCCGCGGCGGGCAGGAGACGACCACGACCGGTTGATGACGCCTGGCTGATCACACCCGTTCGATCAGCTGGGCGGCGCGCCGATTCGGGAGCCGAGACCAGCGGGCCAGACGCGCGCCGATCTCTAATCCCAGGCAGGGTCCCCTTTGATCTCGAGGGCGGTCCGAAGGAAGTTCTGCTCGGTCCTGGCGATGACCCACCGTGCCCATGCCGGCCAAATCGATGCCAGCACTGCGGAGAGGTAGATGCTCCACACGAGGTTTGGACCTTGCCAGGGCGAGCGCCCGATCGAGGTGATCATCGAGCGGTAGTACCGATCCGTGAACAGCAGCATCATGACGGCGGCACCACGTGCTTCACTGATCGGACGGAATCCGGCGATCGCTGCGAGTCGTCGATAGGCCGGAGCACGCGACAGCGCCAGCAGAATCATGTGTTCGCGCACCGCCCGAACGGCACTCGTCCTTTGCTCGTCGCCCGACCCGGTGAGGTAGGGACGCAGCGAGGCATCATACGCGATGCCTCGCTCGAGGTCGCGTTCGATGTCCCTTGTGATATTGGCCAGCTGGATCATCTCGGCCACCGCCATCGCATCTCGTTCCATCAACTCGGTGACCGGAGCGTCTATGAGCAACCTGAGGGTGAATAGCGCCGGCTCACCGATCACCGTGTCGCAGTAGGCCAGCAGCTGCCCGTCGGAGGTCAGCACCCCGTCCTGCTCGGCGAATTGGCGTGCGGTCCGGGCCATTCCCTCCGCCATCTCCGATACCAGCGTGCGGATGTTGTCCCGATCTGGACGCGAGAGCGTGGCGAAGACCTGGTCGACCAGTCCACAGCGTGCTACGAGGAGGAGGTGAGCGCGGTCCCGCTCGTCACGTGCCCACCGGTCGGGGATCGCTGTGATCGGAGTCGGCGGGTGGTGCGCCAGCCGACGGCCGAACTCGGTGAGCACTTCCGGTCGTGAGGGAGCATCGGGATGCAGATCCTCGAAGGTGTCGAGCATCCGGCAGTACAAGTAGGCCACCGCGGCGACTCTGGCCTTGTCCGGAGAGAGCGCCAAGATGGTGGCGGCAAAGCTCCTTGCGGCGTGGGGCAGGATGGCCCACAGGAACTCTTCGGGGTTCTCGATCGCCCGCAGGTAGGCGAGATCAGGGCCATCGCGGTTCGTGAAGACGCCCCGGGCCAGCATTCTGAAACGTCGCAGGGTTCCATTGAGCCTTGTCACCGTGTGCGAACGTAGCACACTCATCGCACCGCCCCAGCCGCAGCAGCTCTTCACACGGTCGACCGGGAGACGAGTGTGACTGCGATCAAGGACTTCCCACATGAGGTGAGCATCCCGCGAAGGTTCACGCCACCTGTGTGGGAACGCGTCCTGATCAGTGAGGAGGTCTAGCCGGCTACGTAGATCTTGATCGTCTCTGGATTGACGCCGTCGTGCTTCTCTGCCTGAGCCGCCTCGTCAGTCGCAAGCACAGCCTGCAGGGTCTCCATGTCTGGAGTCTCGATTAGGACCGCAGTGGTTCTGCTGGTCCCTTCCGGATCACGAAAAGGTGTGACCTTCATCCCGTGATGTGCGAAGAACTCTGCCCGCTTGGGCGAGTCGAACCAGTGCTCGACGTCCTGTACCTCGTGTGTGGCGATCACCTGCATCTCGACCTACCTGTCTCGAGGGCTCGACTCAAAGTAGCCGTTGTCGAAGGGAAAGCTAGTGGCGTTCTGTTCGTGTACCTGAAGAGTGCTCGGGAATCTGGTTCTACGCGAAAGCTCGGACCGGGTGACCGTGTGTCCGGATCTCTTGCGTACTCTTGGGCTGTCCCCTTGGCTGGCGCCGGGGTGTCAGTTGCGAGCGGATTGAGGTGATCAGGTGGACCGGCGGCGCCGCTTTGTGGTCCGTCGGCCGGGTTTCCCGGGTCGCTTCACCTTGATCCGCGCGAGGGATTCAATCTCCATCGTCCGGGCAGACATGTCGAGCAGGAGTTGGTCTCGCTCCTCCCGACCCTCGTCGGAGAGGAAGCGCTCATTGATCTTCCTCATCACGCCTTCGGCCAGCCCAAGGTCGAGACCTTCGAGCGCTCGACGTGCCTCCCCGAGCCGTCTCGTGTTGACCTCCGTCTGGTGTTTCCGCCAACGCTCGGCCTCCTGTAGGTAGAGGTCCAAACGATCACGGGACGAGGCAGATGCCAAGTCGATCAGTCGTGTGGTGACAGGGTCGTCGGTCATCTCGAGGAAGTCATCGAGCTGTCCCTTTTCGCCGAGATCGACAAGACGACGGGCTATGACCTCGGCCTGCTTCTCGGCTTGGGAGCGACGGGCCGCGATTTCGTCGACCAGTTCAGGATCCGTGTCTTCGGCCCCGTCGAGTAGTCGGCGTGCATCCTCGAATCGGTACTCGTCGAGGAGCTCGCGTAGCCGTTTCGGTTCCACCATCGTGTCGTCAACGTAGCCAGCTGCTCAACCTATCGGGCGAGGTCGAGCCGTCTCGGGGGTCCACCATGTCCTCACAAGTCGCACCACCAAGGTTGCGAGCCACTCACCGAGACTCTGTGTGCGGTCCTCCTGATAGGCTCCGATGGGAGCCACAAAGGGGTCACTCGTGAAGGTTCTTGTCGCATACGCGAGTCGGCACGGAGCCACTGCCGGCATCGCCGAACGTATCGCTCAACGCCTCGACACGAAAGGGTTTGACACCACGTCTGTGCCTGTCGGGGAGGCGGAATCCCTGGAGGCATATGACGCGTTCGTCGTCGGCAGTGCGGCGTACATGTTCCACTGGCTGAAGGATGCGACCAGGTTCGTCAAGCGGAACAGCGACCTACTCGCCCAGCGCCCTGTGTGGTTTTTCAGCAGCGGTCCACTGGGTACCGACCTCGTCGACGACAAGGGTCGGGATGTTTTCGAATCGACGCGCCCGAAGGAGTTCGAAGAACTCGAGCCCCTCGTCGATATTCGGGGTGACCATGTCTTCTTCGGCGCGTGGGACCCCGAAGTGAAACCCAAGGGAATAGGTGAGCGCTTCGTACGGTTGATGCCTGCCACAAGAGATGCGCTTCCAGCCGGCGATTTTCGCGACTGGGATGCCATCGAAGCCTGGGCAGACGAAATCGGTGACCAACTCCGAGGCAGCCCGCACTCGTCGGCCACGTAGCGGAGGCTATGCGGCCGCCGCCAGACGCACGAGTCAGCTCTCGACTCTTTCCACCTCGACGGTGCACTTCGATACGAGAGCGGCGATCGCCCCGAGGCCCGCCATGGCCGGCATCAGCAACGCGCCCACGACACCGACCGTGAGGGGGAGTTCCACGAGCTTCACGCCCTCTTCGTTCTTGATGATGATCCGGCGTACGTTCCCTTCGTGCACGAGTTCCTTGACCTTGGCGACCATGTCGTCGCCGGAGACCTCGAATGACTCCGTGTGCGTCTTCTCCTCTTCCACATTCACTCCCTTGATTCGTGGGGCACGCGCCTAGCGGGCATCGCTGGGTTCCAGGATCACAACTGCTGTCTCGCGGGATCGCAGAGCCGCGTAGGTGTCCAACTTGGGGTCTGTCTCACGCCACTTGGCCCACAGACGCGACCTTTCCTTCCCCTCCGCCGCTCGCCCAGTGACTGTGCGCCGACCCCCGGGGAAGTCGATCGCGGCTTCAGGATGCGCTTGCAGGTTGAGCCACCACCCAGGTTCGGGATCAGCCCAACCGTTCATCGCCATAGTGACGAGGTTCCGCCCGTCCTCTAGATAGGCCAGGATCACACTTCGCTCCTGTCCGGTGCGACGGCCCTTGGTCGTGAGACGCATCGTGCCCCACTGGTCCCTGCGTGCCGGCCTCAGCCCGAACCGACCGCCGGTCACGCTGTACAGAGCACGATGTGTGTACCAGGCGAGGCGGACGAACCACCGCGGAGGCAGCCACGCCTTGGGTTCATCCGACACGAGATCCCCCTTCGTCGACAACCAGTCCTCTGGGCAAGTCTCCAACCGGCCGCCGGGGACGAACCCAATGCTACGCCCGCGGTCCCGGAGGATTGGTGACGAGACGTCGATCTCCACGTTCTTCACATCCCGGACTATGCGGCCACCGGACGCGAGAATGACGTGACGTCTTCTCGAGGGGGAGCGATGGCAGCACCAGACCAGGTTGTGAATCTCGAAGGGAAGTTCGCAGCGTTCGACGAGCAGTGGTCACCGAAGATC
>CAZQMF010000072.1:0-5931 GCA_964594235.1 uncultured Acidimicrobiia bacterium
GATGCTCGACGCCGGAGGGGGTCGCTCCCGCCAACACGGCTGAACAACCCCCCTACCCCAGGCTGCGCCTGGGCCCCCCTCCCCCCTTCGGGGTACTCCCCCCAACGCTTCGCTGGAGGGAGAAACAGTCGCCCTTCGGGCTCTTGGGGGACCAACGGCGACCGCAGGTCGCCTCAGATCAGTCCTCCCGCCCGTAGAGCCCCCATCAGACTCGAGGCGGTCGGTACGCCTGCGCGTCGGATCTGCTCACGCGGGAACGTCCCTCGGTCGTACATGACGCAGTGGGTGCCGGCAGCCAGCGCAGCAGCGATGTCATCGAGAGCATCACCGATGATCACGACTTCCCGCTTCGACAGACCCAGCGCCTCGATGTGGCTCTCGAGAGATGCTTGCTTCTGCACACCCCGGGCCCCTCTCAGACCGTCGACCCGACGCATGAACCGGTCGACTCCGAACATCGAGGCCATGTTCACCAGGTCATCGTGGAGCAACATCGAGAGCAACGACTGAGTGTGCCCTGCAGCATCGACCGCTTCGAGCGCGTCCGTCGCATCCGGGGCAAGGGTGACGTTTGGAAGCTGTGAGCGATAGGCATCGTGGAACAGCTCATCGATGAGCCTCCACTCGTCGTCACGGACGGGCCTTTCGAAGAGCGACTCGTAGAAACGACGTACGGGGCGCTGATAGTGCGCCCCGTACGTGGCTATGGAGATTTGGGATTCACCCAGCTCTCTCAGTGTTGCGTTGACAGCTGCGACCACCTGGTCGAGATCATCGAGCAGCGTGCCATTCCAATCCCAGACGACGTGCACCGCCTATTGACTACTCCGCGACGCGACGGCGGAGGCCGGTGGCCGGCTTGAAGAAGGCGTACTTGGTGGCGGCGATGGTGATCTCTTCACCTGTGGCGGGGTTGTGCCCCTTGCGGGCAGAGCGACTCCGAGTGCCGAACTTGCCGAAACCGGCGATCTCGACCTTGCGGCCCGCATCCAGCTCGACGGCAATGATGCCCTCACCTGGCTTCGTCGAGAAGACCTCTTCGATCACCTCTGCAGCCTTGGTCTTTGTCAGACCGGTCTTCTTGGCCAGCTTCTCGGCCATCTCTTTCTTGTTCACGAGTTCTCCCTCGTTCACGCGCCGCTCGTTCCCGGCGCTCGTATAGCTGGTCGTCGCGTCCGACGACACCGGAAATCTACCCGTTTTCCCCGCTTTGTGGGGGATTCAGGGCATTTCGCGCCGACCGAGGAGCGCCCGGCCGAGCGTCAACTCGTCGGCGTAGTCCAGATCGCCGCCCACGGGTAGGCCGCTCGCGAGCCGCGTAACACGGACGCCGAGCGCTTTCAGCTCCCGCGCGAGGTACATGGCAGTGGTGTCGCCCTCGACGGTCGGGTTGGTTGCGATGATCACCTCGTCGACACCTTCTGCCAGGGCGCGTTCCAGCAACTCGGAGATGTGAAGCTGCGACGCACCGATGCCGGCAATCGGGGATAGTGCCCCGCCGAGCACGTGGTAGCGCCCTCGGAACTCCTGTGTCTTCTCGATCACCACGATGTCCTGTGGTCTTTCGACGACGCACAGCACCGTAGGATCCCGTTTCGTATCCTGGCAGATCGAGCATTCCTCGTCGGCCGCTACATTGAAGCATCGCCTGCACGTGTGCACCTGCGCCCGCATGTCGATGATCGCATGCGCGAGGCGCTGGGCGTCCGCCTCCTCCGTCGCCATCAGATGAAACGCGAGACGCTGGGCGGACTTCCTTCCGATCCCCGGAAGCCGGGCGAGTTCGTCGATGACGCGCTGAACGGGACCGGCAAACATCAGCCGAACAGGTTGCCCAACCCGCCGCCGGTGACATCCCCCATCTGCTCTTGCGCGGCTCCAGAGGCAGCTTCGAGGGCTTGATTCACCGCAGCCACCACGAGATCACCGAGCATCTCGGCATCGTCGGGATCGATCACCGCGGGGTCGATCTCCACCGACACCACGGAGCCCCCTCCAGTCACCTTCGCCTTGACCACCCCGCCGCCCGAGGTTCCCTCGAACTCGGACTCGGCGAGCCGCTGTTGCACGACGGTCATCTGCTCCTGCATCTGTTGCGCCTGCTCAAGGAGCTTGCGCATGTCCTGTGGTCGCATTCCCATGCGTACCAGGGTATCAGGGGAGGTCGTCGATCACTTGACCCCCGAGGAGACCCTCGACGAGCGCCGTCGGATCGGTTGCGGTCGACCCTTCTTCGAGGTCGCGTTTGTCTGGCGCCCTGTCCTCGTTCCCTTCCTCAACCGGCGCGCCTGCCGATCGGAACACGACCTGGACGGAACCGCCAAGCAGCTCGGACGCTCGGTCGGCCACGACTCTCGCGATGGAAGGGTCGTCGTTGATCTGTGCCAGGTGGAACGCGAGATGCTCGGGAATCACGAGCACGACCGTCGTCCCCTCCACATGTCCAGGACTCGCTTCCCTGAACATCGCGAGTCGTCTCGGTCCGAGCTCGTCCCTCACTGAACCGACGAGCGCCGGCCACACGGCCTCGAACTCCTCGATCGTCAGCGTGTCGAGCGAAGGTAGCGCCGGCTCGTCGGGCGAAACCATGCCATCGGGGGGCGGCTCCTCGCTCGGTGTCGGTTCAGGATCCTTCGCCTCCGGTCCCTTCATCTCTGGCACCTTCGTCCCGGCCGGTGACGAGGCTTTTGCCGGTTGGACACGAGGCTCCGAAGTCACCTGTGGACGCGGCTCTCTGGCCATCCGCTTGAGTGTCTGCTCCACCTTGTCCAGTCGGGCCCCGATCGATGCCACGTCGGGACTCGTCTCAGGTCGCGTCAGCTTGAGCAAGGTCAGTTCGAGCATGAGTCGCTCTTCTCGCCCTTCTCTGAGCCGCACCAGGGCCTCGCCGAGTTGATCGACGGCGCGAAGCACCTCGGCCGGGGGCAGGGTCTTGGCCATCGCACGCCACATCTCGAGTGTGGACTCGGGCTCGTCGACGACTTCGGCGAGGTTGGGCGCGTAGTGGGCGAGAAACACCCCTCTGAAGGACGAGATCGCCTCGGCGACGAATCTGCGAAGGTCCACCCCCTCTGACGAGAGGGCGGCGACGAGTTCCAGGGCGCCCTTCGCGTCTCGGTGGATGATCGCGTCCGCCAACCTCGCGAACGTCTCGGAGTCGGCGAGCCCCAGTGCCCTGTTGACGCCGTCCACCGTCACGTGCTGCTCACCGAGAGCTGCGACCTGCTCCAACAGACTCAGCGCATCTCGAACGGAGCCGGCGGCCCGACGCGCGATGGTCGTGAGTGCCGGGCTCTCAGATTCATACCCCTCGGCGTCGCTGATCCTGCGAAGTGCCTTGACGAGCACCTCCACCGGGACCTGCCTGAAGTCGAAACGCTGGGTTCTGCTCCGGATCGTATCGAGCAGCTTGTACGGCTCGGTGGTGGCCAGAACGAAGTGAACGTGCTCGGGCGGTTCCTCGAGTGTTTTGAGGAGCGCATTCCCGGCGGCTTTCGAAAGCATGTGCGCCTCGTCGAGTATGAACACCCGCTTTGCACCGCCACCCCACGCGACGGTTGACACGCTGACTCGCATCTCCCTGATGTCCTCCACACTGTTGTGAGAGGCGGCGTCGAGTTCGATCACGTCGAGTGACGAGCCGTCGGCGATAGCTACGCACGACTGACACACGCCGCACGGTTCTCCGTCGGCCGAGCGATCGGGGCAGTTCAACGCCTTCGCGAGCACCCTCGCGGTGCTCGTCTTGCCCGTTCCGCGGGGGCCGGCGAACAGGTAGGCGTGCGCGACCCGTCCTTCGGTGACTTCCCTCGACAGCGTGCCCGTGACATGATCCTGGCCGATGATTTCCGAGAAGCGCTGGGGCCGGTAGGTGCGATAGATCGCCTGATACTCCACTGCGTGCGATAGTAGCCGGGGTATGGCACAGGCGTTCTGGTGCAGTCAAGTACACGGATCCCCGGACCGATACGCTATATCAGCAGGAGTTCAGTGGACACGACTCGTATCAACGACCCAACTTCGCCGCCTGCAGTGTGGGCACGCGGCCTCGTACGGCGCTTCGGCAAGAAGACCGCCGTCGATGACGTCAGCCTCTCTATCCAGCCAGGGGAGTTCTACGGTCTCCTAGGACCAAACGGTGCCGGCAAGACCACCACGATCAAGATGATCGTTGGATTGTTGCGTCCGACCGCCGGTTCGGCGGGTATCGCCTCGTTCGACACGTGGCGGCAACCGATCGAAGTGAAGCGAAGAGTCGGCGTCCTCCCCGAGGAGTTCAATCTCTACGACCGCCTGACAGGTTCGGAGCTCCTCGACTTCACCGGAGCGATGCATCACCTCACGAAGGGGGACACCCGGGAACGCCGGGATGAGTTGCTGCACCTGCTCGATCTCGAGGACGCGGCCTCCGTGCTCGTCGCCGACTACTCACGGGGCATGCGCAAGAAGCTCGCGCTTGCGGCGGCGGTGATCCACGCTCCGCCGGTGCTCTTTCTGGACGAGCCGTTCGAGGGCGTTGATCCCGTCTCGGCGAGGCTGATCCGGCGGCTACTCCAGACCTACACGGCCCAAGGTGCGACGATCGTGTTCTCGTCCCATGTGATGGACCTCGTAGAGAGGCTCTGCACCAAGGTAGGAATCATGCTCCACGGGCGCCTCGTCGCCGAGTCGACTCCCGCGGATCTCAAGGCCAGACACGGGTCGATGGAGGACGCCTTCATGAGCGCTGTCGGCGCGGAAGATCTCGGTGAGGGGTTGCGGTGGTTAACCGACTCGTCTGGCTGAAGTGGCGCCTCCTCGTCAACGGGCTTCGTCGTGACCGCCAGCGGAGTGTGGGTTTCCCTCTCGTCCTGATCCTCATCGTATGGGTGTCCTTCTGGCTGTCGGACCACTTCACCGCGACCGTCATGTCGCTCTCGGGTACGGCCCGCATCGAGTATGGCTACTGGGCAGCGCTTCTCGCGTGGCTTGGATGGACCACGCTACCGGTGCTGCTGTTTCCACTCGACGAGACCCTCGATCCTGCTCGCTTCTCGCTTGCACCCATCACGCGAGGAAAGCTCATGGTGGGACTGACAGCCGCGGCCCTGATCACACCCACGCTGCTCGTCCCCCTCGTGTTGCTGTTCTCCGACCTCCGCCTGTACGCCCCCACCTCGCCGATTGCCTGGCTCGCCGCCGTCGGGTTCCTCCTGTTGATGATCATCAGTGGCCGTACGTTTTCCGGTCTCGTCACCAGGGTTCTCCGCGGGCGAAGGGGCAGGGATCTGGCCATGGTGTTCGTCGGCTCGCTCGGCGTTGTCGGATTCGCCCTTCAACAGATCATCGATCACGCCGTCCACCTGCTGGGTCTGCCAGGAGCTCTGATGGCGCACCCTCTCTCGACCGTCGGCTGGTGGCTTCCGCCTGTCGCCGCCCAGCGGGCCATCACCGAGGCCGGGCTCGGACACTGGGCGACGGCGCTCGGATCGTTGGCGATTGCCGGAGCATGGATCGTCGTGATCGCGATCGTGTGGAACGTGCTGATCGACCGGCTCACAACTCTCCCTGAAATGACAGCCATCTCGACCGCGAGGAGAAACGGGCATGGACTCACCAGACTGCCTGGTTGGTCGGTGCCGCTTCTCATCGCTCGCAAGGAGCTCCGCTTCTACCTTCGAGACCCACGGGAGCGGATGGTGTGGACCGGAGCCGTGATCTTCCTAGGGGTGATCGCAGCGTCGGTGCTCGTCGGGACCGCCACCCTCACACAGCTCCGCCTCAGCCCATGGCTCCCGCTGCTCGGACCGCTCGTCGTCGTGTTCGTCGGACTTCCGATCGCGCTGAATCAGTTCGGGTGGGAACGCAACGCTGCGTCGTTCCTCTTCGCGCTACCGGCCAAGCCGACACACATGATCCTCGGCAAGAACCTCGCGACGTCCGCGGCGATCC
>CAZQMF010000073.1:0-5918 GCA_964594235.1 uncultured Acidimicrobiia bacterium
GGATCGAACGGGGCCTTGGTCGAAGAGGTCAGGCCGGTGACGAGGACCCCGGCCGCTTGCCGTCCGGCGGCCGTCACGTCGACGGTCTGTTGCGGGAGGATCGCCCTGCCGCGAACCGTGAGGAGATCGTATCCGGCATCCTTCCACGTTGAAGGGGTGGGGCTGAGGGACGTGAGGTCGTTGTAGTCGAGTGATGAGGAGGTGCTCTCGAGGCCCGTGTACGGGTCGTTGAACACCATCGGTTCCGGGGTCGACGTCGCTGCCGCCAGCGTGGTGAGCGGTGCCGCCGTGCTCGTTGTTGTGGTCGCTACTCGTGCCATCGGCAGTCCGAAGAGGGTGAACTCCTCCATGACCTTCAGGTCGTAGGGCGTGATCGTGTACAGCCCGGCGAGATATGCGAAGGTGGCAGCGCGCTGCGCCTCGCCGATGGTCATCGAGCCGAGTCTCTTGGCGGTCAGTTCCACGAGCCTCTCCGAGAGGGCGACGGTGTCGCTGTCGCCGTAGCCGTACCCGTAGTTGCCGAGCAGTGAGTTGGTGTCTGCCCAGTTCGTGACGCCGAAGAGCCAGAGTGCCGAGTGGCAGCCTGGTGTGAGCATGAACGATGGCGGACTGCCCAGCGCGAGATACTCGTTGACGTCGAACAGATTGGTCTGGGTACCGGCGAGATTCTCGTTGGCCGGAAGCAGTCGCGATTGGTCGTAGTGCGATTCGATGACCGCCACGCTGGGTGACGAGTTGAGGGCCGTGCTCAGGTCGTTCTTCGTCCACGTCTCGCCGATCAGCGACGAGGTCACCGAGAACTCTGACGCGAGCGCGGCCGCGGCCGCCTGGGCACCATCAGCGAGGAAGTCATACCCGGCGACGACCGCGCCGCCTGTCGCCGTCCCACTCGCAAGGACGCCGCCGTTCCCGAGATGATCTGTGATGACGCTTTGGATCTGTTGGCTGTCGCCCACCAACCGACCGATCGCCGCGGTGGGAACGAAGAATTCGCGATCCGCGATGGCATATCCGCGCGGCGCGGCGTACGGATGGTCACTCAGGTAGTAGCCCTCGACGAGGGCCGCCTTGATGGCATCGAGATCGGTGAGGGTGATCCCGTGCGCCGCTTCGTTCGATACGAACGTGCCGTCGGTCATCCGCGCCGAGGGAATCTGCGAGTCGTCGCCGACGATCACGATGTACTCAAGGTTCGGGTTTGCGGCCAGGATCGGGTCGAGCACTGCGCTGCCGATCTCACGGACGACATCGTTCGCGGCGAGAGGATCGCAGTAGCTGGCGGCCC
Source organism: uncultured Acidimicrobiia bacterium (assembly GCA_964594235.1). Lineage (GTDB taxonomy): Bacteria > Actinomycetota > Acidimicrobiia > Spongiisociales > UBA4744 > CAYLHS01. The sequence goes on from CAZQMF010000073.1 coordinate 1,286, forward strand.
AGGCATTCAGGGCTGTCGTCACCGGGAGGTACTGGTCGACGGCAACGGCTGCCGCTGTGATTCCCTCGTCGGCCCAGCCCGGGTCCGCAACCAGAGCCAGAAGACCAGATGCGTCTCCATACGTCGTCGAGTTGTAGAGGAACACCGTGTTGATCCCGGAGGGTGGGGCCGGACTGCTGCTGGGTGTACTCCAAGACTGGCTGATCGAACAGGTCAGCTCAGGCAGGGGGGTCGTCCGCAGACGTAGCGCAAAGGCATCATCGACGGTGGTTCCGTTGTAGCCGGAGACCCGGATGGTGTACGTCCCGGGATTGAGAGATCCGGTGTCGATGACCTCGTCCGTGGTTCCCCGGTTGGCCGACACGGCGTGCAGCACCTCACCCGTTGGCGGATCGAGTGGGAGATCGTTGAGCGTGTTCGCATCCAAAGAGTCGTCCCCCGGTATCAGGCTGTAGATGAAATCTTTCGTCTGGCCGTACCCGGTTTGGGGCGTACCCCGCAGCGGCGCCTGCATCGGTGGACCGAACAACTCGAGATCGAGATCGCCCGTCAAGTTGGTGAGTTTGATTCGCGCCTGTGACCGCTCAGTGAGGGTGAACTGATATTCGTGGACGGGGTGCCCGGCAGTGATCTGGGCGAGTTCGAGGTCGCCGGGCTGGATCGTGTTGCTCAACGGGGCGCCCTCGGACACCTGGATCGACGTGGTGGCAGGTCCTGCGTCAGCCGTCTGCGTGCCCGCCTCGGCGCACGCAGTGACTTCAGCCGAGAAGTCGCCGAGCGTGGTACCGGCCCAGACGGGGATCTCGAGGGTGTGGGTGCCAGGGGTCAGTTCGAGATCGAGGAACGCGAGATCACTCGAGGTGAGGCACGTGGCGCCCGCATCAAAGGCGACAGGCTGGATCGATTCGTCACCGACACCGTCGAGTCGGACGTGGGGGATCGACGAATCCGGAACGGTTCCGTCCGGTCGTGCGAACGAGAAACCGTCCGGAAGTGTCAAACCGACATCCACGAGTGCGGTCGGCCCCTGGACGTTCAGGGTGACGACGTAGTCGAAGGACGGCTGCTTCACGTCCGTTCGTGTAGTTCCACTGTTGTCAGCGGCGTCTGCCAGCGGGAGGGCCGCCAGGTCGCTGCCGAGGTCTTCCCAGGCGACGCTGGTCGACGGGACGAGAGCGAAGAGCAGGTCGGCGAGCGAGTAGTCGGATGACGCCAGGGGTTCTTCGGTGAAGAGCTGCAAGAGGTCGGCGATGGTGAGGCTTGGATCGTCCAGCAGTCCAATCTCGTCGAGTTCTCCGAGCGTTACATCATCGAGGATGCCTTCGTCCGCCAGGTCGAGGAGCGTCAAGCCGTCGAGATAGCCGGCGTCGAAGAGAACCTGCAGCGTCACGCCATCAGAACACACGCTCTCGGTATCCGTCGCGCAAAGAGGTATGGCCGACAGCTGGATCGCAGACAACTGGATCGCGGACAACTGAGCCGGAAGCGTGCCAATGGCGGACAGCTGAATCGCGGACAGCTGTGTGGACAGCCAACCGATCGCGGACAGCTGAATGGCGGACAGCTGAATCGCGGACAGTTGTGTCGAAGACCAGTCGATCGCCGACAACTGGATGGCGGAGAGTTGGATCGCCGATAGCTGCGTTGGCGATAGCGCGGCGATGGCAGAAAGCTGTATCGCGGAGAGTTGGATCGCGGACAGCTGCGTGGAGTCGAAGCCTGCAGTGTCGTAGCCGGTCCCGGCGAGGTCGTACAAGCTCTGGGTCAGGTCGAGGTTTGCGCATGCCGTGGCGGTCAGGCCGAGAGCATCGCACCAGGCAGCGTGGTTGTCGATCGCTGAGAGCTGGATCGTCTCCATTGGGAGTTGCACGAGCATGATCGCCGAGAGCTGGATAGCCGAAAGCTGGGTGGAGCCGAAGTCGATGTCGGCAAGGGTGATGTCCGGTTCCGCAGCGATGAGGTCGTCGAGTGTCAGTGCCTGCAGCGGAATTCCGCAGTAGTCCGCCGAACCACTGGCATCGCACAGGAGATCGTTGATCTCAGTTCCCGCCGGGTAGTGGCTGATGGCGGACAGTTGGATGTCGGAGAGACTGATGGCCGACAGTTGGATCGCCGAGAGCTGGAGGGCTTGGGTGAGAATCGCCGACAGCTGGATCGCCGACAGCTGGATCGCCGACAGCTGTGCTGCCTCGGTTGCGATGGCCGACAACTGGATCGCGGAGAGCTGGATGGCCGACAGTTGGATCGCCGATAGTTGGATCGCGGAGAGCTGGGTGGAAGCCGTCGTACCGAACTCGTCTGCCGCGGCGGTTGCTTTGGGCAGGTTGTCGAGCGGCACGGTGACCGCGCCGACCTCCACGGAGGAGGCGCTCGTTGTGAACCCGGTGATGTCGAGTGTCAATGGGACGACTGTTGCATAAAGAGTGCCCGACGATTCATTGCCTGCGTTGTCCTTGGCTGAGTACGTAACCGTGTGAGAGCCGGGGGCTGTGAGTGTGACCGGCGCGGTCGTGTAGGGCTGGACGCCGCCGCCGTCGATCGCGTAGTTGATCGCTCCGATCCCGGAGAGATCGTCCGACGCCGTGATGGTGATGTCCCATCCGCCATCCGCACGCGCGGTCTTGGTGGCAGTCACCGTCGGATCGGTGAGGTCGATGTTCAGCGGCGGGGAGAGCGTCCCTGTCCCGACATTGCCATCGAGGTCGGTCGCTCTTGCGTCGACAACGATTCCCGTTCCTTCCTGATCGACATCGATTGGGCCGGTGTACCCGGCGAAGGTGGTGCCGTCGAAGCTGTACTCGATCGAGTTCGTTGGCTCGTTCACGGTGATCGTCACCAGGACTGACGTGTCGTTCCAGCCGGCTGCGTTCGGTGATGGGGACGCGGTGAGATCTACCTCCGGCGGTGTGATATCTCGCTCGAAGGCGCCAACATCACAGAGTCCGTCGCTCGGTTGCGGTCGGGCGACCCCTCGCTGGTCAGTCGCGATGCAGCCGGCCGCGTAGTCGAAGGCGGGATGCTGGAATCCTGACTCGGAGAGGTTCTGATCGATCAACGCGACTGTCTTGGTGGGCCCTCCGTTGTCGACGGGGACTTCGGAATTGGGGAATGTGATCGAGGCAACGACCTTGTAGTCGATGCCTTCTGTGCCCGATGGCTGGCACCCCTGCGTGGAACTGAACAGGACGTGGCTGACATCTGTTTGGCCGGAGCAGTCGTAGAACGATCCACCGGAGTAGTTGTTGGCGACGATGGAGTTGTCGAGCTCGATCGTGCCGCCGGTCAGGTGGGTGCCTGCGCCGATCTTGTTCTTCGAAGAGTTGCCGACGATGGTGACGAAGTTGAACGTGGCCGGCCCGGCAGTCGTGACCGCTCCACCTTGCTGGGCTTTGTTCTTGGAGAGGGTGGAGTTCTCGACGGTGAGCGTGCCGTCGTTGCTGACGCCTCCGCCTTTGCCTGCCGCTTCGTTGTTGTAGAAGACGGAGTTCTTGATGGTGGTGTCGCCTGCGTTGTAGAGGCCGCCCCCCTCTCCGGCGAAGTTGTCGTGGAGCGACACGGCGTCGAGGACGAGCGTTGCTCCCAACTCCACCGAGACTGCTCCACCCTTTGCCTTACGGTCGTCGGCACCGGCAAAGGCGATGGTCTTGATCGTCACAGAGGTGCCGGAAGCGACGATGAACGCGGGCGAGTTCGACGGGGCGGTGATGGTGATGTCTTCCGCTTTCGGGCCCGTCCCATAGATCACCACGTCGCGAACGATGGTTACCGGCGCGTCCAGTTGGAAGCTGTCGGCGATCTCGATGTCGCCACTGTTGCCGGGTTCGAGTGCGGACATCAGCTCCGAGTAGTCGTGAACGACCCAGGGAGTGGCGGACGCGGCGGACACAGGTGTCCCCAGGGCGACCAGCGACAGCACCAGTGTGAATGCCACGTACAGCGCTATGCGCCGCGGCCAGCGAGCTACCGAGGAACGTAGTGAGCGCACGGCTCGTAGACGTTCGCCTCCCTCAGACATTTTGGTTTCCTCCCAGGTCCGGTCGTGTAGCCGCGAATAGGGGCGCGCCCGGTGTCGATTGGATCCGCCCGCACGCCCGGTAAGCCCAACCCAAACCCGAGCATAGCGAGGCCCACTAAGTGCATCCACGGATTCCTTATGCGATTGTCAGCTGTGGAAGGACTGCGACGCGTCACCACGGCGTCTTCTCGGTTGCTGGTCGTCCTTCTTGCTGGTCGAGGCAGGGATTCGACCGGGCAGTTGATCGACAGCCGGAACGGACATCGGCTGCAAAGTTGCGGAGGGTGCGGCGCCGGCGAAAAGGTCTCGGCGTCCTATGGCGCCATCCGAACCCCGACGATTGAGCTGACCGGCACCGAGGGAACGACATCGTCACTGTCTCGAGCCGTGATCCGCGCGTGATGGGTCACCCTGGCTGCGATAGCCTTGGAATTCCAGGAGACGGGAGCGGCTCGTGAGTCAGCCAGACGATCGGCGACCGGCGTGGGGAGCACCTCTCGCGGTGCTCGCGGTCGTCGCCGGGATCGTTGTGGTGTGGTTCGTCGGTCCGAGGCTGCCGCATCGAGACGACACCTTCGCCGCACCAACGACGAGCACCACGACGAGCACCACGACGAG
>CAZQMF010000074.1:0-5878 GCA_964594235.1 uncultured Acidimicrobiia bacterium
TCCGGCTTGACAGGCCGGCGTGAACTCCAGGCTTCACCACGCCCCCAAGGCCGCTTCACGGCTGCGCCGTGTTGCGGCGGCAGTATAGGTGCTCTGGAAGCGCCCCGGGTCCGTCACTGGTGACGGAGAACGATCTTGCCGAACTGCTCACCGTTCTGCAGGCGCTCGAGCGCCGCGGGGAGTTCGTCGAAGCCGAAGGTCGAATCGACGATCACGGGAACTCGCCCGGACCCGACGAGGTTCGTCACATCGGCGAACTCGCCCATGTCGAACATGGTCGAGCCGATGATCTCAATCTGCTTGAAGAACACGCGAGGCAGCGACAGGTCGACACTCGGTCCTCCGGTGCCGCCACAGGTGACGAGCCGGCCGCCCTTGTTGAGCGAACCGAGCGACGCCTTCCACGTTGGTCCACCGACGTTCTCCACCACCACGTCGGCACCCGAGCCGGTCGAAACCTTCAAGGCCTTGCCGAAATCCTCGGTCGAGAGGAATCCGCCGTCCGCGCCACTGAACACCGCCTTCTCGATCTTCTTCGGGTCACGTGAGGTGACGTAGACAAGTGCTCCCATCTCCTTGCCGAGCATCATCGCAGCGCCCGACACACCACCCCCAACACCAACGATCAGCAACGTGTCGCCCACTCTCAGGCGGGCCCGCCGAAGCATGCGGTGCGCCGTACCGTACACGAGGCCGTAGGCACCCGCCTGGTCCCACGCCAGGATCGACGGCTTGGGCACGACGTTCCTGGCCGGCACCGCCACCTGTTCGGCGAGGGTTCCCCATCGATGTTCACCGAGGATCTGATAGGTATCACAGAAGGGGGTGTCGCCGCGAAGGCAGGCTTCGCACGATCCGCACGACACAGAGGGATTGACGACGACCTCGTCACCGACGGTCACCGAAGTGACTCCCTCTCCGATCGCATCCACGGTTCCGGCACCGTCGGCACCCGCTACGTGCGGGAGTGGCGGTTTGGGCAACCCCATCGACGACCAGATGTCGAGATGATTGAGGGCGGAGGTCACGAGCCTGACTCGGACCTCGTCCGGTCCGGGGATGGGTACGTCGACGTTCTCGAGAGCGAAGGAGTCGGGACCGCCGATTTCACGAAGAACCCATGCTTTCATAGGTGGCAGCGTAGCTGCGCGTTCGCTTCTCCAACGAGGCGAGACCAGACCCCGAGTGAGGCAGCCTCCGTCTACACCACCCAGCCGGGGACGAGTCGGCGCAGCTTCGGTTCGATGCGCAAACGATCGAGATCCTCCTCGTCGAGCGCGAGATCGGCGGCCGCCGCGTTCAGTTCGAGCTGGTTCACTGTCCGCGCACCCGGGATGGCGATGACGTTCGGATGTGAGATCACCCAGGCGAGCGCCACCTGTGCTGGGGTCGCGTCGTGACGGTTCGCGATGTCTCGCAGAGCGTCGAACAGTGGCTTGGCCCGTTCCAGATTGCGGGCCAACGACAGGGGGTTGACGACGTTTCGGCTGCGAAACCCACTTACCGGGTTCGATGTCGTGTAGGTGCCCGACAGCAACCCCTGGGCGAGGGGGCTGTAGGCAATCACCACCCGCCCGTTGTCGCGGGCGAAGGGGACGAGCGTGGTAGCGGCTCGACGGTTGATGAGGTTGAACTGCACCTGGTTCGACAGAACCGGTCGACCCAAGGCCTGCTCTGCCCGACGCCAGCGAGCGAGCGAGTGGTTCGAGACGCCCACGTGCCGGATGACACCGAGGTCGAGGAGGCGGCGCATGCCGCGCATCGTGAACGACGCCGGCGCATGGGGCTGCGGCCAGTGGACCTGGTAGAGATCGATGTGATCGATCCCGAGACGCTCCCTCGACTGCAGACCGTGGGTGACGACCGTGCGAGGGAGTGGGACGAGGGGGAAGAACTTCGACGCGACGAACGCGCGATCGCGGTGTCCCGATAGTGCCTTGCCGAGGATCGTCTCCGAGGCGCCTCGTCCGTAGATCTCCGCTGTATCGAAAACGTTGATGCCGAGGTCGAGAGCGCGCGCGACGATCTTCGCAGCCTCGACATCGTCGTACTCGTGTCCGTACCCCCACTCCTCCGAGCCGAACTGCCAGGTGCCGAGCCCGATCACCGACAGGCGTTCGCCGGACACGTCGAGGTATCGCACGTTCAGATCCTCGCCAGTCGGTCGGCCAGCTCCGGCGGAAGGCGCCTGGGCTTGCCGTCGAGGTCGGTGATGGCACCGAGGATGTCCAGGGTTGCGAGCAGCGTGTCATCTCGGTACATCTCTTGGTGCCACACGGACGATGCCCGGTGCCTCTCGACGACCTCCGTCTCGATGCGGACCGTGTCGCCGCCGACAGCCGGTGAGATGAACCTGGCGTGAGCGTCGACGACGACGATGTGGAAGCCGGCGGACGACATCGTGTCCATGGCGAGTCCCACCGAATCCAGTGCGTCGATTCGTGCGGTCTCGAAGTATCCGAAATACGCCGTATGGTTCACATGGTTGTAGGGATCGAGTTCGTAGAAACGAACCCTGATAGTCGTCGTGTGTTGCATGGCCTCCCGAGGCTACTGCCCCCCACTGCATTGGGCGTAGGATCGAGTCGGAAGGAGGCCCTGGTGGTGCCGTGGCTGAACGTCGGGTTGCTGGTCGTGGCGACCGTCCTGACGTTCGGGTTCTATGTCGCGAGCGCAGGTCCGGCGACGCTGACCCGACGCATCGGCGGTGACGCCGCCTACCGGAGATGCACCGTGTACCGGATTCTGTCCGGCGTCTTCATGACCGTCGTAGGCGTCGACTACGTCGTCTACGCGTTCAAGCCGCTGCCATGGTCGTTCCCCGAGCGCTTCCCATGGCCCTACTGGGTGTCGGTCGTGATCGCCCTGGTGATCGCTGTTCCCTCGGGAGTCGTGTGGGTGCGTGGGATGCGAGATGCCGGCGAAGAGACAATGGTGCTCAAGGAGAGTCACACGATGTACCGCGGCATCTACCGGCGTATTCGTCACCCGCAGGCCGCAGGCGAGGTCTGGTACTGGTGGGTGTTCGCCTTCCTCTGTCACTCGCCGTTCCTCGCGATCTACTCGATCATCTGGCTGCCGCTGTTTCACCTCATGTCGCGGGCCGAGGAGCGTGACCTGCTGATCAGGTTCGGCGACGAGTATCGAACCTACATGGAGCAGACTGGCATGTACTGGCCGCGGCACGCCGACTGAACCGTCGGCGCGCCGAGTCGCCGGGGGTCACGCCGGAGAGTCGGGCAGTCCGACGACACCTTCCGGATCGATACTGAAGGCGAACGTGTCGCCGACCCTGGTGGCCTCGTCGAGTTCGGCCTCGAGGGTGCTTCCATCCCGCATCTCGATCGTCACCTGGTAGTGGCCACCTCGGAAGCGTCGCTCCGTGGCGACACCACTGAGGGGGCCACCGAGCTCGATGGCGGTCTCCCTGACGATGACCCGATGACGTCCGTCCGCGAGGGCGGAAGCATCGAAGGTACCCCACGAGGCCGTCGCCACTCCTCGAGACACGTCAACGTCGATGATGTTGGAGAAGCCGAGGAACCCGGCCACCCATGCATTGGCCGGAAAGGACCACACTTGCTCGGGCGTGCCGGTTTGCATCATTGTGCCGTCCCGAAGGATCACCATCTGGTCGGAGATCGTGAACGCCTCTTCCTGGTCGTGCGTCACGTAGATTGCCGTGATCTGATGTCGCACCAGCAGCTCCCTGAGCTGGGGCACGATGCGCTCCCGAAGGGCTCGATCGAGCGAACCGACCGGCTCGTCCAGCATCAGGACTCTCGGTTCTGGAGCGAGGGAACGTGCGAGCGCGACCCTTTGTTGCTCCCCACCCGACAAGTGACCGACGCTGCGATGCTCGTACCCTGCGAGCCCAACCCATTCGAGAACCTCGGTCACACGTCGATCGGCTTGGGGGTGCCCTTCGATACCGAAAGCCACGTTCGCGCCAACGGTCATGTGGGGGAACAGGGCGTAGTCCTGAAACATCAGCCCGAACCCGCGGGCGTGCGGGGGCACCCCATTCAGCAGCTCGCCGTTCCAGGAGATCGAGCCGGCATCGGGAGACTCGAGCCCAGCGATCGTCCGCAGGAGTGTCGACTTGCCGCTGCCGCTCGGTCCCAGGATGGCCACGACGGCTCCGTCGGGGACGGTGAGGTTCACGTGGTGCATGAACGGCTCGCCTTCGAACGACACGGCAAGATCGCGGACCTCGAGCATCAGAACTCTCCCACTTCGCCGAATCGGAATCGCTCGATTGCGAACATCGATGCGGCGGTGAGCACCATCAGGACCGTCGCGAGTGCAAGGGCCTGAGGGAACGTCCCGGGCCTCGAAAGCAGCCGGAAGATCGCGATCGGCAGCGTTGGTGTGGACGGTCGTGCGAGGAAGCTCGTAGCCCCAAACTCGCCGAGCGACACGGCGAAGGCGAATCCCGCGCCGATCAGTCCTGCACGTGAAATCATCGGCAGGTCGATGCGCCTCCAGACCCGAGCGGGCGTCGCTCCGAGCATCGCCGCGGCGTCACGCAGGTCTTGTCGAACCGATCGCATGACTGGTACCGCGGTCCTCACCACGAACGGAATCGCGACGAGCGCGTGAGCAATCGGCAGCAGGACCGGCGACGTGCGCAGGTCGATGGGCTTGCCCAATGCGACGAGAAAGCCGAAACCGATCGTCACTGCCGACGTGCCCAGCGGCAACATGAGCAGCACGTCGAACGCCCGCGAGAACAAACTGGTCCGGTAGGCGACGATCGCCGCGGCCATCATCCCGATGGTGACGGCGAGCAGTGTCGCCGCGGCGGCGATGAGCAGTGAGTTCGTTATCGCCTCGACTGGCGGGACGAACAGGGCCGACGTCCGGGTGCCAAGGGCACGGTAGGCGGCGAGTCCGAAGCCTCTGTTCGTCCGCAGCGATCTCACGATCAGCAAAGCGAGTGGCGTGCCGAGGAAGAGCCCCGAAAGGACGAGTGTTCCCGACAGGAGCAGGCGGTCCGACGCACTGCGTGGGGGTCGGGCGACTTCTTCCGAGGGTCGCAGCGGCAGCTCGAGCGCCCGGCGCCGCTGGAACGCCGAGTACGTAAGCAGAATCGACGTGACTCCGACGAGCTGGATGACTGCCAGCGCGGCCGCGATCGGGAGCTGGAGGTAGGTGATGGTCTGGCGGTAGATCTCCACCTCGATCGTGGAGAACCGCGGCCCACCGAGGATGAGGATCACTCCGAACGATGTGAATGTGAACAGGAACACGATCGAGCCGGCCGCCGCGAGCGCGGGGCGGAGCAGCGGCAGCGTTACCTTCTGGAAGGCCCTCCAGCGGCTCGCCCCGAGCATCCGGGCGGCCTCTTCCAGTCGGGGGTCGAGGTTGCCCCAGAAGCCGCCGACGGTGCGCACGACGACGGCGAAGTTGAAGAACACATGGGCGATAAGGATGAGCCACACCGTTCCGCTCAGATCGACGATGCCCGTCGGACCCAGCAGTGCAAGGAAGGCGGTGCCGACCACCACGGTCGGCAGCACGAACGGGACCGTGATCGCCGCCTTCAGCAGGCTCTTACCTCGGAATCTGTATCGGGCGAAGACAAAGGCTGCGGGCAGGGCCACGGCCAAGGTGAGGAGCATGGAGGCTGTCGCCTGCCACACCGTGAACCAGATGGCGCCGCGCAGCGTGCCCCGGCTGAACACGTCACTGAACGGTGCCAGGCCGAGCCGACCGTTTGTGACGAGGCTCTTGAGGAGAATTGCTCCGAGCGGGTAGGCGAAGAAGTACGCGAGGAAGAGGAGCGGAACCCCAACGAGGAAGACGTCGCCGATGCGGAGTGGTCTTCTCACGATCTGACGATCTCGGTCCACTGCTGGATCCACTCCTCACGATG
>CAZQMF010000075.1:0-5818 GCA_964594235.1 uncultured Acidimicrobiia bacterium
CTTGTCGCGCCGGTCTCCATGGACGTCCCCTCCGACCCGGCGCCACACTAGCCGGCACGACATATCGCCGATCACGACCGGCCGGTTGAGCGTACGCTTGATGGCGTACAAGACACCCGGGTGCCTCGGGTGGCGGTCACCGCCAGTCGTGAGGCAGCCGCAGGAACGGCCGCCGAATTGGTCGCGGTCGGTCTGCAAGCGATCGGTCTGCCGTGTGTACGCATGCAAGTAGGCTCGGACGCCGACCTGGCGAGAGCCCGCGCCGCCGCCGAGGAAGCGGGTCTGATTGTGCTCATTCCGTCGCGCGCTCTCGATGTCCTGTGGCCGGTGGCGGACATCCCCACGATACCCATCGCCACCCTGGGGCCGGTGAGCGCGGCGCGAGCCGAGGAGCGCGGTGGTCGGGTGCTGCACAAGTGTCGGGTCGGGCAGCGGGTCAACACCACGCAGGGGTTCAACCGAACAAACGAGAGTGTTACCAGGCGACCGTCAACCCCACAGAACATCGGGAACGATCGGGAACCCACGGGACCGAAGGGAATACAAAGCGCCTGATCACGGCCGCTTTCCGGACATTTCGCCTGGTCACGGAACTGACCCCGAGGGGACTTTTGATCCCAAGGTCCAGGGTTCGATTCCCTCCGGGCCCACAACGCAGATCTCTTGCCTACCAGGCGTTTCAGTGTGGGATGCCCCAGAGGTGAGCTGCGATCGTTTCGGCGTCATCGAGGTTCGGGCTCCCGACAACCACCGAGACCAGGGCCACAAGCACCACCCAGGCAGGCCGACGATCGTCCACTTCGCTCACCCCAACTCCCTGAGCCGCGCAGGTCGATAGAAGACTCCAATGTCACCGTACTCCAAGATCCATCACCCGTTCTTGTCACGCTCAGCCTCGCTGGACGACGGCACGGTTGACAAGAATCGAGAGGGTCCATTCCTGTCACGTTCAGCCTCGCTCAGCGGGGCCAGGATTGACAAGAACGGGGATGGTTACTTGGTCCTGAACCCGCCCAGTTCGTTGATCAGCACCCAGCTCACCACCGATCCGATGGTGATGTCGTCCGAAGCCACGGCTGCCGGCACCACTCCGGCCGACCCACGCTGAGCCTTGCCCGATCGGGCTTCCCGCATCGTCTGGAAGCGCTGCTGCCAGACGAAGAAGTTGGACGGCCGGAGGTCCACCCACCCCTTGGCGGCCCACCGCTCCATGTCCTCGTCCGACATCGGGATCACCGTCTCGCCTGCCGTTTCAGGGATCCTGATCCGTGGCCCTCTTACCAATGCGTCGCCTTCCATCGTCAGGATCGGCAACCCGAGCGATGTGATCGTGTCTCGCAGCCCCGGCCGTTCCTTCAACAGCCGTGTCGCGGCCGCGGCAATCTCGGCCCCGGTCGCTGCCAGCACTGCCGGCAACGTCCCATAGGTCAGTTTCAGCAGTTCCGCCTCCCACAGCAGCTTCGACAGCTCAGGGGGGCCGAGCTGACCGAGCGCCACGCTGTGCGTGTCAGTCTTCTCCTCGAGCTGCTGCAGGCGGACGAGCGCGTCCTCCCTCAATACGCCGGCCCTATAGCTCGGATCGACGACCGCTGCATCCATCGAACCGATGACGTCGCGTCCAGTGGTCGACCCGACGATCTCCTGAAGACAGATGTCGGCAACCTCCTCGGCCGTGACGAACTCCATCTGTCGCAGGGCCGTGATCGCCTCGAACTCGCCTTTCGTGAACACGCCGTTCTCGCCCGTGCCGACCACCGGCAGCTGCAACTCAGGACCGGCTTCGAACAGTTCGAAGTCGAGGCGTACATGGAGGCGATCATCCAGTGGCTCGGTCGTGGCTTCAAACAAGCGGACCGGCTCGCCTCGCTCCGTGATCGTCCGGTAGTCGATATCGGCAAACCCGACCATCGCCGCCGGCTTGACCTCCTTGACGATTGGACCACCGGCCGTCCGGGCCATCAGAAACAGCAATCCCGTGTGGGCGAAGGCCACGGAGGCCTTGGTCATCAACTTGGCCGACGGGCGATCCTCGGAGTGTGTGTAGGGGATGTTCAGACCCATGCCGCCGGTCCCCGTCGTACCGATCTTCAGGTACAAACGAGTGCCCGCACGACGCATCGCCCGATCGAGAATCATCACGTGCCTGATCAGCTGCGGAACCGCCTGGGACAGGATCAGGCTCTCCACGTCATGCGCGACGACCTTCGCCGATGTCGACGTGTCGGCCTGAAGGCGTTCCACGCTCCGCTTCGCGATCTTCGACGTCGTGTACACGTCCTGGTAGCTGATGGCCGTCGCCGTGTTGATCGAGTCGATGATCACATCGGGCCGATACCGATCGACGAGGTGGGCGAGACGAGAACGATCGAATGCGTCATCGATAGGGCCCAGCAAATCAGCGAAGATACCCTCTCGGGCATCTTCGTCCTCCAGCAGCACCTTGCGCGAGGTCTGCGCAAACTCCTCTCTTGCGAAGATGTCACCCCACTCCCCCACGAACTGCGTCGCGGCATCGGGGAACAGGGCGCGAAGGTCTGCGCATGCCTCCTCGGTATCTTCCTCGTACAGCGAAACGATCACGATGCGGTCGGGATGCAGATCCGTCGTGATCCGGTGCGCGACCTGGAAGCCGACCAACCCGGCCCCACCGAGAATCATGAACGTTCGGTCCTCCACGCGTACCTCCGTACTCGCCGGGCGTACACCCAGGCTACCGTGCGCCGAGCCCGGCACATCCCCCGATCCGAACCCAACCCGGCTCCTTCTTGCGTGACTCCCCCGCACCCAAACCCTTCTTGCGTGAGCTAGCTGGCCATAGTGCGGTTCGCTCACGCAAGAACAGAAGTTGGCGGTCAGGTCACGCCAGAACAGGGGACGGTCTCCGCCCTCTAGCCTTGAGGTATGAGCGGTGCTCTCAACCCGAGCCAGCGGGCAAACGACATCGAGCGACTGAAGGCCGAGACGTTCGACGTTCTCATCATCGGAGCAGGCATCACGGGCACCGGCGCGGCGCTCGACGCAGCCACCAGAGGCATGACCGTCGGCCTGATCGAGCAACGGGATTTCGCGTCGGGGACGTCGAGCCGCTCCAGCAAACTCATCCACGGAGGGCTCCGGTACCTGGAACAGCTCGACGTCCGCCTCGTCCGTGAAGCTCTCCGCGAACGCGGGCTCCTTCTGGATCGCCTCGCACCGCACCTCGTCCGCCCCGTCTCGTTTCTCTACCCCCTCACCCATAGGGCATGGGAACGCCTCTACGTCGGCACCGGAGTCACCCTGTACGACCTGTTCGCAGGTGCGAGTTCCCTCCCCCGTCATCAACAGCTCTCACACACCAAGGCACTCGAGCTGTTCCCGGCTCTGCGACGCGACAGCCTGGTCGGGGCGATTCGGTACTGGGATGCCGAGGAAGACGATGCCCGCTTCGTCGTCACGGTCGCTCGAACCGCGTCCATCCACGGCGCGGCTATTGCGCCGAGCGTCGCGGCCGTCGGCATCCTGAAGGACAAAGGCCGCGTCTCCGGGGTAGAAGCTCACTGCCTCGAGTCGGGAGAACGCTTCGCGATCCGATCACGTGCGGTCGTCAACGCAACCGGCGTGTGGACCGACCACATCCAAGACCTCGCGGGACGTGGCGCGATCCACGTCCGCGCCTCGAAGGGCATCCACCTCGTCGTACCGAGAGACCGTATCCAGAGCACCGTCGGTCTCATCACCAAGACCGAAAAGAGCGTCCTGTTCATCATCCCGTGGGGTCGGCACTGGATCATCGGCACCACCGACACCGACTGGAACCTCGACCTTGCCCATCCGGCTGCATCGAGAACCGACATCGACTACCTGCTCGGGCACGTCAACCGCTTGATCGACCCGCCAGTCACCTATGACGATGTCGAAGGGGTCTATGCGGGCCTTCGACCTCTGCTTTCCGGCGAGTCGGACTCGACGTCCAAACTGAGCCGCGAGCACGCTGTGAGTGAGGTCGTGCCAGGACTCATCACCGTCGCCGGCGGCAAGTTCACAACGTATCGGGTGATGGCCAAGGACGCCATTGACGCAGTGGCGGCCGGATTCGAGACACCCTTTCCCCAGTCGTCCACGGACCAGATCCCCCTCCTTGGCGCGGACGGGTTTCGCAAGCGCTGGGAACACCGTCGCGACATCGCCGCCCGGCATTCCATGCACGTCGACGCGATCGAACACCTCCTCCAGCGGTACGGATCGCTGACCGACGATCTGCTCGAGTCGATCGGGGCGAACCCGGCGCTCGGTGCGGAACTCTCGGGTGGCTACCTGGAAGCGGAGGCCGTGTACGCGGTCACTCATGAGGGTGCGCTCCATCTGGACGACATCCTCACACGAAGGACGAGGATCTCCGTTGAGACCGTCGACCGCGGCACCGCTGTCGCCGAACGCACGGCCAAGCTGGTCTCACCAACGCTCGGGTGGGATGAAGCCACGAGGTCGCGCGAGGTCGCCTACTACCTCGCACGTGTCGAAGCGGAACGCGACTCGCAACGCCAGCCCGACGATCACACCGCCGATGCCGTGAGGCTCGGCGCACCGGAGATACGACACCCGGCCTGAACGCGACGATCGTGCGCGATACCATGCTTCCACCCGCGGGAAGGCACAGGGAATGGCACTTCGTTCACGAGTCACCGGCGTAGGCAGCTATGTGCCGCCCAAGGTGATCACCAATGACGACCTGTCACAGATGTTCGACACGTCAGATGAGTGGATCGTTCAGCGCACGGGCATTCGTCAGCGGTATTGGGTGGATGAGGACACCAGCACCTCGGACCTCGCGCTCGAAGCATCGAAACAGGCAATGGCGATGGCCGACGTCGGCCCTGACGATCTCGACATGATCGTCTTCGCCACCATAAGCCCTGATCACTACTTCCCCGGCAGTGCCGTCTTCCTTCAACGCAATCTCGGAGTGCCCGGCATTCCCGCGATCGACATTCGACAGCAGTGCACCGGCTTCATCTATGCGACATCCATCGCGGACCAGTACATCCGCACCGGCTCGGCCGAGAAGATCCTCGTCGTGGGCGCCGAGATCCACTCGAAAGGTCTCGATATCAGCGATGCGGGCCGCGACCTGACCGTCTTGTTCGGCGACGGGGCTGGAGCGACGATCATGGAAGCGATCGACGTGCAGGACCCATCCCGCGATCCGCACATCTTCTCGACTCATCTCCACGCCGACGGAACCTTTGCAGAGGAGCTGTGGGTGCCCGCCCCCGGCATGGCGGTCGGAGCGCGCATGATCACCCACGACATCATCGACGACAAGCTCACCTTCCCCAAGATGAACGGGCGCCTCGTCTACGTGAATGCGGTCAAGTTGATGCCCGGAGCGATCAACGAGGCGCTCGACTTCAACGACGTCGCGATAGACGACGTGGACCTGTTCGTGTTCCATCAGGCCAACCTGCGAATCAACGAGGCGGTCGCCCAGCGCATGGGCATCCCGGAAGAGAAGGTCTTCAACACCATCGACCGGTTCGCCAACACGACCGCCGCGACTATTCCCATCGGTCTTTCGGAAGCGGTGAAAGAGGGACGCCTGCGGCCTGGGATGCTCGTCGCCTCCGCCGCCTTCGGGAGCGGCTTCACCTGGGCGTCGATGCTCCTGCGCTGGTAGCCCATCTTCTTGCGTGAGCCAGTTGGCCATGTCGCGGCTAGCTCACGCAAGAACGGCAACGAACAAACGGAGCGCCACGAGAACAAGTTGACAGCCACCCAGAGTGACCCCACAATGTGAGCGGGGCTGGGCGGAACACGGCACGCTGGCGCCGTTTGGGAGGCA
>CAZQMF010000076.1:0-5731 GCA_964594235.1 uncultured Acidimicrobiia bacterium
ATCGCCACAGCCGCACGCCTCGCCACACCCCAAGAGATCCCCACCGGCTCGTTCCTCTACACCCGCACCGAAGAAACATCGCTCGGCATCACAGAACAAGGCGACCTCATCGGCATCGAAGACCCCGTCGCCTACCTGCTGCCCATCACCCGCCAAGAATGGGACAACGGCGACTTCCAACAGCTCACCATCACCACCCACACACCCATCTTCTTCGACCCCGTGGTTGAAGCCGCCTACTACGCCCACGGATGGGACCGCTCCGACGGCGTGGGTGAAACCGTCACCCGGCAACTCACCGGCATCACCAGCGATCTCGCCACGACCAACTGGCCAACCAACCCCAACGACCTCAAACAGGCACTCGACGACCACGCATCCCAATCAGGCAGCGACCTCCCCCTCGACATCCAAGTCTTCCACCTCGCGACCAACCTCCTCAGAGGCACCAACCCCACCCCCGCCCTACGCGCAGCCCTCATCGAGCTCCTCGCCCAGCTGCCCGTCACTATCGCCAATCAAACACCCGACGGGTCCATCACCCTCACCATCACCTACAACCAGCCGCCCGCCACACGAGACACCATCACCCTCGACGCCCAAGGCCACCTCATCGCCGAAACCAACACCATCCTCCAAGCCGCCAACAGCGTCCCCGCCGGCACCAACACCTACCAGGCCACCCACACCGTCCCGATCATCGTCAACAGCCTCGACACACCCGACCAATGAGAGGCGTCGGACACACGCAACCGGCGACCGGTTGATCCATCCCGGCGAACACCCAACCCGAGAACGAAACGCGTCCTGTACGCGTCCCGGCAGCACTATCGAGATGCCACGAGCAAGCGAAACCGAACAATCAGGAAGGGACAAACGCAAGCTCCGGGGGTGAGACTCGAACTCACAACCTGCGGATTAACAGTCCGATGCTCTGCCAATTGAGCTACCCCGGAAGGGACTGCGATGCTACCACCGTACAATTGGGTGTCAGACAGAAGGAGCAGTCATGAGGTTTCGACTTGGTCTGCTGATCGGCCTCGCCATCGGCTACGTTCTTGGAGCGAAAGCCGGCAGGGAACGCTACGACCAGATTGTCAACACCTGCAAGCGTCTCACCGAGATCGACAGCGTCCAGAAGGCCACGGACAAGGTCAAACAGACCGTCGGTGAAGGAATGACGAGCGCGTCAGAAGCGATCCGAAACACCGTCGAGACATAGCGATCTAGTCGTCCTCGAGGAACCCTTCGAGCCGTTTCGATCTGGCCGGATGGCGGAGCTTGGCGAGTGCCTTCGTCTCCAGCTGGCGGATCCGTTCCCTCGTCACATTGAAGTGGCGACCCACCTCTTCAAGCGTACGGACCGTGCCGTCCTCCAGCCCGAACCGCATCACGATCACCTGGCGCTCGCGTTCGTTCAGGTCTTCGAGCGCATGAGCGACATACTCCTGAAGAAGATTGAAGGCGGCGGCCCGCACCGGAACCTCTGCCTCGGGATCCTGCACGAAGTCACCGAGCGTCGAGTCCTCCTCCTCACCCAGCGGTGTCTCGAGCGAGACAGGATCTTGAGCGATCCTGCGCAACTCTGACACACGGTCGGGCTCCACTTCCAACTCGGCGGCGATCTCCTTGATCGTCGGCTCCCTCCCGAACTCCTGGAGCAACCTCCGCTGAACACGTGACAGCTTGTTGATCGTTTCGACCATGTGCACCGGAACCCGAATCGTCCGGCCCTGATCGGCCAGCGCCCTCGTCACCGACTGACGGATCCACCACGTCGCGTAGGTGGAGAACTTGAACCCCTTGCGGTAGTCGAACTTCTCAACCGCCCGCATCAGCCCCAGGTTGCCTTCCTGGATGAGGTCCAGGAGCGGCATTCCCCGCCCGACGTATCGCTTGGCGATCGAGACGACGAGACGGAGGTTCGCTTCGACGAGTCGCTGCTCGGCCGAGTTCCCGCGTCGCACATCTCGCGCGAGGATCGCCCGATCCTCCGCATTGAGCGTCGCCTTCTCCTCCTCCAAGCGCTCGGATGCCCGATTGCCCGCCTCGACCAGCATCGCAAGCTCCACCTCTTGCTGGGGGGTGAGCAACGAGATCCGGCCAATCTCACGAAGGTACATGCGCACCGGGTCCGACACCGACGACAGGTCATCATCGGCAAGCCGGATGTCGAGAACGTCCTCGCTGTCCTCTTCGATGTTGAGGTCCCGTGACCGTAGCCCGTCCGCAACTTGATCGAACGCCTCGGCCGGCGCCTTCAGGTCCTCCAGCTCCTGCTGGATCTCCCCCACCGTCACGAACCCTCGTTGCCGGGCACGCTTGGCGAGGATCTCGATCAACGCCTGTAACGAATCGGTCATTCCACCTCGCGTTTGCTCTTCTCCAACCGTATCAACTCAGGAAACAGCTTGGAACGGGTATCGGCATCCGCGCCAGCGAGCTTATGACGAATCTCTGCGATCTGAGCATCGATGCCGGACATCGCCAGACGTTTGACGAGCTGCGCAGGGTCCTCGAGCGGTCGGTCGTCCACCACGAGCGTCCGGACGAGCTTTCCAACCTCGTCATCTCGTTCGCCGACAACCGCACCGAGGTCCGGAGGCTTGCCCGGCGGAAGCCCATCGAGGGCGTACGCCAGCAGATCAAACGCCTGACGGTTCACCCCATCGCCAAAGAGCGACGCATCGACCTCGAGCCCTTCCAGCCGGTCATCGTTCACCGCGAGCACGCGCAGGAGCTGCCGCTCTGCCTTTGCGACCCCGGAGGCTCGCTCAACCGGCTTCTCCTTGGGGCGCGCCGTAGAGCTCGATGTCGCCCGCTCTACTGAGGCGAGAATCGGCTCGAACTCCGATCCCACCTTCCTCGCGAGGTAGCGGGCGTACTCCCTCCTGACGAGCTGATCCGGTTGTCGAGCGATGATGCCTGTCGCCGTCTTGATCGCCCTGGCTCTCGCTTCGGGCTCGGAGAGATCGAACTGCGCGAGTTCCCGATCGAGCCTGAATTGGAGCAGCGGCACTGACTCCTCGATTGCCGACCGCAGCTTTGAAGCGTCCCCATCGTTCACGAGGTCGGCAGGGTCCTTGCCCTCCGGCATGAGCGCAACCCGAAGGTCCAGCTCCAGTCGTACGGGTGTCTCGAGCGTGTCACCGCGTATCGCAGCACCGGCGCCGGCCTCGTCGGCGTCGAACGCGAGCACCACGCGGTCGGAGAAGCGTCTGAGGAGATCGAAGTGCTCCTCCCCCAAAGCGGTACCGCAGGTGGCAACGGCCTCTTCCATCCCGGCACGGTGCATCCCGATTACGTCCGTATACCCCTCCACGACGACCGAAAACCCGGACCTGGCGATCTGCCCTTTGGCCACGTTCAATCCATACAGCAACCGAGCCTTCTGATAGAGCCGGGTCTCGGGGCTGTTCAGGTACTTGGGTCCTTCCCCGTCGAGGAGCCGCGCCCCGAACCCGACCGGATCGCCTCGCAAATCGAAGATCGGGAACATGATGCGACCCCGGAACCAATCACGGAGGCCTCCGCGGGGATTCCGGGCCGCGAGGCCGGCACCGATCACGACCTTCTCTGGAATCTTCTGATCTCGGAAGTGCGTGACCAGCTCGTCCCAACCTGCAGGCGAGTAGCCGAGCTGAAAGCTATCGATGACCTCACCGTCGTAGCCTCGACCGCGCAGGTACGCTCTCGCCCTTCCTGCATCCGACCCTGTTCGCAGACGCTCGTTGTAGAACTCGACCGCGAGACGGACGGCGTCCACCAACGCCTCCCGCTCCCCCCTCCGCTTCGCAGCTGCGGGATCGCGTTGGAGCGTCACCCCGGCTCTCGATGCCAGGTACTCCACCGATTCGTTGAACCCGAGGCCCTGGGTCATTTGGACGAACTTGAACACGTCGCCGCCGACACCGCAGCCGAAGCAATGAAACAAGCCTTGGGCGACATCGATCGAAAGCGATGGGGTCTTCTCCTGATGAAATGGACAGATGGCCTTGTAGGTGCGCCCCGTCTTCTTGACGGTTGTCACCCCTTCGAGGAGCTCCACGATGTTCGTGGCAGCCCGAACGCGCTCGATATCGGTCTGCTGATAGGCCACGCAGCGAGTGTAGGCGACGGCACCAACCGTGAGGAGGGGCAAGGCCAGGCTTTCCCCAACCCAGGGCTGGGCGAACGCCCGGGTTCGTATACTCGCCTTCATGCACATCGCGTTCCTCAACCCGCAGGGCAACTTCGATCCACATGACCGCTACTGGACGCAGCATCCGGACTTCGGCGGACAGCTCGTCTACGTCAAACAGGTCGCCAATGCGCTCGTCGCACAGGGACATCGGGTCGACATCCTGACACGACGTGTCGAGGATGATCGGTGGTCGGGTTTCGAAGGGACCCTGGATGGCTATCCGGGCGGTGCGCGGATCGTTCGGCTCGAGGCAGGACCTGATCCTCGCTTCCTCCGCAAAGAGGACCTATGGCCGCACCTCGCCAGCGACTGGGTACCGAACATCCTCGCCTTCTACGACAACGACCTTCCCGACGCCGTGACAGCCCACTACGGCGACGGAGGCATCAGCGCCGCGATCCTTCGCCTGCGCACCGGGATTCCCTACACGTTCACCGGGCACTCGCTCGGTGCGCAGAAACGCGACGGCCTCCTTGCTCAGGGCGCGTCCATCGATGAGGACCGCTACCACTTCGCCACCAGGATCGAGGCGGAACGCTCTGCGCTCGAGAACGCCGGGGTCGTCATCACCTCCACCCGGCAAGAGCGCTTCCTCCAGTACGGGCACGACGCCTACGAAGGTGCCATCGACCCGGATGACGACAGGCGGTTCGCGGTCGTGCCGCCTGGCGTCGACCAGACCGTCTTCTTCCCCGAGCCCGGCCCTGACGACGGCGAGATCGCCGAGCGCATCGACAGGTTCCTGGCCAGGGACGTGGATGCCTCTCGAGTCGACCTCCCGGTGGTTGTCGCGTCGAGCCGGCTGGACGCGAAGAAGAACCATCGCGTCCTCGTCGACGCCTTTGGGCGAAATGAGCGGCTGAGAACATCGGCAAACCTCGTCATCATCACAGGCGCACTCGACGATCCCTTCCACAACGATCACGGTGCTTCGGCGTCGGAACGCGAAGTACTCGACGACCTCCGCGTGGGTATCGCCTCATACGGGCTAGACGGTGCAGTCGCAGGACTCGCGATCAGCGGGCAGCGCCTGCTCGCCGCCGCGTACCGGACGTTCGCTGCTCGCCGCTCGGTGTTTGCCCTGACAGCCCTGTACGAACCATTCGGGCTCGCGCCACTCGAGGCTGCCTCCACGGGCCTCCCTGCCGTCGTCACCAACAGGGGCGGACCGACCGAGAGCTTCCAAGAGGACGGGCACGACTTCGGCGTGCTCGTCGACCCCTACGACGCCGACGATGTCGCCGCCGGCCTTCTTCGGGCACTCGGCGAGGAGTGGGCCTCCCTCTCGAAAGCAGGCAGGGAACGAGTACTCACCCGCTACACGTGGGATCGCACCGCCGAGGGCTATCTCGGCGCGATCGAGCGTGCACTCGCCACCCGATCGCGCCCAACCAAGCCGCTCCCCTCGTGGTGCGCCTGATCAGCCCTGCCCAAGCCGGCGGAGGCGTTCGGCGTGTCGTTCCATGACTTCATCGGCTGAGCCGACGGCAACCAGCGGAAGGACAGCCGAACCGAACAGCGCTGCCGCGACCTGATAGCGAAGCAGGA
>CAZQMF010000077.1:0-3382 GCA_964594235.1 uncultured Acidimicrobiia bacterium
CGCTACGTGCGGGTGGAGATCCACGACGACGGGACTGCCACCATCGATTTCAATCTCGCACAGAACCCGTGGTGTGCATACGACGAGGAATTCGCCTGCCCGCTTCCCCCTCCCGAGAACGCACTTCCGATTCCCGTGCGGGCCGGCGAGAAGCAGTTCATCTAGGGCGATCCCCGCCGCCGGGGCGGGATCCACCCTCGTCACACGTCGCCTCCCCCGAGCTGCATCCCCACCGGGGCGGCCGCGCCGCCATCGGGCCCTTCTACCCGTACTCTGGGGAGCCATTGGAGCCACCTCGGGAGATACCAGTTCCGACTTCCGAGGAGCTCCATGGTCGACGGGACGAGCACTGAACGGACGATCGTGGCGTCCAAGATCACTGCGGCTGCCAGTCCGAATCCGAGTTGCTGAAACATGACCAGATCGCCTATCGCGAACCCTCCAAACACGGCCACCATGATGAGGGCGGCACCGGTGATGATCGCACCGGTCGATCCGAGCCCGAATGCAACAGAGCCCGTGTTGTCGCCGGTGGCCTCGTAACGCTCCTTGATACGACTGAGCAGGAAGATGTGGTAGTCCATCGAAAGTCCGAACAGGACCGTGAACAGAAACAGTGGCACCCACGCCTCGATCGCATCAGACGTGTGGAAGCCGAACAGGTCCGCGCCGATACCCTTCTGGAACACGAGGACCAGAAGCCCATATGCCGCTCCGACGGAGAGCAGGTTCATCGCTATTGCTTTGAGCGGCACAACAACGGATCGGAACACGATCATCAGGAAAACGAAACTCAGGCCGAGCACGAACGCGAAGATGACCGGCGTGCGTGCGTTGAGCACGTCGACGTAGTCGATCGAGGCTGCCGTGTCACCGCCTACCAGTGCAGTGACGTCTGTTCCTTCGACCGTCTCGGGAAGCACGACGTTGCGGAGGTTCAGCACGGCGTCTTTGGCGGCATCGCTGGACGGATCCGGCTTCATGATCGCGTCGATCACCGCGACGGCGCCGTCGGCACGAACCTGAAGATCGCCGAACGCGGGCATCTCGGCGACCTTCCGCTCGATCCGATCAGCGACTGTCTGAACCGAGGCCTCGTCCGCACCAAGGAGGACGATCGGGGTGGTGATCACACCCGTGTCGAACTCGCTTTCGATGATCTCGTACGCGTGTCGAGCTCCACTGTCGGGAGGAAGGGACGCGATGAAGTTGCTTCCGGTCGAGATCGACGTGTAGGGAATCGCCAGCACGAGAAGCAGTCCGATCGCCAACCCCGCACCCACCATCGGGCGGCTCGTTACCACACGAGTGACCGACCGCCAGAAGCGGCCGCCACCCTCGGTGTAGTGGGTCCGCGACGTGAAGGGGACCCGCAGCCGGTTGACCCGATCCCCGAGCAGACGCAGCATGGCGGGCAGCAGGGTCGTCGCTGCGGCGAGCGCCGCAACCACGGCAAGGATGGCCCCTATTCCCATGCTTCGCATGGTCGTCTCGGGCATGTAGAGCAGCCCTGTGAGCGCGATCACGACGGTCATCCCCGAAAACACCACTGCGCGAGTCGCCGTCTCGCCTGCTCTTGCCACCGCGTCGGGGATCGTGCGTCCCTTGACTCGTTCTTCTCGGAATCGCTGGACGATGAACAGCGAGTAGTCGACGCCAACCGCGAGGCCGATCATGCTGATCATGTTGACGACGAAGAACGAGAGGTCGAAGGCATGCCCGACCAGCGCCGTCATTCCGACGGCGAGCACGATCGACGCCAGGGCGAGCAGCAGCGGAATGCCGGCGGCGATCACGGCGCCGAACACGAGGACAAGGACCACGAGAGCGATCGAGAGACCGACCGTCTCGCCTTTGACCAGGGTGTCCTCGGCCAACGCGTCGAATTCGGCGTTCACACTCCCTTCACCCAAGGTGGTGATCCTGTAGCCGGATTCGGCACCGGCGTGCTCGATCAGCTCAACGATCGGAGCCGCGTTCGCCGCCGCGTCCTTCGCGGCGCCGACGAGCGTCACGGAGATCAGCGCCGTGTGTCCGTCGCTCGAGAGCAGGCCGGGGACCCCATCCAGATAGGAAACCGCCGACTGGACGGTGTCGAGGTCGCTCAGCCGTGCTTCGAGGCTCGCCACATTCTCCGCAAAGCCCTGATCACCGACCCCTCCATGTGCCGCCTCAACGACGACGAGTTCTCTCACGGGATCGGCGCCGAAGTGGGCCTGGAGGATGTCCGCGGCCCTCGACGCTTCCGTCTGCACCGCGAGGTCGCTCTGATCGGTCAGAGCATCGCCGATGTGCGTCGCCAATACCCCTGCGACTGTCAGCAGGAGGAGCCACGCGAGCACGATTCGCCACGGATGTCGGGATGCGGCCACCGCGAGCCGTCCGGTGAGTGAGGTGCGCATGGGCGTCCTTTCGAGTCGATGGCGCGAACGTACGGATACGGGGCGGGCCCGACCAGCCGGCAAGCCCTGCCCTCTCGATGGGGGCTGACCACAGGGGAGAGCCCGGGGAGAACCCCTCTGTGCGCACGTTCCAGACGGTCGCCTCTGCTCGAGTGACCTGGCAGCATGGGGACAACCCCCCTGTCGAGGGGGTGGATGGCAGGATTGCCATCCACCGACCTCGCGGCGTACGTTGCGTGGAGGAGGTGTATATGGCGAGACGCGTGGCCGACACTGCGTCCACACGGAGACGTGTCGCATATCTGCTGGCGACGCTGCCCGTTGGTCTCTTCTGGTTCTCGAGTCTCTGGGTGCTGCTGGCCGTCGGTTTGAGTCTTGCCGTGCTGTGGATCGGCTTGCCCATCCTGCGACTCGCACTCGGGGCGGTACGCATCGGAGCAGACGGAGAGCGCCGTTTCGTGAAATGGGGTTTGGGCGTCTCGGTTCCGGTTCCTCCCAGGGCAGACACCGGCGAGGCCCGGTGGTGGTCGGCACGACTCGCAGATCCCGCCACGTGGAGGGAAGCGATCTACCTGATGCTGTTGCTCCCGCTGGGTGTCGTGTGGTTCAGCCTCGTCACGATCGCACTCGCCGTCCCCCTCACGATGCTGGCGACGCCTCTCACCTACCGCTTCTTCCCGTCGGGTCAGTTCTCGTTCGTGTCCGAAGGTTGGCGATGGGTCATCATCGGTTCATTCACAAAAGCGCTGCTCGTCGCAGCACTGGGCCTCCTCCTGCTTGCCATCGTTCCGCGAGTCGTTCGCGGGCTCGCCGGCCTCCACGGAACGATCGCCATACGACTTCTCGGTCCGAACACGAAGATCGAACTGGAAGCCCAGGTACGCGACCTGCGCGTGGCACGTGCCTTTGGACTCGAAGCGGCCGAGTTCGAACGAACTCGGATCGAACGCAATCTCCACGATGGAGCGCAACCGCGCCTG
>CAZQMF010000077.1:3482-5585 GCA_964594235.1 uncultured Acidimicrobiia bacterium
GTCGCCGGCGGGGGTGCGGTGATCGATCCCGAGGTGGTTGCGCAGCTGGTGAGGCGGCGTCGTACGCAGGACACCCTCGACAGACTCACGTCTCGAGAGCTGGACGTCCTGAGCGCCATGGCGGAGGGACGGAGCAACGCGGCGATCGCCGACGCATGTGGGATCAGCATCGGCTCCGTGGAGAAGCACATCTCGTCGATCTTCATGAAGCTGGATCTGGCTCCGGAACCTGACGATCACCGTCGCGTCCTGGCCGTGCTCACCTACCTGCACCGTTGAGGCGAGGTCATGGGCCGGCTGCGCCATACCACGTCCACCCTCGGCCTCTTCCGCCGGTGCTCAGTCCCCGGGCGGTTCTCCCGCTTCGTCCTGTTCGGCATCGGTCCGGTCGGTGATCTCGAACTCGATGACATGCTGGATGCTCGGCTGGT
The DNA here is from genome assembly GCA_964594235.1 of uncultured Acidimicrobiia bacterium. Lineage (GTDB taxonomy): Bacteria > Actinomycetota > Acidimicrobiia > Spongiisociales > UBA4744 > CAYLHS01. The sequence goes on from CAZQMF010000077.1 coordinate 3,914, forward strand.
AGACCTGTTCCAGAAGGCCGAGTGATCGGGGACGGGACGGCTTCGGATTGTGCTTGTTGAACACCCACCCGCGCCTGCCCGCGTATCGGAACAGACGGGCGAGTGCCACCCAGACCACGGCGATCACGACGACCGCGAGAACCACCTGTAGTGCCGGACTCACGACTCAATTGTCGCACTTCGGGCAGAAACCGTCGATCGAACGCGTTGTCGAATACGAGACGGAAGGAACGAATCATGAATGCAACCGATGTCGCCCTCCTCGTTCTCAGGCTCTGGCTGGGAACGGTGATGCTTGCGCACGGGATCAACCACGCCCGCAGCCTCGACGGGACCATACGCTGGTTCGCATCGAAAGGCTTCCGCAGCGCAAGGCTCAACGCGATGCTCTCTGCCGGGAGTGAGCTCGCCATCGGGCTCGGGCTCGTGTCCGGCCTGCTCACCACGTTTGCCGCTGCCGGCCTGATCGCGACGATGACCGTCGCGTTCGGATCGATCCACCGGTTTGCCGGGTTCTTCGTCTTCCATCGCCCCGACGAGGGCTACGAGTACGTCGTGACGCTCTCGGCGGCAGCGCTCGCTCTGGCAACGTTCGGACCGGGTTCCGTGTCACTCGATGCGGTGTTCAACACGGCCATCAGCGGATGGACGGGATTGTTCATCGGGCTTGCCGGCTTCGTCGTGGGAGCGGCACAACTCGCGGGATTCTGGCGCCGGGTGTCCGCATGACGTCGGCGAGAGACCCGCGCGCCGAGGCGTCCGCGCTGCTCCCCGACGGGTTCGAGGCAAGGGTCCTGGAACCCTCACCTCCGGCCTCGACCGACCCCGAGTGGTACGCCGACGACCCGACCGACCCCGCCGGAGCAACCGGAGTGGTCGTCACCCCGGTCGAGGGAGAGGGCGTGACGTGGACGGCGTTCGCGGCTGAGGATCCCTCCGCGTCGGGCTACGTCACCGACCACTGGCTTGGTCGGTACCGCAGGCTGGGGACCCTTCCGGACGGCTTCGAACAGACACGCCGTGCTCTCCACCAGCTCGCTTTCTTCGTGCTCTCCCCGAAGCGGTTCTCCGCAAACGGCAAGCTCGGTCTGCGCTACACCCATCGCGGCTTCGGAACACCGTTCTTCGGAGACAACGAGCAGGCGCGCATCGAAGAAGGCCGCCTCGTCTACCAGCGGGGAGCAGAAGCCCTCGACACGCCGATCTCTACGGTACGGGCGGCCGGTCGGTTCCTCGACATTCCGTTCAGCGCGGTTTGGTTCGATGGGTTTCGTGACCCGCTCGAACCGGGCGATCCCGACCACCACCTCGAGATCGATCCGGCGGCATCGAACGCGATCGGAGACTGGTTCGGGTTCGGCGCCTCGCTCCTCGAGCAGGCCCGGCGGACACCGGGAGCAGCCGATGTGAGCAGGGTCCAGTTGTGGCCCGAGCACTTCGATCTCGCTTTCGAGATGGGCTCCGGCGATCACCGTGCGAGCTACGGAGCGTCACCCGGCGACGACGGCCATCCCGAGCCGTACCTCTACATCGCTGCGTGGGGCCCCATCGACCGATCTGACCCCATCTGGAACGACACCACGTTCAACGGGGCGAGCCTGCCCTACGAGGATCTGCTCGCGGCTCAGGATCAACGAAGGGCCGCTCTCGACTTCTTCCGACAAGGATACGA
>CAZQMF010000078.1:0-5582 GCA_964594235.1 uncultured Acidimicrobiia bacterium
GCCGGCAAGACCACCCTGCTCGGCATCCTCTCAGGGCTGAGGAGACCGACCAGCGGGTCCGTAGAGATCGAAGTCCCGAAGGACGAGCGAGCCACCCTCCCAGACACGCCCCAATTCGACAAGTGGCTGACCGCCCGGGAGGTCGTCGACCTCGCCCGGACGATGGTCGATCCGACCGTTGATGCGTCCAGAGTGGATGAGGTCCTGGAGCAGGCGGGACTCACAGAGGCGGCACACCAGAGGGTCGGCGGATACTCGCGGGGCATGTTGCAGCGCCTCGGCATCGCTACAACGGTCGTGGCTCGACCGAAGCTGCTGCTGCTCGATGAGCCCTCGTCCGCGCTGGACCCTGCGGGGCGGAGGGAAGTGCTCGATCTGGTGGCCAGAATGCGAGGTGAGGCAACCGTGGTGTTCTCGAGTCACGCTCTCTCCGACGTCCAGGAGGTGTGTGACACGGTCGGCATCCTCGACCACGGCAACCTGCGGTTCCAAGGAACACTCGATGAGCTGCTGAGCGGTCACACCGTACCCATCTACAAGGTGCGGCTCCGTCCTCCGTTCGATGGAGCGGTTGCCGCTCTTGGTGCCCAGCCTTGGGTCCAGAAGGTGGTGGACGCCGGCAATGGGGCCCTCGAGGTGTCTGTCACGACACTCGAGAATGCTGAACGACACCTGCCGGCCGTGTTGGCTGGCGCAGAGGCCAGGGTCATATCGATCGCTCCCGAGGCTGCGACCCTCGAGCAGGTGTTCCTGGAGGTGACGAAGTGAACGTCTGGAAGCTGGAGTGGCTTCGCCTGCTGCGCACGAAGCGGTGGATTGCCCTGTTCGGTGTCTACCTGTTCTTCGGCTTCCTCGGTCCGATCACCGCCCGCTATCTGAACGAGATCCTTGCCAGGGCGGCCGCACAGCAGCAGGGTTTTGAGTTCAATGCTCCACCTCCGACGCCACACGACGGGATCGCGCAGTACGTCAGCAACGCGACCCAGCTGGGGATCTTGGTCGTGGTGGTTGTTGCCGCAGGGGCGTTCTTCATGAACCCCGAGATCGCGACGTTTCTCAGGACGCGCACCGAGGGAACCCTCAGGCTCTTGGTGCCCAAGTACGTTGTCGCCGCCGCTGCCGCAACGGCCGCCTTTTTGGCCGGAACTGCTGCCGCGTGGTACGAGACCGTGGTGCTGATCGGCAGTCTCCCCGCGGTGAACATGCTCGTGGGAATCGGCTACGGGATACTCTCGTTGCTGTTCGTCGTCGCCCTCGTCGCAGCTGTCTCGGCGCGGGCCAAATCAACGCTTTCAACGGTGTTGATATCGATCGTCGCGCTGCTGATGCTTCCACTTCTCGGCCTGATCAAAGGTGTCAACGACTGGCTCCCTTCTTCACTCACCACAGCGCTGGGGTCGCTCGCAGGTGACGCGGACGGCAGCGGCTTCGTGAAAGCCGCCGTCGTGACTGTTGTGGCGATCATTGTGCTGCTCGTCATCGCCGTGCGAGGCCACGCGACCCGGGAGGACTAGCGAGCGTTTCCTCCTCTCGCGACGCCGTAGGCCGAGTGTTGGGGGAGGTGGCGTCGAGCTGATGCTCGACGCCGGAGGGGGCCGTTCCTGTTTCCTCCCCCAGGAGCCGGAGGGCGACGTTGGGGGAGGTGGACTCGGCTGAAAGCCGAGGACGGAGGGGGCGGTTCCCACCAATGTAGCCCGCGCACCACCCCCCCTACCCCAGCGGCTTTGCCGCTGCGGTACTTTCCCCCCAACGCTCCGCTCTGCTCGCTGGGGGGACCAACAGGCTCGCGAAGCGGGCCTTCATCTGTCAGCTGCCTCGTGCGGGAGCGGGAACCAGCGAAGTGCTTCAACCGATGCCGGAAGCGTGATCGGCTCGGCGGGCGGAATCGGTTCAGCGAAGATCTCGAGGGCTGCGTCGAGGTAGGTAGCGAGGGTTGGGGAGTCGTCAGGCTGCTGGACATGCCGGTAGGTCATGGTTGCGTCGTCATAGGAGATGTCCGAGAGCGACATGAGATCGAGCGTCGCATCGCGGTGAGTCCACACGCCCGTACGGATATCGATCGTGTAGCGGGGGAGAAGCTTCCATCCGTGTGCCGCGACCAGGTGAACCGCCTGCACGATGTAGTCGAACTCCTCGTCCGAGATGAAGTAGTTGAAGTTCACGCGTGCCCACCCGGGCTTGATGATCTCGAACCCCTGCGCTACTTCCCGGTCGACAGCGCGGCTCGTCTCCTCATCGATCCCCAGGAGGCGGTGGCCGTACGGACCTGCGCACGTGCACCCGCCGCGCGCCTGGATGCCGAAGAGATCGTTGAGGAGTGCGACGACGAACTCGTGATGAAGCATTGGGTGGTGGGGTGCCCGCACCGTGAACGACACGATGGAGAGCCGGTCGGCGTCAGGGTTCCCGAGGATCCGAAGATTCGGATTGGTCTGCCATGATGCGATGGCTCGTTCGATGAACGCGTGTTCCCTGCGGCGGATCTCCTGGGGACCAACCGCTTCCTTGAGTTGAAAGACGAGTCCGGCTCTGATCGATTCGATGATCGCCGGCGTGCCACCTTCCTCCCTGTGTTCCTGATCGAGGAGGTAGTGGTGGTCGAACGAGCTGACGTAGCTGACGGTTCCTCCGCCCGGAACCGAAGGCACCCGGTTGTGCAGCAGTTCGCGACGCACGCAGAGCACGCCGGGTGTCTGGGGCCCTCCGATGAACTTGTGGGGGGAGATGAAAACGGCGTCCTTGTAGTCGGCCCCGTCCGTTCCGGGAGAGCGCATTTGCACCGCCACATATGGCGCCGCCGCCGCGAAATCCCAACATGAGAGAGCGCCGTATCGGTGGAGGAGGCTCGAGATCGCGGAGGTGTCCGAGGTGATCCCTGTGACGTTGGATGCGGCCGAAAAGCTGCCGATCATGGAGCGACCCCTGTGGCGGTCGAGCATCTCCTCGAGGTGCTGGAGGTCGATGTGGCCGTCGTCGTCTTCCCGGATCTCCACGACGTCGGCCACCGACTCGAGCCATGGCAGCTCGTTGGAGTGGTGCTCATAGGGCCCCACGAACACCACCGGACGATCAGTGACAGACGCGGAGAGCCCAAATCGATCCTCGAGTGTTGAGGGGATGCGAATCCCGAGGATCGTGACGAGCTTGTCGATCGCACCCGTGGAACCCGACCCACAGAAGATCACGGCATGCTCCTCATCGGTCCCGCCAAGGCATTGCTTGATCAGGGCCCTCGCCTCCTCTCGAAGGTGGGTGGTCTGTCTCCCCGTCTGTGAGGTCTCCGAGTGTGTGTTGGCGTAGAGGGGCAGCACCACGTCACGCAGGTAGTCCTCGATGAACGTGAGTGGCTTGCCCGAAGCCGTGTAGTCGGCGTAGGTGATCCGTCGTGGCCCGAACGGACCGTCGACCACGGCGCCGGTCCCGACGATGGATGATCGGATGGTTTCGATGAGCCGTTTCACGGCGGCAATGGTAGGTGGGCTTCTCATCGGTTTCTCATGCTGCTTTCACTCACTTCCTATGCCGTGTTTGTAAAGTGGTTGGCTCTATGGGTTCCCGAATCCTCATCGCCGAGGACGACCGCGGGGTGCGCCAGTCGCTGGAGCGTGCTCTGAGATTCGAGGGTTACGACGTTGCGGTTGCCAACGACGGCTCGGAGGCGCTGGACGCTCTGGCCTCGGGCGAACCGGATCTGGTGCTGCTCGATGTCATGATGCCGCATATCGACGGTCTGACGGTCTGTCGCCGCCTGCGCGCGTCTGGAAGCTCGCTGCCGGTACTGATGCTCACCGCACGCCATGAGGTTCGCGACCGGGTCGCCGGCCTGGACGCGGGAGCCGACGACTACCTGGTCAAGCCTTTCGCGCTCGAAGAACTCCTGGCCCGGATTCGTGCACTCCTGCGACGGAACGTTCCTGACGACGATGCATCGACCTTGACGGTGGGTGACCTGACGCTCGATCCTCGGACCCGCAAGGTGACCAGAGGCGAAAGAGAACTGGACCTCACCAAGACCGAGTTCGATCTCCTCGAGCTGCTGATGCTCAACGCAGGGGTCGTGTTGACGAGGGACACGATCTACGAGCGGATCTGGGGCTACGACTTCGGGACTACCTCGAACTCCCTCGATGTGTACATCGGCTACCTGCGAAGGAAGACCGAGGAGGCCGGCGAGTCCCGGCTCATCGACACGGTTCGCGGGGTCGGCTACGTGATCCGCATGCCATGAAGCTCCGAACCAGACTGACGGTCCTGGTCACCGGGGCCGTCGCCATGGCGGTCATCTTGGTGTCTGCGGCTGCCTTCTTCCTGGCCAGGGCACAGATGCGCTCGGTGATCGATCGTGCGCTGATCGAACGGGCGGACCTCGCTCGAGACTACGAGGGCGGACCCAGTGCCCTGATTCAGCGCCAGGAGCAGCTGATGGCCTTCATGGAAGGTGGCTTCATGCGGGTGGACCTGTATGTGCAGGTCGCGTCGGCCAGCGGGATTCGTGTCGGGGCGTCCAGCCAGCGGCTGGTTCTGCCAATCAACGATGACGACGTGGCCATCGCGAAGGGCGAGGAAGGGCCACTGTTGCGAGATGTCACCGTCCAGGGACTCCACTTGAGGATGGTGACTGCTCCAGCCGGCGAGGACGGTCTGGCTATGCAGCTCGCCCGTCCACTCACGGAGGTCGATCAGACCCTCGCGCGCCTGGCCCTCGTCCTTGCACTCGTCGGGCTCGGTGGCATCGCCCTTGCGGCCGGTCTGGGGCTGGCCGTTTCCCACAGCAGTCTTGCCCCACTCAGTTCGCTCTCTGCCGCGGTGGAGCACGTCGCCGAGACCCAGGATCTCGAGTCACGTATCGCCGTCGAACGGGACGACGAGATCGGACGACTGGCCGGCTCGTTCAACACGATGCTCGAGGCCCTGGATACGTCCCGGTCACAGCAGCAGCGGCTCGTTGCCGACGCTTCACACGAGTTGAGGACGCCGCTCACCAGCTTGCGGACGAACATCGAGTTCCTGGCACGAGCCGAGGGGATGCACGAGGAAGACCGCGCGGCGCTCATGAATGACGTCTCGTTCGAAATGCGGGAGCTCAGCAGCCTGGTCTCGGAGATGGTCGAGCTCGCAACGAGCGCGAAAGCAGGTGACGAGCCGCTCGAGGGCGTCAATCTCACCGAGACCGTCGAAGAGGTGGTGATGCGTGCGCGTCGTCGCACTGGCCGGACGATCACGGTCACGGGTGACGCCGGTCACATCGAGGGCAGACCCAGCTCACTCCAAAGGGCGATTTCGAATCTGATCGACAATGCGGACAAGTGGAGTCCTCCGGACGGCCCCATCGACGTGACGCTGTCACCGGGACGTGTCGAGGTGGCCGACCATGGCCCCGGTATCGACAAGGAGGACCTCAATCGCGTCTTTGACCGCTTCTACCGTGCAACAAAGGCGCGCGCACTGCCCGGTTCAGGGCTTGGACTGTCGATCGTCAGAGAGGTCGTCACGCAGCACGGGGGTGACGTCTTCGCATTCAACAGGGACGGCGCTGTCGTCGGGTTCGAGATCCCGATCGCGTGAAGACCCGGAGATACTTC
>CAZQMF010000079.1:0-2381 GCA_964594235.1 uncultured Acidimicrobiia bacterium
GACGCTGCATGTTGGATCCCATCAGCGCTCGGTTGGCGTCGTCGTGTTCGAGGAATGGGATGAGTGCGGTCGCAATCGATACGATCTGCTTCGGTGATACGTCCATGTAGTCGATCTGGGATGGAGGCACCGAATCCACCTCACCGGCGCCGCCCGGCAACCGAACAAGAACACGGTCGTTGGAAAACGTTCCGTCGGAGTCGAGGGCAGCATTTGCCTGGGCGATCACGAACCGTTCCTCTTCGGTGGCGGTCAAGTAGTCGATCTGATCGGTCACTCTGCCGTCGACGACCTTCCGGTACGGCGTTTCGATGAACCCGTACTTGTTGACCTGCGCGTAGGTCGCGAGGGACCCGATCAACCCGATGTTCGGACCTTCCGGCGTTTCGATCGGGCACATCCGTCCGTAGTGCGACGAGTGGACGTCACGCACTTCGAAGCCTGCACGTTCCCGTGACAGACCGCCGGGGCCGAGTGCCGACAGGCGACGTCTGTGCGTCACACCCGCCAGCGGGTTCGGTTGGTCCATGAACTGGCTGAGCTGACTGGAACCGAAGAACTCGTTGATCGCCGAGATCACCGGTCGGATATTGATGAGGCTCTGCGGGGTGATCGCGTCCGAGTCCTGGGTGGTCATACGCTCGCGCACAACACGCTCGAGTCGCGTCAGACCGACCCGGACCTGGTTCTGGATCAGCTCGCCGACCGTCCTGACCCGCCGGTTCCCGAAATGGTCGATGTCGTCCACCTTCACCGGAATCTCGATGCCGGCCCTGGTCGTGAACATCGGCTTCTCCTCGTGGAGCGCGATCAGGTACGAGATCGCGTCGAGGATGTCATCGTCGGTCAGTAGCCCCATCTCGTCGGGGTGGTAGTCGCCCGGGATCGGCCGACTGAACTTCTGGTTCATCTTGTAGCGACCGACCTTCGTCAGGTCGTACCGCTTGGGGTTCTTGAACAGCGTCTGGAGCAGTCCCCTGGCCGATTCGACCGTCGTCGGCTCACCCGGACGGAGTTTGCGGTAGAGATCGAGCAACGCGTCTTCCCGATCGACGGTGGTGTCGCGTTCGAGTGTCGTCCGCATCGATTCGGAGTTCGGGAACAGGGCGAGGATCTCCTCGTCCGTCTCCGCTATGCCCAGCGCTCGGAGGAAGGCGGTGACGTGCTGGCGGCGTTTCCTGTCGACGCGCACACCGAGAGTTCCCCGCTTGTCCGTGTCGAACTCCAGCCAGGCGCCGCGACCCGGAATCATCTTCGTGCTGTAGATCTCACGATCGGACGTCTTGTCGGGTGACCTATCGAAGTAGACGCCGGGAGATCTCACCAATTGACTAACGACGACACGCTCCGTGCCGTTGATGATGAAGACGCTCTTCTCTGTCATCATCGGGAAATCACCAAGGAACACCTGCTGCTCCTTGATCTCGCCGGTCTTCCGGTTCACGAACCGGGCGGTAACGAACAGCGGCCTCGAGTAGTGAGCGTCGCGTTCCTTGCACTCCTCGACGGTGCGGGGCGCATCACCGAATCGGTGATCGGTGAGTTCCAGTGCGAGCTCACCGGTGAAGTCCTCGATGGGAGAAATCCCTTCGAAAATCTCCTTCAGCCCCTCGTCGAGGAACCATTGGAAGCTTTCATACTGGAGTGCGAGGAGGTTGGGAATCGGAAGAACTTCGGGAATCTTGGCAAACGAAAGACGGGGGGTGACGCGCGAGGGCAAGTGACTCCTCCTTGGACCCTTAGACCTGAGTGCGAACGGCGAACAGCCAGGTTAACACACACCTACCCAGGCGGCAATACAAATCTGAGTGACCGGTGAGAACCGGTGCATTGCGAGACCAACATATCGCTTCGCTTCGGGCAGGTCAAGGCTCTTGGTGAGCGGGACGGCAGAGCCGTCCCGCCCCAAGTGCTACTTGAGCTCGACGCTCGCCCCTGCGCTCTCGAGCTGCGCCTTGGCCTTCTCGGCCGTCTCCTTGTCGACGTGCTCCAGCACTGCTCCAGGAGCGTTGTCGACGAGATCCTTGGCCTCCTTCAGGCCCAGACTGGTGAGAGCCCTGACTTCTTTGATCACCTGGATCTTCTTGTCGCCGACCGCGGAGAGAACGACATCGAACTCGTCCTGCTCTTCGGCAGCGGCAGCGACCGGCGCCGCAGCGACCTGCGCCACTGCGACCGGAGCGGCCGCGGTCACGTCGAACTTCTCCTCGAACGCGTCGAGGAACTCCTTCAGCTCGAGTACGGTCATCCCTTCGAAGACCTCCAAGAGCTCCTTGGTCGTCATCTTCGCCATGTCGTTCACTCCTCTTTCGTATCCGTCGCCTTCGGCTTCGCCTTGGGCTTGGGTGTCGACTTCTTCTTGGGTGCGGGCGGCGCGGGCT
>CAZQMF010000079.1:2481-5369 GCA_964594235.1 uncultured Acidimicrobiia bacterium
GAAACCTCAGCCGCTACCTCCGACTCCGGTTCGACATCCGGTGTCACCTCGGGCTTCGCCTTGGGCTTGGGTGTCGACTTCTTCTTGGGTGCGGGCGGCGCGGGCTCCGGTTCGGCTGCCGCCTCCGGCTCGTCCGAAACCTCAGCCGCTACCTCCGACTCCGGTTCGACATCCGGTGTCACCTCGGGCTCCGGTTCAGCTGCCGCCTCCGGCTCAGCTTCGATATCCGGTGTCACCTCAGGCTCTGCTGCCGTCTCGGGCTCGGGCTCTTGGGCGATTGGCTCATCGACCGGCTCCTCAGCGGAGGCCGCCGGCTCCTTCTTCTCCAGCAGTTGTGAGAACATCGATGCAGCGTTGCGCGGGAACGCCTGCAGCAATCCGGCGAGCTTCGTCAGCGGTGCCTGGAACCCACCTGCGATGCGACCGAGCAGCACGTCGCGAGGCTCGATGTCTGCGAGCTGTGCGACCTTCTCCGGCGGGAGTACCTCCCCGGACAGGACACCTGCCTTGATGACCAGGCGCTCGTGTTCCTTGGCGAAATCGCGAAGCGCTTTGGCCACCGTGACCGCATCGGTCGCAGCGAATGCGAGCGCCGTCGGACCAACGAGGACATCGTGGAGAGACTCCAGGCCTTCGGCATCGGCGGCCAGGCGGGCAAGGGACATCTTGACGACCTTGTAGTCGCCGTCTGCCTTGCGTAACTCGGCCCGCAGACTCTGCTGTTCGCTGACGGTCAACCCGCGGTACTCGGTGACGAACGTCGCCCTCGCCTCGGTCAGTCTCCGTCTTATCTCTTCAACCGCCTGGACCTTCTCAGGTCGTGGCATAGCTCCTCCTCTATGAGTAAGGCTCCTCGCCGAAGACGACGGGAGCCACAGGAGCACGCCCTGCGCAGGCCGGGAATCGTCCCGTTTGAACTCTGAGGTACCGGCGGTCTTCGGTCGAGGTTGGAGTTGTGGACGGCACGATAGCACATGCGAGCTGACAGCCGACAGCCGACAGCCGACAGCAAGGGATCGCGTGCTCGGGCTGTTCGCTGTTGGCCGTTCGCTGTCTGCTGCGAGCGCAGCGAGCTCCCTCTGGACATGGCCCCCCGTCTGTGGGACACTCTCCCTAGGTTCGGGGTCTCCGTTCGGGTGCACCGCACCAAAGGGCGTGGACCAAGGGCAGCCCGAGGTCGCTCCGGTGTTAGTGCAGCCCCTACCCTGCACCGCCGTTGAGAGGCTTCGGGAAGACGGCCGCCCATCGCCGTTGCCCAGGCTCCCCGCATGGAGCCAATGCCCCTCCGTTCGGAGACCCCGACATCACACCAATCGAGCCAGGGCTTCGACCACCGTGCCCTCCCATGTGTCGCCACCACCATGACCCATGTCGTCTCGAGCGTGCTCGTGGCCCATCGTCAGGAGAGACGCCAGGCGGTCACCAGAGGGCCACTCGCGTCGTATACGCCGTGGATCAGGACTCCGGAATTGACATGGCCTCCCTGCCAGGCCGTCAGTGGGCGAGGGCGATCAAGTCGTCGATTGCGCCGACGTCGATCCTGACGCCGGGCCCCATCGTCGACGAGATGCTGATGTTGCGCACAAACCTGCCCTTGGCGGACGCAGGGCGAGAGCGGACGATCTCGGAAATCAGTGCAGCGAGGTTCTCGACCAGAAGGCGGGTGTCGAACGAAACCTTGCCGATCGGGGCGTGGATGTTCCCGTAGCGGTCATTGCGGTATTCGATCTTGCCACCTTTGAAGTCGCTCACCGCCTTCTCGACATCGACCGTCACCGTGCCTGCCTTTGGGTTCGGCATCAGGCCACGAGGCCCGAGGACCCGGCCGAGCTTGCCGACCTCGGACATCATCGACGGAGTCGCGATGGCGACATCGAAGTCCAGTGCGCGTCCACCCTGGATCTCGTCCACGAGCTCCTTGCCTCCGACGAGATCGGCGCCGGCGGCCTCCGCCTCCCGTAGCTTGTCGCCATCGGCGAACACGGCGACACGGACTGTCTTGCCGGTGCCGTGCGGCAGGGCAACGGTGCCGCGCAAGAGCTGGTCGGCCTTGCGTGGATCGATTCCCAGTCGGAGCGCCGCCTCGACCGTCTCATCGAATTTCGCGTAGGAGAACATCCTCACCAGTTCGATGGCCTCGTCCGGTGTGTATGCGGTGTGCTGGTCGTAACGCAGGAGTGCCTGCGCGTAGTGCTTGCCGTGCTTCGGCATCATGTACCTCCGTGGTCCAAACGGCCCTTTCAGGCCTCCCAACAGTGGCGACGCTACGCGTCGCCGTTTCGGTTGTCAGTTGTCGGTTATCGGTAGGGCGACTGCCATCAAGCCTCGACGATGATCCCCATCGAACGGGCGGTGCCTTCGATGATCCTCATCGCTCCCTCGATGTCCACAGCGTTCAGGTCGGGCATCTTCGTCTCGGCAATCTGTCGCACCTGGTTCCTGGTGACCGATCCGACCTTCTCGGTGTTGGGCGTCGAGGAGCCTTTCACAACACGGGCGGCCTGCCGCAGCAGCACTGCGGCCGGGGGCGTCTTCGTGACAAAGGTGAACGTCCGGTCCTCATAGATCGAGATCTCGACAGGAATGATGGTGCCTGTCTGGCTCTCGGTCGCTGCGTTGTAGGCCCGCACGAAGTCCATGATGTTGACTCCGTGCTGGCCAAGCGCCGGCCCCACCGGCGGCGCGGGGGTAGCCTGACCTGCCGGAATCTGCAGCTTCAGGATCGCCGCCAGTTTCTTACGTGCCATGTACGTGTCCTCTGATCTGCTACTGCTTCTGGATGTCGCCGAACCCGAGTTCGACGGGAGTGTCCCTGCCGAAGATGTTGACGAGAACGGTGACCTTCTGCTGATCGATGTCCATGTCCTCGATCACGCCGTTGAAGTCGG
>CAZQMF010000080.1:0-5346 GCA_964594235.1 uncultured Acidimicrobiia bacterium
AGGACGGAGGGGGCGGTGCCCGTTTCCTCCCCCAGGGAGCGAAGCGAGTGTTGGGGGAGGTGGACTCGGCCGGAGGTCGAGGACGGAGGGGGCGGTGCCCACCAACGTAGCGCGCGCACGACCCCCCCTACCCCAGCGGCTTCGCCGCTGCGGTACTTTCCCCCCAACGCTCGGCCCTGCGGCTTCGCTGGGGGGACCAACAGGCTCGCTGCGCGAGCAGTCTTCAGTCTTCAGTCTTCAGCCAGAACGCTACCTAGAAGACCACAAGACCTCGGGGCGACCTCCTACCGAGAACCCAGAACCGAAAACCCAGAACTGGCAGGCGAAGCCCTGCGCTGGGAGGACCAACAGGCGAGAAACGCCCTCCTTCGCTCTATCCTCAATGCCATGGAGAAGTTGCCGCTCGTGATCGGGATCGCGGCCGCGGTCCTCGTGGTGTTCTGGCTGATCAAGAAGCTCGTCAGGCTTGCGTTCTGGGGGGCGCTCCTCGGAGTGGCAGCGTGGATCTGGTATTTCAAGATTCGGTGAGGAGGGATGATGCGCGCAGTGAGTACGGCAGCGTGGTTCACCGTGCTGTCGGGAATGGTGGCCGGATGGCTTGCGATCGTGCACGCCGTGAGAGCCGATGACATCGCGGCGGCGATCAGCCTCCTGGCCGCTGCTCTGATCTTCGGTCTGCTTTCGATTGCCTTGCTGAAGGCGGCTCGAAGCTGACGGTCCGGCTACGCCGGCGGGATGACCATCACGGGGCAAGGTGCGTAGTGCACGAGCCGGTCTGCGACCGAACCCAGGATGAAGCGTTCTATCAGCCCTGCGCCACGCCGGCCGATCACGAGCAGATCGGCCTGGTGCTGCTCACAGAACCCCACGATCGTTGCAGCCGGATCACCGAGCTCCTCGACTGTCTCGTAGTCGACATCCGACAAGTCGAGTGAACCCATCGTCCGATCGAGCGCTTCCTGCTGCGCGTCGTCGAGTGCCTTCGTCAACGCGGTTGCGGTAGGGGGCGCACCCCCGATGCCCCACCACCCCTCCGGTGGGCGAACGACGGTGACGAGGAGGAGCTTCGAATCCCAGGCGCGAGCGATACTCACGGCTACCTGGCATGCCCTGATGCTCCCCTCCGATCCATCCGTCGCCGCAACGACGACCTTCGGAGCCCATGTCTTCATGCGAGGCCTCCTTTCACCTCCAACTCTAGAGGCGGCTCGTGTTGGTGTCGGGGGAACGTTCGACGACAATGCCATCCATGCGTGTAGTCGTTGCGGAGGCGATCGCCGAGGCGGGGATCGACATCCTGCGGGGGTCCGCAGTCGTCGATGTCGCAGTCGGCGTCGATCGGGAGGAGTTGAAACGGCGGCTTGCCGATGCCGACGCGCTCGTTGTTCGGTCCGCGACCGCAGTGGACGCCGAACTCATCGCTGCTGCCCCGAGGCTGCGCGTCATCGGGCGGGCCGGGATCGGCGTCGACAACATCGACATCACCGCAGCGACGAACGCGGGGGTGCTCGTCGTCAACGCGCCCAGGGCGAATGCGGTCTCTGCGGCCGAACACACGATGGGTCTGATCCTTGCCCAAGCCCGCAACATCGCCCAGGCGGACGCCTCCCTGCGGGGAGGGAAGTGGGACCGGAAACGGTTCGGTGGCGTTGAGCTATTGGGCAAAACCCTCGGCATCGTCGGGCTCGGACGGATCGGCATGCTCGTCGCCGAGCGTGCCGCGTCGTTCGGGATGCACCTTGTCGGCTACGACCCCTACGTGGTGCCCGCCATGGCGGAGGAGGCTGGCGTCGAACTCGTCGGCGATCTCGGCGATCTCTGTGCAGTCGCCGACTTCATCACCATACATCTGCCGAAGACCCGAGAGACGGAAGGGCTGTTCGATGCCACGATGTTCTCGGCCATGAAGGACGGGGTGCGTCTCGTGAACGTCGCACGAGGAGGGATCGTCGACGAGGACGCCCTTGTCGAAGCGGTTCGTTCCGGCAAGGTGGCGGGAGCCGCGCTCGACGTCTACGCCAGCGAACCGATGACGAGTGGCCCCCTGCTGGACCTTCCCAACGTCGTGCTCACCCCACACCTCGGAGCGTCGACACGAGAGGCACAGGATCGGGCCGGTACCGATGTGGCAGAAGCGGTCGTATCGGCGCTCGCCGGGGACTTCGTCCTCTCGGCCGTCAACGTCGACCTGGGGGCCGACATTTCGGATGAGGTTCGCCGTTTCCTGTCGGTCTCGGAGCACCTCGGCAGAATCTTCGTCGCACTCGCAGGCGGTGTCCCCCGCGTACTGACACTCCACGCCGAAGGAGCGCTCTCCCAGTACCCGTTGCGTCCGCTCAGATTGAGCATTCTCAAAGGAGTGTTGGCGGGCAGCAGTGACGAGCCGGTGTCCTATGTGAACGCCGAGGCGCTCGCCGACGAGCGTGGGTTGACAGTAGAGGAACGTCCCGCGGATGAGGCCCGTGGATATAGGTCGTTGCTTCGCGTGTCGGGGGTCGTTTCCGGTCGGGAGGTGTCCGTAGGGGGCACCATGGGCCGGGTTCCGTTGATCGCAGGGATGTTGGGCTTCGCGATCGAACTTCCGCTGGCGGACCATCTCCTCATCATCAATAACCGGGATGTCCCCGGCATGATCGGTCGAGTGGGCAGCTACCTCGGGAATCTCGACGTCAACATCGACGACATGGTGCTCGGACGGTCAGACACGCACACCGGGCACGCGCTGATGGCCCTGAGCCTCGATCGGGATCTCAGCTCGAAGGAACTGGAGGAACTCAGAACGATTCCCGGAATCGACGAGGCGATGTCGATCAGGCTGGAGGTGTGATGGACATCACACGAGCTCCCAATAGCCGCCTGCGGTGGTTCTATCGCGCCCCGATCAAGCTCTACCAGCTTGGCCTCGGCAGGCTCATGGGCGGGCGGTTTCTCATGCTGACCCACAAGGGGAGGAAGTCCGGTCTCGACCGGTATGTGGTCCTCGAAGTCGTCGGTAGGGAACCAGACTCGTGGTATGTGGCGGCCGCGTACGGCAACAACGCCGACTGGTTTCGCAACATCAAGGCGGATCCCAACGTGACCGTCAACTACAAGGGGCAGCGCACCCCGGCGACCGCGACGGTCGTGCCCGTGCCGGATGCAGCCGAGGTGCTCAGGAGGTACGCGCAGGCACATCCGAAGGCCGCCCGGACGCTCGGCACGCTGATGGGCGTTCCCATGGAGGGCGACATGACCGAAGCTGCCCGAATGATCCCGATCGTCAGGATCACCTAGGGGTCGATCCGCGTCTCGGTCAGGTCGATCTCGACATCCGGTTGACGGAACCGCTCCGGGACGATGTCCCTTCGGAACACATCGACGGTCGTCTCGGCCCGCTTGATGAGATCTGCATCGTTGCCGTTGACGAGAACCACCGCCGGGCGGGGAAGCGCGTTGAAGTTGGACGCGGACGTTTCCCCGTAGGCGCCCATCTCGAGGAATGCGATCAGGTCACCTTCGGAGGTCTCTGGAAGCGATGCACCCATCACGATCGTGTCCGGTGCGCACGAGTGGCCGACGATGTCGGCGTTCATCGCCTCTGGTGCGTCGGCCCGGTTGGCGAGTACGAACGGGTGTCGGTTGTGCTCGAGGACATTGTCGGCGAAGAAGAAGTACGTGGTATCGGTGAGCACCCAGGTGTAGGGGATCGGCCGGTGTTGCCGTTTCACAGTCTTCACGGTCGCCAGATGGATCGCCGTGTTCCCAAAGAGTCCTCGTCCTGGCTCGAGTTGCAGACGGATGCCGGCCGGGTCGACTCCGACGGAGGCGAGTTCCCGGCGCAGTGTCTTTGTGATTGTGTGCGCGTACTGCTCGATGGTGGGTGCCGGCCTGGATCGGCTGCCTCCGATCAGCCTGGGGACCACATTTCCGATGATCGAGTGATAGGTTCGTTCTCCGAGCCAGCGGAGAGCGACCAGTAGGGGATAGGTCGCCGCCGTGAGGACGAACTCCGAGCGGGGGGTTTCTTTGTTGTTGGGATCGCGAGGGCTGGCCATGCCACCGCCGATGTCGATCTCGGATGGCCGCCACCCGTCCCATGCGCGAGAGAGTTCCCCGATGAGACGGGCGTAGCGGATCATGAGACCTCGCCAGTAGGAAAGCCTCGCCTGGTGCCGTCCAGCGTGGAAGTGGAGCCCTACGAGGTTCACATGAGGCGCCGAGAGCGCCCGGCGTCCCATGTCCACGAGGTACTCGGGCGGGATGCCCGACTTGTATACCTGGGCTGCGATGTCGGTTGGGACCGATAGCTGGGAGAAGTCGGTCCGTCGCCATAGGTTCGGGACGGCCGGTTTGACCCTCAGCCTGATGGATGCCGTGCGCCCTGCCTCGGAAGCGATCCGCTCGATCCGATCGACCTCGTCGACATCTTCGACGGTGATCCGGACTCCCGCACCGACGCATCGCCGAAGCATCGCGTCGGTCTTGCCGCCACCGGTGACGGATACCCTGGATGGATCGACGCCGGTGGACAGGGCGCCCTCCAGCTCGCCGATCGAGTAGATGTCGGCCCCCGCACCTTCATCCGTGAGAACTTGTCGGGTCGCGAGGAGCGTGTTGGCCTTCATGGCGGGAAGCACATCGACCGATCCACCCCAGCCTTCAGTGAACGCGTCGCGGAACCGTCGGTAGTTGGAGCGCAGCTGGCCCTCCGAGTAGACAAACACCGGTGTACCGAACTCGGCTGCCAGGCCGACAGTATCGACGTCGTCTATGAATAGGTGCCCGCCCCTCGTCGAGAGGCAGTCGTCCAGCCGCTCATTCACAATGACAAGAGTAGAACCGTCAGCCACCCCGCGGCGAGCGCGTAGCCGCCCGCAACCACGTCATCGAACGTGACGCCAACGGCGTCGTGCATCCGGTCGAAAGCACCGACGCCCGGGAGTCGTTTCGTGATGTCCGCAAGCCTGAAAACGACGAGTGCCACGACCGCTGCCCACCCACCGAGCCCGATCGTCGACCACAACACACCGGCCGCCTCGTCGACGACCACCCACCCTGGATCGCCCTTCGCAAATGGTCTGACCGACCACAGTGACAAACCAGTGACTCCGATGGCGAGGATCAGGCCGGCCAGCCAGCCGTGAAGGAGCAGGGCAATCGGGAACGTGATGAGCGATGCAAGCGTGCCTGACCCCGCATCCGATCCCCGCAGCCGGTGAAGGATCAGACCGGTACCGAACCAGGACGCGATGAGCCGCTGCACCCGGCGAGAGTAGCGGGCGGCCTGCTGGTACATTCGCCTCCCGACAGTCAGGAACCCATGCAGATCGACGACCTGTCCAGATTCAGCACTCTCTCGGATCCGCG
>CAZQMF010000081.1:0-5238 GCA_964594235.1 uncultured Acidimicrobiia bacterium
ACGAATCCCTGAGCCGTTCTGGATTGCGTAGTACGATTCTTAGGAATGAGGCTCGGTACCAGGCACCAGGTACAGCGAGCGGAGCGAGCCTTCGAGGTACGAGGTACGGGCTCGCTTCGCGAGCCCCTTCACCCCTTGTAGGCGTCCCGTGCGGCCTGAATGATCTCGAGGGTCTCCTCGATACCGAACCAGCCCAGAGCAGCCGTCTTCTTCTCCTCGAGGGTCTTGTAGACGGTGAAGAAGTGTTCGATCTCGGCGAGCATGTGCTTGGGGAGGTCGTCGAGGGACTGTACTTCGCCCCAGACCGGTTCGCGAACGGGCACCGCCATCACCTTGTGGTCGGGATGCCCCTGGTCCTCCATGAGAAACAGGCCGATGGGACGGACACGGATATGACAGCCGGGGAACGTCGGCTCGGACACCAGCGCCATCGCGTCGAGCGGATCGCCGTCCTCGGCGAGCGTGTCGGGGATGAAGCCGTAGTCGGCCGGGTATCGGGTGGCGGTGAACAGCGTCCGGTCGAGGTAGATGTCGCCGGTTTCGTGGTCGACCTCGTACTTGTTGCGGCTCCCCTTGGGGATCTCGACGATCATCGTGAACTCTTCCATGGGCCTCCTCAACGGTCATCGCAAGGCTACCCCCCCACACCAAAACCCGTTCTGGCGTGAGATAGCTGCACTATGGCCAGCTATCTCACGCCAGAACGGGGAGGGGGCCGGTGGTCGCTGCACCTCCGCTAGCCTCCTCCCAGCGATGATGAACACCGAACGGACCCAGTGGCTCTCTACGGTCGTGCGCGTGGCACTCGCCGGGATCATGCTGTGGGCAGGACTCGCCAAACTCCTCGAACCTGACCAGGCGCTTCGCGCCGTGCAGGCATACCGGATCTTCTCCTCCTCGATCGACGACATCGTCGCCATCGGCCTGCCGATCGTCGAGATCACAGTCGGCGTACTCCTGCTCCTCGGCCTGGGGACGAGGTTCGCCGCGTGGGTGACCGCCGGGTTGATGGTTCTGTTCATTGCCGGTGTCGCGTCGGCGTGGATTCGTGGCTTGTCGATCGACTGTGGTTGCTTCGGCGGAGGCGGCGATGTTCCGTCGGCCGGGCGGGTCGGACGCTACCTGACCGAGATCGGTCGCGACCTCGTGTTCATGGCACTCGCGGTCTGGCTGATCCGCTTCCCGTCGAGCCGCCTGTCTCTCGACCGGCTCACCGACGACATAGCCGTCGAGATCGGCGAGGATGTCACCAACCCCGACGAGACAGACGAGAGCTCATGACCAAACAAGACGACAAGAAGGCCCGTCAGGCCGCTGCCCAACAAGCGGCGAGGCGACGAACCCGAGTCATCATGATCCTCGCGGTCTTCGCGGTGGTCGTCATCGCAGGCGTCGCCGTATGGGCGGCGAAACGCCCCCAGTCGAACCCGTCAGCCGCTATGCCCGCCGGTGTGAACAGTGACGGTGGGGTGCCGGTCGGGACGGCGGCCTCGCCGATCGTCGATGTGTTCGAAGATTTCCAGTGCCCGATCTGCAAGGGATTCGAGGACAACGTCGCCCCAACGCTCGACCAGATGGTCGAAGCCGGACAGATCAAACAGGTGTACCACATCATGTCGTTCCTCGACATCAACTTGAAGAACGACTCGTCCAAACGCGCTGCCAACGCAGCGGGGTGCGCCCAGGACCAGGGGTTGTTCTTCGAGTATCACAACGAGGTATTCGCCAACCAGCCGGCGACCGAAGGGGCCGGCTACACCGATGACCAGCTCATCCAGTTCGCCGAGACCGTGGGAATCCCCGACATGAACCGCTTCAAACAGTGCGTCGCTAACGACACGTTCGGGAACTGGGTGACCCAGATGGAGATCAATTCGGAGAACCGCCAGGTGACGGGCACTCCGACGCTGATGGTCAACGGCAAAGTCGTCGACTGGAGCCAGGCATCCACGTGGAACGGCGTCCTGACGGCAGTGCAGGAAGCGATCGCTGCCGCCAAGTAGGGGCTTCGCTGGTGGGAACCACCCCCTCCGGCTCCCCCCAACGCTCAGCCGAGGCTTCGCTGGGGGGAGAGATCCACTCGCTTGTCTCTCGCGAGGGGAGGAGACAAAAGGCGGGCTTCGCCCCGGCAGCTCTCAGCCGACAGCCAACAGCTGACGGCCAGAACGCGAGCCTGCGTGGTCGGCGCTGATGGCAGTCGCCAACCAGAGACTGAAGCGAGCACAGCGAGCTGTTGGTCCAAGAGCCCCCGGTGCGACGTGCTGGGCGAAGCACAACGCACGAAGCACGGCCCGTCGGACGGGCCAGATGACCCGGCTACGCCAAACCGACCGACGCGTTGCCGACCATCACGTACTCGGCCGCCACCCGCCCATGTCTGAGGACCACCGCCCCCTGGGTTGTCTCGAAGAAGCCGGTCGAGGCGGGCTCGAGGAGCCTGGCCCATGGGAGGTCGGGATCAGCCGTGATAGTCAGCTCGCCCTTGAATCGGGTCGAAGTCGCGGGTTCGAGTGTCTCTACGGTGGTCGCGATCACCTTCGGGCCTCGAAGCGGCGGTGACAGGTTGAGCATGGGGGCGCCGTAGTACTGGGTTCGCGGATCTCGGAACCCCTCGTCGATAGGAACGAGATTGGTCACCGCGAGACGGAGCAACGTCTGGTCCCCCTTGCACGCGATCCCGACCCAGCCGTCGTCGTTCTCGGTGAGTGTGATCTCTGCCATCTCTTTCGGGAAGCCGCGCAGACGACCCCCGATCCTCGCGACTTGCCCGGTGACCGGCATCATCAGTGGGTACCAGCCTTCCATGACGCCATGACGAACCGACACGAAGACGCTGGCCTCCAGATACGGCGTGAGCGGCCACGGTGAAACACGGTCGAAACCGACCACGTACACCTGGACCCTCGGCGACGACGAAGGCTTGAAGTGTGGCGTGATCGCATCCAGGTAGGCGTCACGATCGGACGGCTCGAACACCCCGAAGATCGAGTGGTTGGCAAGAAAGAGCCCGGTGGGATGGAAACCGTGAGACATGGTCGACTCCTCTCTGTCCCCAGCCTACGCCCACGGACATCAAGTCCGAGGTGCTCTCCACACGTCAGATGCCGGCCGCACGTTTGACATCACGATCACGGACAACGACGAACGACCGACCCTGAGCGTTGCTGGCACTCCGGGCGCGAACCGGAGAATCGATCAGTTCGTCGAGGTTTCCTGGGGCACGTCACGAGGCTCGTGCCGTCGCATCGCCCGGCACGTCCGCATCACCTCGAACAGGTCCGTGGTCATGGTGACCTCTCTCTGCGGTCTCCACAACGTGTCGCAGGATCGATGGTGCCAAGGGGGTAAACGGCCGGACTGCGTTTCAGGCGCGGCTTTCTAGAGCAGGCTTCGACGTCTCCGCGACGAGCGGCGGATGATCCGTCTCGGCGGACTCGGAGCGAGTTCTGCGGGCGGTTCCCACGACGCCAGGTCGTCGAGGCGGTCATCGTTGGAGAACATCTTCACGATCGGTTCGAGAAGGCCCGACTCGTTTTGGATGGTGCGCACCGCTTTGAGCTGATCCCACTCGACGAACGTGACGACAAGGCCGGCTTCACCGGCTCTGGCGGTACGACCGGACCTGTGCAGATAGGTCCTCGAGTTCTCGGGCGGGTCGTAGTGGATGACCACATCGACACCATCGACGTCGAGGCCCCTGGCCGCGACGTTCGTGGCGACGAGTACCGGTGAGCTTCCATCCGAGAAACGACCGAGGGCCTGTTCCCGCTTTCGCTGGGGTAGGTCGCCGTGGATCGGCAGTGCCGGGACGCCGAGCGCCGCCAGGTCTTTGGCCGTCCGGTCGCATGCCCGTTTGGTGGCCACGAACACGAGTACGCGACCGGTGGAACCGGCTATGCGTGCGGCAACCTTCGCCTTGTCCATACGGTGGACCTGGAGAAACAGATGGCGGGATGTGTCGACGGTCCTCGTCTCCGACTCGACCCTGTGAGTAACGACGTCGTTCATGTACAGGTCGACGAGTTGGGAGACCCGGCCGTCGAGTGTGGCCGAGAACAACATCGTGTGGTGGTCCACCTCGAGCTGGCGAAGCAGGTGGTGGACCTGCGGAAGGAAGCCGAGGTCGGCCATTTCGTCGGCTTCGTCGATCACGACGGTCTCGATCGCCCGCAGCGACACGGTCCCTCGTTCGGCCAGGTCGATGAGCCGGCCAGGCGTGGCAACAACGACTTCTGTGCCGCGGGCCAACGCGTTGATCTGACGGCCCATGGGTGCGCCGCCGTACACGGCGGTGACGGTGAAGCCCCGCCGTTCGGCGAACGGCTGAAGTGTTTCGGCGACTTGGACACAGAGTTCCC
The DNA here is from genome assembly GCA_964594235.1 of uncultured Acidimicrobiia bacterium. GTDB lineage: Bacteria > Actinomycetota > Acidimicrobiia > Spongiisociales > UBA4744 > CAYLHS01. Next base: position 4,359 of record CAZQMF010000081.1, read on the forward strand.
GCGTCGGGACGAGCACCAGCGCGACGGGCTGTTTCGGCTGGGCGGTATGGAGACGTTCGATGAGGGGAAGTCCGAAGGCGAGGGTCTTTCCCGACCCCGTCTTGGCCTGTCCGCAGATGTCTTTGCCTGCGAAACCGTCTCGTAGAGCGAGCTTCTGGATGGGGAACGGGGATGTAATGCCCTGTTCGTTGAGCATGGAGACGAAGTCGTCGGCTACGCCGAGATCGGCAAAAGTGGATGTATGTGGATGTGCGGCAAGCGCCACGGTACTCCCAGGGAGATTCGAGAGGCTCATCCGCGATGGAGAGCCACCGGAGCTGTCCGGTCCTATTCAGCTTAGCTGAGAGTTGGCGACCCACCAGCGCCCCGGAACGTGCCCGGCTTCACAGTGGCCGGTCGGAGAAGGGGTGGAACGCTGTCGGGCACCCTTTCGGGTGCCCGGCTCGCTGTTACTTCTTGCCCGACTTGGCGGGCTTCTTGGGAGCCTGCGGCTTGCGGACAGGCTTCTTCTTTGCTGGCACGCATCCCTCCGATGGGACACTCCCGGACGAACCGGTACGTGGTGAATGTTCCCGACGCGCGGCATCATATCGCTGCGCGACCACACTGGATAGAGGCAACTATGCGACCGGCTGGCGGATGATCGTCTTCAGCTTCGCGGGATCGATTCTGCGCGGATCACCGAGATAGATCTCATGGTGGAGTCCCCGACAAGTCAGACTCTCGTCGGCGATGAACTCATGCAACAGCCCGATGGTCGGCGCCTCCGCCGAGTAGGGCCCGACGTGCATCACCTGTGCCGACGCTCCCTCCTCCAACACCTCAAAACGCACTCGCTCACCCGCGACCAAGTCCTTCTTCTCGGTGGTCTCTGCGATCA
>CAZQMF010000082.1:0-5228 GCA_964594235.1 uncultured Acidimicrobiia bacterium
TTGGCGGCATCCTCGACGAAGCCGGCAAACAGCACATCAGGGTGGTCTTCGAGAATCCCAACCGCCTCACGCAACAGAACACCGGCCTCGTCCATGAGTCGGAGGGAGTCAGCCATCTCCCCGCGATGGAACGCTCGGATCGCGTTCGCGGAGGAACGGATCACCTTGCGGGACACGGACAGCCCTCGCTCGCGGGCTGCGAACTTCGCGTCGAACTCGACACGGGCGATCGATTCGACGGTTTCGAGACTCTGATCCATCTAGTTCTGGGCCACGATCCGCACTTGCGACTCGCGCTGTTGCTCTTCCTCACGCAGGTCGACAACGAACGACGCTTCACGCCGCTGTCGGATCTGTACGAGCATCGCCAGGTACCAGGCGATTACGCCGTCGATGGCTATGTGGGCGATCAGCAGCGTCGTAGAACTTCTCCAGATCGCGATAGCGAGTGTCCCGATGGCGAGCAGCGAGAGGAGCAGAAGGGCTCGTCGCCTTCGCGCCAGCACACGCCGACGGGTGAGCATCGGCTCGATACTGGTGGCCGATCCTACTGCGGACAGTCGTGCGGAAAGCTGGGTGAACTCACGCGCCGACTCCGTGGGGCGGTCCTTCCGGTTCGTGAACACCGACGGCAACAAGAAGGCGGCCCATACGCCCGCCAGCACGAAGATCACGATGATAGGAACGGTGTCGACGACGTCTGCCAGCACCGGTACCAAGATTGCTGTCGTATGGGTCAAGGTTCTCCGCCCGTCGTGAAGCTGAGGTTAGGTCAGAGCGCATGCTCCGACAACTTCCCACCGCTCTCAGTGTCCGGCCCGCTCTCCTCGGAGCAGCGCGACGGCGTGGCCGATCGCCGGTGTGACCACCTCGAGCGACTCCGATACACCTCCTACCGAACCGGGCACGTTGATGATGAGCGTCGATCCCGCAATGCCGGCGACTCCGCGAGAGAGCATCCCATGCGGGTTGACGCCGAATGTCGCAGCACGCATCGCTTCGGGAATCCCGGGCGCGACCCGCTCGATCACCGAGAGCGTCGCCTCCGGAGTCAGATCCCTTGGACCCATTCCTGTCCCGCCACACGTGACAACGAGGTCGAACCCGGCATCGATCGCGTCCTGCAACGCTCTGCGCACCGAGTCGACTCCGTCGGCCACCACCCGAAGAGTCGCCGAGAATCCGAGCGCCTCGAGATGCTCCACGGCGGTCGGACCGGAACGATCCTCTGCCTCCCCCCTACTCACTCTGTCACTCACCGTCACAACGAGGGCTCTCATCGCGTCCACTCCCCCGATCGGCCGCCCGATTTCGACAGGAGTCTGATGGCGGTGATCTCTGCACCACGCTCGATCCCTTTCACCATGTCGTACAGCGTCAACGCCGCGACGGAGACCGCCGTCAACGCCTCCATCTCGACGCCGGTCCGATCCGTTGTGCGAACGGTCGCCTCGATCCTCGCGCCGTCCGGATGTTCGACGACCTCCACCGTGACGGACGACAGCGACAGAGGGTGGCATAGAGGGACCAGCTCGGAGGTGCGTTTGGCGGCCATGATGCCTGCGAGTCTGGCTGCTGCCAGTGCGTCACCCTTCGGAAGGTCACCACCGAACAGAAGACCCGCCGTCTCGGGCGACAGGCGCACGATTCCTTCGGCGGTGGCGACTCTGTCGGTGGGCTCCTTGCCGCTCACGTCCACCATGTGGACGTGGCCGTGTGCGTCCAGGTGCGTGAAGTCTTCAGGCATCGATCGCCTCCCTCGTCCGGCTCTCCGGCCAGCTGAACATCTCAAGGGTGACCGTGTCGCCGGTCGCAAGGTCGCCGACCCCGACGGGAACCAGCGCGAAGCCGTCCGCCATCGCCATCGCCGACAGCACGTTGGACGACTGGCCACCCGAGAGCGTCGCTCGTAGCCCATCCTCGTCCTCGCTCACCCTGACACGCAGGAACACGTCCTTCTCGGGGTTCGTGGAGACGGGCTGGGTCAGTCGCCCATTGACCTGTGGGCGAAACAGGGCCGTTGCGCCCATCATGTGCAAGAGCGCGGGCCTGACGAACTGCTCGAACGACACCATCACCGACACCGGATTGCCGGGAAGTCCGAACAGCGGGGTGCCGGCGATCTGCCCGAACGCGAACGGCTTGCCGGGCTGTTGGGCGACTTTCCAGAACGACACACCTCCGAGCTCGGTGAGAACGGCCTTGACCAGGTCGTACTTCCCCATCGACACACCACCCGTGGTGACGACCACGTCGGCGCTTTCGGCGGCCTCGCGAAATGCTGCGCGTAGCGGTTCTGCCTTGTCACCAATGATGCCGAAATCCAGGATCTGCTCGGCGAGCCCCGACAGCACGGCCCGCAGCGTGGTCGTGTTCGAATCCCGGATCTTGCCCCTGGGAGGGACGTGTGCGTCCGGCGGAAGAAGTTCATCTCCCGTAGAGATGACCGCAACGATCGGTCTTCGGCCGACGAAGGGTTCCACGACCCCCAGGGATGCGAGCACTCCGAGCATGGCGGGATTCAGTCTGACGCCTCGCGGGAGGATCTCTGCCCCCTGCGAGACATCTCCTCCTGCGGGTCTGACATGCGTCCCGACTGTCCGCATCTCGTTGATCGTGACCGCGTCTCCCGACGTCGACGTGACCTCCACTTCAACCACGGTGTCGGCACCTACCGGCATGGGCGCGCCCGTCATGATTCGGACCGAGGTTCCCGGCGTCACCTCCCGGCTTGGCACGCTGCCCGCCGGCACATCCTCCATGACCTCGAGAACCACCGGCACCTTCGCCACGTCGGCCGCTCTGACGGCGTAGCCATCCATCGCCGAGTTCGCGAATAGGGGAACGTCGTGCGGCGCAACGACAGGTTCCGCGAGGACACGTCCGAGCGCATCCCCGAGGGAGACCCGCTCCGAGCCCAGTGCAGCCACGAACGCGAGCACGTCTCGCTGCGCCTCGACGCGTGGCTTCACTTGTCCCACAATCCTTCTAGGAAGCGTCGGTATTGGTCGCCGTACTCCTCGTGTGCCAACCCGAGGACGGTGAACGCCTCGAGGAGGCCGGCCGGGTTGCCGACATCGAGGAGATCCTCCGGAGACACCATCCCCTGGCATCGTCCGTCGCGACCCAGCCGGTCGATTGCGTCGGTCAGTTGCACTTCGCCGCCCACACCAGGTTCGAGCTTCCCCAGCGCGTCGAACACCTCTGCGGTGAACAGGTAGCGTCCAATCAGGCCGAGACGGGAAGGCGCCCGCTCGACGCCGGGTTTCTCCACCGCGCCGCGCACCTCGATCACCTCCGACGATCGCCACTCACCCGGCACGATGACGCCGTAGCGACTCAGGAAGTCGTCATCCAACTCACGCAACGAAACGATCGAGGTTCCGTCAAACACCTCTGCCATCCGGTCGAGGACGTCGATACGCGGAATGTTGTCGGCGAGCAGGCAGAAGAACGGTCGACCGTCGACGGAGGCCCTCGCCGAGAGCACCGCATCCCCCAACCCCAACGGAACCGGCTGTGTCACCGACGTGACCTTGACGTGATCGAGACCCGGCAAAGGGTTCGAGAAGTGCGACTCGACGAGGGAGGCGACGCCCGGGTCGACGACGATGATGACTTCCTTCGCTCCGGCTCTCGCCGCTTCCTCGACCCCGTACTGAACCGCTGGACGATCTACCACCGGCAGGAACGCCTTCGGAATGACTCGCGTCGCATGCCGCATCCGCGTCCCTCTTCCCGCCGCAGGTATGACGGCAAGATCGATCATCCGCCCACCACCTTGCGTTCTGTCCCCTTGAAGAGCCTCTCGATGTTCCCGTGGTGACGGTACACGACGAGCACGACGCCGACCCCCAACCACACCAGGACCCATCCCCCGGCACCTTGGATCAGCGCTGCGGGTACGGCGGCCAGCGCCACGAGGATCGTGCTCAGCGATGCGATGTGGGTCAACGCGACCACGGCCACGAAGACCACTAGAAGCACCGCCGCGCTCAGCGGATAGAGGCCGAACAGGAGTCCGGCGAGCGTCGCCGCTCCCTTTCCCCCTCGAAACCGGTGGAACACGGGGTAGCAGTGTCCCACGACCGCGGCGAACCCTGCTGCCGCGCCCAGGGCAGGACCTCCCACCGCGACCCCCACCAACGTCGCAGCCAAGCCTTTGCACAGGTCGAGCACCAGTACCGCGATTCCGGCAACCTTGCCGATCGACCGGAACACATTCGACGCGCCGGGATTACCGCTCCCTTTCGAGTAGATGTCGACGCCCCTGGCTCTGGCGATCACAACCGCGAAATCGACACTCCCCAGGAGGTACGCGCCTGCAGCAACGAGTGCTCCCATGACCACAGAGTGTACCGACGGAGGAGATATCCGGAATGTTGCCGAGATCGGTGGGTCGACTTCGCCGGCGGCTCCGATATCATCTGGGTTCTGCCATGCCCACCTATGAATACGTCTGCAAGCGATGTGGGAAGCGTTTCGATGTCTTCCAGTCCTTCTCCGAGAAGCCCCTCCGCACCCACGAGGAGTGTGGAGGTGAACTCCAGAAGGTGTTTCATCCTGCAGGGATCATCTTCAAGGGCTCCGGCTTCTACGTGACCGACTCGGCGAAGAAAGGCGAAGAATGATCGGTGTATTCGGCGGGACGGGCTTCTACGAGTTCCTCGACGACGCAAGGAGGGAGCGCATCGATACCCCCTACGGTGAGCCGTCGGCCCCCTACACGGTGGGCACGATGGACGGCGTCGAGGTCGCGTTCCTGCCACGTCACGGTGAGCACCACCAGTTCCCGCCGCACAAGGTCAACTACCGGGCGAACGCATGGGGTATGAAACAGCTCGGCGTCGATCGGATCATCGCCCCGTGCGCGACTGGAAGCCTCGTCAAGGAGTACGAGCCCGGCCATCTGGTGATCGCAGACCAGCTCGTCGATCGGACATGGGGCAGGGCGTCCACGTTCTTCGACGGTCCAGAGACTGCCCACATCTCTTTCGCCGACCCGTACTGCCCGGAGCTACGACCCCTCGCTCTCCAAGCCGCCCGAGAGGCCGGCGCGACGGTGCACGACGGGGGTACCAACGTCATCATCCAAGGACCCCGGTTCTCGACCCGGGCGGAGAGTCGCTGGTTCGCATCAAACGGTTGGCACCTCGTCAACATGACCCAGTTTCCCGAAGCGCCGCTCGCGAGAGAACTCGAGATGTGTTTCGTGAACATCGCCGTCG
>CAZQMF010000083.1:0-5222 GCA_964594235.1 uncultured Acidimicrobiia bacterium
CGGTCGACGCCACGATGACGGACACCGCGTTCGCGATGCACATGTACCTCTGGGCGCTGACGCGCAGCCGTGAGGTTGTCGTCGAACACTTGAGGGTCGGCTACGAGGACGCGCGCGAGCAGGTAGGGGCGCTGATCTCGCTGTACTTCACTAGTGCCGGTCACGAAATCAAACCCCCATTCAGTATCGAGTTGATCGCGGTGATGATGGTTGCTCTGGTCGAAGGGCTGGCTCTTCAGCGAAGCATCGATCCGGACAAGGTCGACATGGATGTCGTAGAGCAAGCAGTCATCGCGGTCACCCGAGCCGTTTCGCAGCCTGTAGTCGATCAGCAGGACTCGTGACCAGTCACTGATGACGTTGTATCTCGATCACGCGGCGACAACACCCGGTCGTCCCGAAGCCATGGCCGCGTTCCAGGCAGCCGGTTTCGGCAATCCCTCAGGGATCCATCGGACCGCAAGGGACTCCAAGAACCACCTCGAGGATGCCCGTGAACAGGCGGCGGCGCTGATCGGAGCATCGCCCCGTGAGATCGTGTTCACGGGGGGAGGTTCGGAGTCGGACAACCTCGCGGTCATCGGAGCGATGCTCGCATCGGATCTTCGCCTGGTGGCTTCACCCGTGGAGCACGACGCCGTCATCGAGTCCGCCCGATTCGTCGAACGACTCGGCCGTGACGTGAAGTTCGTGTCGGTCGACCACTGGGGAAGGGTCGACCCGGCTGAGATCGCCGCAGCGACGGAAGAGTGGCCCTCGGTTGTTTCGGTGATGCTCGCCAACAACGAAACGGGGGTCATCGAGCCGGTTCGGGCCGTGGCCGACGTCGCCCACGCCCGAGGTGCGATCGTGCACACGGATGCCGTCCAGGCGTTCGTCTCCGAGGACATCGACGTGGACGAGCTCGGCGTCGACATGCTGACCCTCGCCGCGCACAAGTTCGGCGGACCAAAGGGCGTCGGGTTGCTGTACGTGAGGTCGGGGACGCGTCTCGAGCCGCTCGTGCACGGAGGTGGGCAGGAGTGGGGGCTTCGCTCCGGAACGCAGAACGTCCCGGGGATCGTGGCCATGGTCGCCGCCATGCACGCCACCGTGAAGGATCGCGAACGGTTCAATACCGACGTAGGGGAGGCCCGCCGCCGCTTCGAGAAGCGTCTCATGACGGAGATCGAAGACCTCGAGATCAACGCGCCTGTCGACGGACGCCTCGTGCAACACTCCCATGTGCGGATACCAGGGGTCAGAAACGACACGGTGCTCATCCGTCTGGACCAGGAAGGCGTCGCAGCATCGGCCGGTTCCGCCTGTCAGAGTGGTGCGGCGGACGTGAGCCACGTGCTGTCCGCAATGGGATTCGGCGCAGCCAGGGCAAGGGAGTGCTTCCGTTTCACGTTCGGGTGGACGACCCTTCCCGAGGACGGCGACACCGCAGCAGATGCGGTTCTGCGGGCGATAGGAGGCGAACGGTGAAGGTGCTGGCTGCGATGAGTGGAGGGGTCGACTCCTCCGTCGCGGCTGCGCTCATGGTGCAGGAGGGTCACGAGGTGATCGGCGCCACCCTGAAACTGTGGGCAGGAGCGGACGGCTCCCTGCCGACCTCCGGGTGCTGTACTCTCGCCGACTCCGAGGATGCTCGCCGGGTCGCCGCAACGCTCGGGATCCCCTACTACGTCCTCGACGCCACCGAGGAGTTCAGAGCCGGCATCGTTGATCCGTTCATCGCCGCCTACCTGAACGGCCGCACGCCCAACCCGTGCATCTCGTGCAACCGTGTCGTCAAATTCGATCGTCTCCTCAGATGGGCCGAGGATCTGGATTGCGACCTGCTCGTCACGGGACACTACGCACGTGTCGTTCCGGACGGATCGACCTTCGGCCTGTTTCGAAGTGTGGACCGCGACAAGGACCAGTCGTACGTTCTGTACATGCTCGGGCGTGATGCGCTGGAACGGGTCCGCTTCCCGGTTGGCGAGTATCACAAGGAAGCCGTGCGGTCCATCGCGCGTGAACTCGGGCTGCGTACGGCAGGCAAGCGCGATAGTCAAGACATCTGCTTCGCGGACGGCGACTACCGGTCGTTCCTTCGCCGCGAGATCCCCGAGGCCATCCTTCCTGGTCCGATCGTGGACGAGGAAGGTGCGATCGTCGGTCGCCATGACGGAGTCATCGATTTCACGATCGGGCAACGCCGGGGGCTCGGCGTCGCGTTCGGAACCCCGCGCTATGTGCAGGCGATCCGACCGGCAACAGCGACCGTGGTGATCGGACGGCGAGGATCCGCACCCGTCAACGGCCTGAAGCTGGGGGAACCTTCGTGGGTGTCGGGCACGCCGCCGATCGGCCCCGTCGCCGTACAGATCAGGGCCCACGGCGACGTTCACGATGCTGTCCTGGACTCCGACGGCAGGACGATCGATTTCGTCGATTCGCTCGAGGGTGTCGCCGCAGGACAGAGCGCCGTCCTCTACGAGGGAAGCCGTGTGCTTGGAGGCGGGACGATCAGCGCAACGATGCGAGAATGAGAGCGGATGAGCGCCGAACAGATCGAACGGCTCCGTGAGCAGATCAGGGAGCACGCGTACCGATACTTCGTGCTCGACGACCCACAGATCTCCGACTACGACTACGACCAGCTCGTTCGGAAGCTCCGCGCTCTCGAAGAGGCTCACCCCGAACTGATCACCCCCGATTCGCCGACGCAGCGGGTCGGATCTCCGACGATCGACCTATTCGCGCCCGTGCGACATCGAGAGCAGATGTTCTCCCTGGACAACGTTGAGTCACTCGAGGAGCTGGAAGGCTGGGAGTCCCGTGCGCAGCGACTCCTCGGCCGCTCCCCGTCCGGCTACGTCTGCGAGTTGAAGATCGACGGCCTCGCCGTGTCGTTGGTCTATGAGCAGGGCGTCCTCACGGTGGCGGCGACCCGCGGTGACGGCACCGTCGGCGAGGACATCACGGCCAACGTGCGGGCAATCGATTCCGTGCCGCTGCGCCTGCGAGGCGACGCGCCCGCACTGCTCGAAGTCCGAGGTGAGGTGTACATGTCCGACGAGGCGTTCGAAGCCCTGAATGAACGCCAGGCGGAGGCAGGTGAACGCCTCTTCGTCAACCCGCGAAACGCAGCCGCGGGCTCGCTTCGGCAGAAAGACCCCTCGATCACTGCGTCGAGGCGCCTCTCCACGTGGATGTACCACCTCGGCTCCGTCGAAGGTGGGCCCGTCTTTGAATCCCACGGGGAGGTACTCACCTGGCTCGGTGGGCTCGGGCTCCGTGTCAACCCCGCCTCCAGGGAGGTTGCGGATCTCGACGGTGTCGAGGAGTACCTGCACAGCGCCGAACAGGCGCGCCACTCGGTCGGGTATGCCACGGACGGGGTCGTCGTCAAGGTCAACGACCTCGCCGAGCAGCGAGACCTCGGGTTCACGTCGCACGCACCGCGCTGGGCGGTTGCCTACAAGTTCCCGCCGGAGGAACGTACGACACGCCTCCTCGACGTCCGTATCGGGGTCGGCCGGACAGGACGGGCGACCCCCTACGCGGTGTTGAGGCCCGTGTTCGTGGGTGGGGCGATGGTCTCCAGGGCCACACTGCACAACGAGGACGAGGTTCATCGAAAGGATGTCCGGATCGGCGACGAAGTGGTCGTCAGGCGGGCGGGGGAAGTGATCCCCGAGGTGGTCGGCCCGGTGCCGTCGCTTCGCACCGGCGAGGAGGCCGTCTGGAACATGCCGGCAGACTGTCCGTTCTGTGGCAACCCGATCGTCAAACCCGAAGGGGAGAAGGTGGCCCGATGCACCGGGGGTTTGTCGTGCCCGGCGCGTCTCAGGGAGTGGCTGTTCCACTTTGCGTCGCGCGGCGGAATGGACATCGAAGGTCTCGGCTACAAGACGATCGACCTGCTGATCGAGCGGGGTCTCATCCACGACCCGGCCGACATCTACTCGCTGACTCCGGACGACTTCGAGGGTTTCGAGGGATGGGGCGACGTATCCGTTGGGAACCTGATGGCCGGTATCGAGGCGTCGAAGTCCCGTCCGCTGTCGAGGTTGCTCATCGGGCTCGGTGTCCGTCACGTCGGCGGCACAGTGGCCCGAATGCTCACGAGGGCCTTTCCCAGCATCGACCTGCTCCTCGCTGCCCCCGAGACCGACATCGCCGCGGTTGAGGGTGTCGGCCCGACGATCGCCTCGTCTGTGCGCGGATGGGCGACCTCTGCCGAGACCGTCGAACTCATCGACCGCCTCCGCTCCGCGGGGGTCCGCCTCACGGAGGAGACGACTGAGACGTCCGGCCGGCTGACCGGTGTGAAGATCGTGCTCACAGGAACGCTCGAGCGCTGGACTCGGGAAGGCGCAACGGAAGCCATCGAAGCTCGCGGCGGAACCGTGTCGGGCTCGGTGTCCGGCAAGACATCGTTCGTGGTCGCCGGGATCTCTCCGGGATCGAAACTCACCAAGGCGACCGCTCTCGGTGTCCCGGTTCTCGACGAGCAGGGGTTCGAACAGCTCCTCGAACGCGGCCCAGAAGATCGCACCGAAACACCAGCCTGACCCGACTACCGTTCAACACATGCACGCCAATCCGGTCCTCACGTCGTTGGGCACCTATCCGATGGCGCCGCTCCAGGAGAAGGCCCGCGCGATGCGCGCCGCCGGCGAGACACTGATCGACTTCTCGCTGGGTGATCCGCGGGAGCCGACCCCGACGTTCATCCCCGACGCTCTGAAGGCTGCAGTCCCCACCGTTTCTCAGTACCCGACAACGGCCGGCCTTCCGGCGTTGCGATCGGCGATCGCCGACTACGTGATGCGACGGTTCGGGGTCACGGTCGATCCCGATCGGCAGGTTCTCGCCACCTCGGGGGCGAAGGAGGCGATCTTCTCCACCGCGTTCGCGTTCGTCGACAAGGACGCAGGCGATGCCGTCATCTGGCCGACCCCCGCCTACCCCGTGTACGAGCGAGGTGCGGCGCTCGCCGGGGCCGAGCTGATTCCGGTCCGTCTCGACGGGGACTTCGTGCTGAGGCCGGCTCAGATCGACACATGGGACCGCGCAGCGTTGCTGTGGATCAACTACCCACACAACCCGACCGGTGCCGTCGCGTCCAGGGATCAACTCCAAGCGATCCACGACACGGCGAGGGCGCACGAAACCCTCGTTTGCTCGGACGAGTGCTACGCCGACATCTACGAGCACGAACCTCCGCCGTCGATTCTCCAGGT
>CAZQMF010000084.1:0-5201 GCA_964594235.1 uncultured Acidimicrobiia bacterium
TGAAAGCCCGCATCGAACACCAACCCAGAGACACCACCTTCCACCTCAAACACGGGCCGGGGGGCCTGTCAGACGTGGAATTCTTCGTCCAACTCCTCCAGATGCGACATGGCGGCACCGACCGTTCTCTCCAGGCGCAGGGAACGATCGAGGCGCTGTCGAGGCTCACCGACGCCGGAGCCCTCCCCGACGAACAGGCTCGGGACATGATCGACGCCTACCGCTTCTGTGCACACGTTCGCAACCGTCTCTACCTCCAGCTGGGCAGACCGACGGACAGCATCCCGATCGATGCGCTCCAGGGGGCGAGGCTCGCCCGATCCCTCGGCTACCAGGACTCTCCACGCTCTGCATTGCGCGAGGACTACCGGCGGATCACGCGACGAGCGCGCAAGCTGGTGGAGCAAGGGTTCTATCGGGACCTCTGAGCTCGCGAAGCGAGCCCGTTTCCGGTCTTCGGTTCTCGGTTTCTCGCAAGTGGGCTCGCTGCGCGAGTAGTTCTCGGTTTTCGGTTGTTGGTAGGAGACTCGGCCTGCGATTTTCGCGCGTGTTCAGCCGCGTTCTTGCTGAAGACTGAAGACTGAAGACTGGAAACCGGCGGTCGCCCCGCTTCGACCAAGCACACCCCTTTCCGATAGCATCCCTTGGTCATGCTCTCCAACGATCTGAGGTCCGCCGTCGATCATGTCGTCCCCGTGGCGATTGAGACCCGACGCCACCTTCACCGCTTCCCCGAGATCGGACACCAGGAATTCGCAACGACCACGCACCTCGCGTCCGTTCTGGAACGGGCCGGCCTCGAACCGAAGCTGCGCACGCCCGGCACCGGCCTCTCGGTGAGTATCGGCTCAGGCTCGCCCAGCGTTGCGTTCCGCTCCGACATCGACGCCCTCCCAGTTCAGGAGCAGACCGGGCTCCCGTTTACCTCTGAGCACGATGGTCTCATGCACGCGTGTGGACACGACGCCCACACCGGGGTCGCCGTCGGTATCGCCCTCGCACTGGCCAGACTCGACATCGAAGGCTCGGTCCGGTTCGTGTTCCAGCACGCGGAGGAGCAGTTCCCCGGAGGGGCACAGGAGCTGGTCGACGAGGGCATCCTCGAAGGAGTCGAACGCATCATCGCGTTTCACGCCGACCCCTCACTCCGCAGCGGCAAAATCGGCCTGCGCGCTGGACCGGTCACAGCGTCCTCTGATCGGTTCTCCATCGATGTCGAAGGCCCCGGCGGGCACACGGCCCGACCCCATCTCACGGTCGACACCGTTTACGCGGCGGGGTTGATCGTCACGCAGCTCCCCGCGTTGCTGAACCGGCTCACCGACCCCCGGGCACCGCTCGTGCTCGTCTTCGGATCGATCCAAGGTGGTGCGGCGGCCAACGTGATCCCATCCCGCGTCGAGCTGCAGGGTACCGCCCGTACCCTCGGCGCCGACCTCTGGGACCGGCTCCCGAAGCTGGTCGACCAGCTCGTCCACGAGATCGTCGCCCCAACCGGCGCCACCGTCACGGTTCACTATGAAAAGGGGATCGCCCCCGTCGTCAACGATGAGCAGACAATCGCCGAAGCGAGATACGCAATCGGTCGTCTGTTGGGGCCTACCGCCACCGCAGCAACGCCTCCGAGCATGGGTGCCGAGGACTTCTCCGCCTACCTCCAGGAGATCCCCGGCGCGATGCTGCGGCTGGGCGTCGGAGACGGTCTCGACCACGCCGATCTGCACTCCGCGAGATTCGCCATCGACGAAGGTGCCATCGAGACCGGCATCCTCGCAGGCGCATCGACCCTGCTCACGATGCTCGGATACGACTGGGACGATTGAAGGCGAGCTTCGCTCGCCGTGTCTCCTCCCCCAGGAGCCCGAGAGGGCGACGTTGGGGGAGGTGTCAGAGGCGAAGCCGAGGACGGAGGGGGTCGTTCCCACCAACGAAGCCCTCGCAGGACCCCCCTACCCCAGCGGCTTCGCCGCTGCGGTACCTGGTATCAGGTACCAGGTACGGGCGAACGAGGAGAGCCCCGCTACGCGAGCGCGCGACCTACTGCCGCGGCGAGCCTTCGCACGTCGTCCATCAGCTCCGAGAACTCCTCCGGTGGGAGCGCCTGTCGGCCATCGACCAAAGCCGACTCGGGATGCGAATGCACGTCCACCATGATGCCGTCGGCGCCCACCGCGACCGCGGCCCGCGTCAGCGGCGGCACCAGGGACCGTCTCCCAGATGCGTGCGACGGATCGACGAACACAGGAAGGTGACTGAGCGACTGGGCGATCGGAACCGCCGTGATGTCGAGCGTGTTTCGCGAAGCAGTTTCGAAGGTCCTGATACCCCGCTCCACGAGGATGATCTGATGGTTCCCCTCGTTGTAGATGTACTCGGCGGCGTTGAGCCATTCGTCGATCGTTGAAGTGAACCCCCGCTTGAGCTGTACCGGCTTGCTCTGCCGGCCGACCTCCTGGAGCAGCGGGAAGTTCGCCATGTTGCGGGAACCGATCCGCACGATGTCGGCGTACGACGACACGAGTTCAACATCCCTGGGGTCGATCACTTCGGCCACGAAAGGCATCCCGAGGACCGCCCTCGCTTCAGCCAGCAACTCCAGTCCTTTCCTCCCGAGACCCTGAAACGCGTACGGTGAGGTACGCGGCTTGTACGCGTCCCCTCTCAGAATGTGTGCACCCGCCGCCTTGACGGCCTTGCCCGTCTCGAGAAGCTGATCCCTGTCCTCGACGGCACACGGACCTGCGATCACCGTCAGGGTTCCTCCGCCAATCCGCAGATCGCCCACCTCGACCACGGTGTCCTCCTGCTGCGCTTCGCGGGACACGAAACGGAGCGGTCCCGTCACCGACATCATCCTCTCCACACCGGGCAGAGTGTCCCACGCGACGTCCCGAACGCTGTCGATGTCACCGATGACACCGATGACGGTACGTGTCGAGCCCGTGGAGACCCTGGCCGTCGCGCCAAGCTCTTCGAGGCGGCCGGCGACGAGCGCGACCTCTTCGGGCGCCGCGTCGTTTCTCATGACGATGATCATTTGCTCACCCGAGGGTCCAACAACTTCACTCTTCGCACAAGGTCCTGCGTCGCTCTGAGGCCCGCTTCGACCTCGTCGACGGTGTCTGGATCCCAAATGGTAATGAGCATCGCGCCCTGCTCGTCCACCCCGATCAGGACCATCGAGCATCGGGCATCCTCGGATATCTCATCGGCGAGGACGGTCAGCTCCTCAGGGAGCCCTTGGATGATGATGCCCTCCATGCACGGGATGGTACCTGGGCACTGTGGCCTTTCTACACTCGACGTGTGGACGTTCTGGTCACTGCACGCGCGTACGCCCCCGAGATCGCGGCTCGCCTCGGGTATGAATCACTGGACGAGGCCGCAGGACTCGCGTTCGCGGCACAGGTGATGGATGCGAAACCGCGGGTGGTGATCCACCTGGGAAACGAATCGGAGACGCTGCTTGGAGCACTCACCCACGTCCCCAATCTGGAGCATCTTGTCGTCAGGTCCGACCTCGCCGTGCATGGCACCGGAGCGAGAATGCCGTCCATTGTCTCGACCGACACGGCGTCACCACTCCCCTCGACAAGGACGGAAAGGGCGCTCCGTCGGTTGGAGGCCGACGTTCGTGCCTTCGCTGAGGAGCGACCCGAAGTCACCGTCACCATCCTCCGCCTCGCTCCGATCCTCGGCGACGACGGTGCCATGAGCCGCTATCTCGCACGACCTGCCGTCCCATCGATACTCGGTTTCGACCCGCGGCTGCAGTTGCTCCACATCGATGACGCCGCGAGAGTGTTCGGGGATGCGGTGAAGGACCGGCTGGAAGGCACATTGGAGGTTGCCGCTCAGGGCCAGCTCTACCTGAGTCGGATCATTCGATTGGGAAGACGAAGACTCCGACCCATTCCAGAACCCATCTTTCGCCGGCTCGCCCCTGAGCTCGGACTATCCGACCATCTCGTCGACCTGCTCAAGTACGGCCGTGTCGTGGAACCCACCTTCGAAGCAACTCGCAGCTGTCGCGACGCCCTGATTGGTTTTTACGGAACATGGAAGAACTCCTCGATCGCCTGACCGTGCCCCAGCTGAGGGCACTGGCCGCCACGCTCGACGTGCCGGGACGTTCACGCATCCCGAAAGCGGAGCTGGTCGCGGCCATCGCCGGCATCCTCCGCGAGGGCGACAAGGCGCACCCGCCAGAACCCGAGCCCCGGGCTACGTGCAGGTGTGTGATCGGACCCGGGACGACCTGCGGGCTTCCCGCGATCGAACCCGGTGGTACCTGCGCACTCCACGGCGGCACGGACGCGTCAGATGTCATGGTGCCGGCACTCGGTCGGCTCGGATTCGACACCTGGCCGGCACTCATGCGCCACCTGCTGACCGGAACCTATGACATCGATGCCCTCGGTCTCGACCCGGTCGTCGCGGAGATGGCCTGGCATGTCCTCAACTACCTGTACCGGGACTACTTCCGAGTCGAGGTGTCGGGCATCGAGCACGTCCCGATCGCCGGCCCCGCTGTGTTGGCCGCAAACCATGGAGGAGCGGCACTCCCCTATGACGGCCTGATGCTTCCACTCTGTGTGGCCAACGAGGCTTCCGTTCCCCGACGGGTCCGAGTCGTGGGCACGGAGATCCTCAACATGCTGCCGGCGATCTCTCACCTCTACCGGAAGGCAGGCGCCGCCTACGCCACACCCGAGGATGCCCTCTGGGTTCTGCGGCACGGTCACCTTCTCGGCGTGTTTCCCGAGGGGGTCCGCGGATTCCAGAAGCCGGTGTCAGAGGCCTACCGACTGCGTCGCTTCGGCAGAGGATTCGTTCGTGTCGCCATGCAAACAGGCGCCCCGATCGTGCCCGTCGCGATTGTCGGTTCGGAAGACGTACACCCGGCGCTCTTCACCTCCAAGACACTCGCTCGACTCGTCCGCATGATCTTCCCGGAGCAGCGTGTCGACGAGATCGGCGTATGGCTCAACCCTCTGCCGCGACCCGTCAAGTGGTACGTGCACTTTCTTCCTCCGATCGACCCGGGGCCGTCGGATCGCCTGACCATCCTCGAAGTCACCGAGCGAGTCCAAACCGTGATACAAGACGAGCTGGACCGAATGCTTCCCCCGCACCCAAACCCTTCTTGCGTGAGCTAGCTGGCCATAATGCGGTTCGCTCACGCAAGAACAGGGCGGCCG
>CAZQMF010000085.1:0-5133 GCA_964594235.1 uncultured Acidimicrobiia bacterium
CCTTGTAGATCAGCCAGGCCGACCACGGAGCGATGATCGCCATGTTGATGATGTTGAGACCCAGCGCGGAAACACCCCCATCGGCGAAGATCAGCGCCTGCACACCCACCACGACGGCCATGACGACGGACGCCAACCACGGTCCGAGCAGCACCGCCGCGAGGCCTCCACCGATCAGGTGTCCTGAGGTTCCGGCGGCGACCGGGAAGTTGATCATCTGTGCGGCGAAGATGAACGCCGCTGCCAGCCCGGCGAGAGGGATGTGGCGGTCGGTGAGCTTCTTGCCTGCCTGGCGGAGTCCTGCGCCGATGCCCCCGACTGCAGCGATGCCGGCCCCCAGCGACGTCGACCCGTTGATGAAGCCATCCGGGATGTGCATCTTCCTTCCTTATTGCATATGGCTTGCAATAAGAAGTATAGAGATGGCTCACTCCGTTCGCCGTCTTCAGTCATCAGTTTTAGTCTCCAATCAGAACGCGACCTGGGTCGTTTCGCGACCGTGGGGCGGCCGCTCTTGCGACAACCGAGAACCGAGAACTGCGTTGGTGAGAACGGCCTTCTTCGTCCTCGGCCTTCGGCCGAGTCCACCTCCGCCAACACTCGCTGCGAGGGGTGGAAACAGGGCTCGCTCTGCTCGCCTAGGAGTCGATCAGCGCGTCCAGGCTCGCCTTGATCTCGTCAGCTGCCCTGGCCCCCGCCCACCGCTCGACTTCCTGACCCGACGACGAAATCAGCACGGTCCACGGCTGACCGGAGATTCCGTAGATCCCACGGACCGAGTCCTCAGCATCGAGACCCCAGCGGATCGCACCTGATGGCATCAAGCGTGCGGCGCCGACGGCGGTCTTGTCGAATGTCGAGGCGTAGGCGACGGCGATGAACTCGACCTCGCCCCGGTACTCGGAGGCCAGGTTGTCGACAACGGGCAACTCCCGTTGACAGACCGGTCACCACTCGGCCCAGAACACCATGTAGACGGGACGGGTCTCGCTGCTCAGTGTGAAGTCGGTTCCGTCGGAGAGGGTCAGAGTGAAGTCGGGCGCCGGTTTGCCTGCTGGCGTGATCGATGTCGAGGTGGTCTCGCTCGTCGACGCCGCTCCGCACGATGCCAACAGGACCGCAACGGCCACCACTGCGACGATTCGCCTCATCATTCCCACAGTGTATGGCAGCTCAGAGTTTGCTCGAACAGGCGCTGCACACGCCGACGAGCGCGAAGTGCGCGCCCTGTATTTCGGCGAACCCATGGGCTGCGGCAAGCTCACCGAACACTGCGGACACCCGCTCGAGGGGGATGTCAACGGTCCTGCCGCACTCCTCGCACACGAGGTGCTGGTGGTCCCGCCCGCCGGTGAGGTGGACGATCGCAGGCCCGTGGCCGAGGTGGACATGGTGAAGGACATCGAGACGCTCGAGCACGTCGAGTGTGCGGTACACGGTCGACTGGTTGATGGGAACACCCGCCGCGGCTTCGGCCCGTTCCCGCAGTTCGGCTGCATCGAGGTGCTCTCCGACGTTGGAGGCGAGCGCTTCGCAGATCGCGCGTCGTGCCGCGGTGACTCGAAGACCTTCGGAGCGAAGGTGGGCGATGAGCGTGTCGACGTCGATCACGGTGCTCGGAACGATGGCATGCCTGTGATCGCGTTTCCGAGAATCAGTGTCTGAATCTCGTTGGTGCCCTCATAGGTGTAGACGGACTCCAGGTTGTTCATGTGACGGATGACCGGATACTCGAGCGTGATGCCGTTGGCCCCGAGCACACTCCGAGCAGTGCGCGCCACCTCGAGCGCGTTCCGAACGTTGTCGAGTTTCCCGAGGCTCACCTGCTCGTGGGTGAGCGCCCCTTCATCCTTGAGTCTGCCAAGGTGCAGGGCGAGCAACGTCCCGCGGTTCACGGCGACCATCATCTCGACCAGCTTGCGCTGGGTGAGCTGGAACGAGGCGATCGGGGTCCCGAACTGCTTGCGCTCCACCGAGTAGTCGAGCGCTGCTTCGTAGCAGGCCCGTGCGGCACCCATCGCACCGAACAGAATCCCGAACCGAGCCTCGGTGAGACAGGACAGCGGGCCGCGCAGACCAACGACATCCGGCAGTACCGCCTCGGTCGGGAGCCGAACGTCGGTGAGCACGAGTTCGGACGTGACCGACGCGCGGAGCGACAGTTTCTTGTGGATGTCGTTCACTCGGAATCCGGGTGTGTCGGTCGGCACGATGAACCCGCGCACGCCTTCATCCGTCGTTGCCCACACGATCGCCACATCGGCAATGCCGCCGTTCGTGATCCACATCTTCGTGCCATTGAGCACCCAATCGGCACCGTCTCTTCGGGCTCGGGTGCGCATCCCCGCGGGGTCACTTCCAGCGTCTTGTTCAGTCAGCCCGAAACACCCGATCGTCTCGCCGGCTGCCATGGGAGGGAGCCACCGCTGCTTCTGCTCTTTGCTGCCGTACTTCCAGATCGGGAACATGGCCAGGGACCCCTGCACCGACACGAAGGAGCGCACGCCGGAGTCGCCTGCCTCCAACTCCAGACAGGCCAGCCCGTAGTTGACGGCCGATGTGCCGGCACAGTCATACCCGTCGAGGTGCATGCCGAGCATCCCGAGCGCGCCCATCTCCTTCGCCAGCTCTTTTGGGAACGTCCCTGCCTCGAACCAGTCGGCCACCTCCGGCAGTACCCGGTCTTTCACGAACTGGCGAACCGTATCTCGCACCAGCCGCTCCTCGTCGGAAAGGAGCGAGTCGATCGCCAGGAAGTCACGTGGGTTTGGGCCGCTACTCATTGACATCTCCTCTAGAACCTGCCAGGAGAAAGGCTACAGCGAATCTGCGAACGCGATCACGCCGTGCGGCGCAGCAAGGACCGACGCTGCTTCTCCGTCATACCGCCCCACACGCCGAAACGCTCTCTGGTCTCAAGGGCCCAGGAGAGACACTCATCCCTCACGGGACACGCGCGGCACACGGCGATGGCCTCGAGTGCATCATCGTCGTTGACGGGAAAGAAGATGGAGGGATCCATACCCTTGCAGGCTGCGTCTGCCTCCCAGAGGCGCTCTTCATCGATGAGGTAGTGCATCTCACCCTGTACAACACTCCTTCGCTGAGCCTCATTCCAACCGGTGGCCTGGCCCGACCCTCATCGGATTCACTACACTGGCTCTCCCGCGACCGGCAAGGAGACCGAGTGGACACGACGCTGTATTTCGCCTACACCGCCCTTCTCTCACCCGAGCGGATGGTGGAGGTCGTCCCGGAGGCGAAGTTCAAGTTCGTGGCGCATCTTCCGGAAACCAGACTGATATTCCCCTATGAGAACGGTACATGGGATGGTGGGCTCCCCTCGGTTCGACCGGAGCCGGGCAACACGGTGTGGGGCGCGGTCTTCGAGATCCCAGATGCGGCGATGTCGTTGCTCGATGACGCAGAGGAGACCGAGGGAAGACATCGGACCGAGGCGTTCAAGGCGGTGGATCGTGAAGGCCACCGGCACCAGGTGATCACGCACGTTCACGGCGGTGCACCCAACGGCGAGTATGTGCCCTGTCGCGACTACATGCGCCTGGTCGTGGACGGCGGCCGTCACTGGAAACTACCGACTGGTTGGGTTGCCGGCCTCGAAGAGTACGTCGAGGCCCCTCTGTTCTAGGAGCTGACAGCGATCAACCGACCACGCCCCCATGGCACCGGTGGTTGTGTACGCTTCCTTTGTGAGTTCGCCGGACGGCCGCGGGTCTTCGACCTGAGGAAAGTCCGGACTCCACAGGGCAGGGTGCTGGATAACGTCCAGGCGGAGCGATCCGACGGAAAGTGCCACAGAGAACAGACCGCCGATGGCCTACGGGCACAGGCAAGGGTGCAACGGTGGTGTAAGAGACCACCAGCGTTCCGGGTGACCGGGACGGCTCGACAAACCCCACCCGGAGCAAGGCCAAGCAGGGATATGGGTGACCCGCCCGCTACGTCCCAGGTAGGCCGCGCGAGGCCGACGGCAACGTCGGTCCCAGAGAGATGGCCGTCCCCGGGGTGACCCGGGACAGAATCCGGCTTACGGGCGAACTCACACCTTCTGTTCTTGTCAACCTCAGCCCCGGTGAGCGGGGCCAGGATCGACAGGAAGGGCAGCAATCGTCAGGTCACCACCGAGACGAACTGCAACCCGTGATCGATCGGGCGACGGACGATCCGAGGGTGGACGCCATCGTCGTGCCCATCGGCAAGGGTGGACTGCTCTGCCGGAAGGTCTGAACGACCCTCCTCCCCCACTCGGCTCGGCGTCCGCTGGAGTAGATTCGCGAGCATGAAACGAGCACTCGTTGTGGTCACGATGGGGATCCTTGCGATGGGCTGTACGGTCACTCGCGGCTCGGGCGTGGTCGCCACCGACCGGCGGGAACTCAGCGGATTCGACCGGATCAAGGTATCGGGTTCGGCAACGGTGGATGTGACCATCGGTTCGGAGTGGTCCGTTGTCGTTGAGGCCGACGACAACATTCTCTCCCTGATCAAGACGGTCGTCACAGGTGGCACACTCGACATCGGTACCAAGAGCGGAGCGTCGTTCCTGACCTCGAATCCGATCCAGGTGTCCATCACGATGCCGGCGTTGCAGGCCGTCGATATCTCCGGAAGCGGACGGTTGTCGGCCCCCGGAATCGGGGATTCGCAGCGTCTCACGGTGGTTGTCTCTGGCTCAGGACAGGTGAGCATCAGCGGTACTGCCGATGAGGTGGACGTATCGGTGAGCGGCTCGGGCGAGTTCGACGGGCGTCGGTTCGAGACTGCTCGCGCGACCGTGTCGATCTCGGGATCAGGTGAGGTCGTGGTGTGGGCGACAGAGCGTCTCGATGCGGAGGTCTCCGGTTCGGGCACCGTGCGCTATCTGGGCGAGCCGGGCCGGGTCGCTACCGACGTGTCCGGCTCGGGCAGGATCATCAACGAGGGGTCCGGGTAGCTACTCGCCCCGTAGCGCCCGGGAGAGACAGCCCCCTACGGCGGCGGCCCCGAACCCACCGAACAGACCAAGCACCGAAGGCCGTAACTCGAACACGCCTCGTAGTCCGGCCTGGACGGCCGCAACGACCAAGGTGCCCACAACGATCGACAGCCCCACCGCGATGAGGACCTTGCCGA
>CAZQMF010000086.1:0-5087 GCA_964594235.1 uncultured Acidimicrobiia bacterium
GCATACCTGTCTGGTACTGCGACGACTGCGGGGAGGTCATCGTTGCCAGAGAGGATCCGACGGCCTGTTCGTGTGGCTCGACGATCCTTCGCCAGGATGAAGACGTGCTCGACACGTGGTTCTCGTCGGCGCTCTGGCCGTTCTCGACGCTCGGGTGGCCGGACCAGACGGCGGATCTTGACCGCTTCTATCCCAACGCGATCCTGATCACCGGATTCGACATCATCTACTTCTGGGTGGCACGGATGATGCAGATGGGGCCTCACTTCATGGGTGACGTTCCGTTTGTCGATACGATCATCCACGGCCTGGTTCGGGAGGCGTCAGGGGCGAAGATGTCCAAGTCGAGTGGGAATGCGCTCGACCCGATGGAGATCGTCGAGGAACAGGGCGCCGATCCGCTTCGTCTGGCACTCATCCAGGCGGCCGCCCCCGGTCACGACGTGCCGTTCGACGTCGAGTGGGTGGACGGTGCGCGTCGCTTCGGCAACAAGCTGTGGAACGCAGTCCGTTTCACCCTCCAGTACGTGCGTGACGTTCCCGACGACGGTGGCTATCCGGACGATCCGGACCCGATCGGGCGTTGGATCCTCTCAAGGCTCGGTGAAGTGGCCGGCAGGTTCGATGAGCTCTGCGACGAGTACAGGCTGGCCGATGCGTACGGCCTGCTCTACAACTTCGCGTGGTCGGAGGCGTTCGATTGGTACGTGGAGATGGCCAAGTCCCCACTACGGGATGCAGAGAGAGCAGAGGGCACCCGCCAGGTGCTCGCCGTTCTGATGCGAGATCTCCTGAAGCTGTTCCACCCGGCGATTCCCTTCGTCACCGAGGAATTGTGGAACGAACTCAAGCAGGGGGACGGACTTCTCGCGGGTTCGTCGTGGCCGGTCGTTCCTCCCTATCAGTCCCCTGAAGGGATAGAGACGCTGCAGGAACTGGTGACAGGGATTCGTCGATTTCGCGCAGAGCATGGCCTGCCTCCGCGCACGCCACTCACCGTTACCGTCAGTGATGCGGAGCGATTCCGCGGCGGCTGGTGGGAGGAACAACTGCGGTCTCTCGCCCTCTGCGAGACCCGTTTCGAGGCACCGCCGAGCGACGTTGCCGGATATGCGCGCCTCGTGGCCGGAACGGTTCAAGGATTCATCCCGCTTGCAGGCCTCATCGACGTCGATGCCGAGCGGACCAGGCTCGAGCGCTCGATCGACAAGATCCAGAAGGATCTGTCCACGGTCGAGGGGAAACTCTCAAACGATGACTTCCGAGCGAAGGCACCCGCCTCCGTCGTCGAGAAGGAAGCGACCAAGCGGGACGACCTCCGGCGACGGTTGGACAAGCTCGTGGTCCAGCTCGAAGAGCTGGGCGGCTGAAGCGGGGTCGCCACGGACTACGACGAGGCGGTCGCCTTCCTCGATCGACACATCGGGCTCGGTATGCGGCCGGGGCTCGAACGAACGCGCGTGCTGCTGGACTACATGGCCAATCCTCAGAGTGCCTACCCGATCATTCACATCACGGGCAGCAACGGCAAGACGTCGACCTCTCGTATTGCCTCGTCGATCGTGTCGGCACACGGACTGGCGGTCGGCTCCTTCACGTCGCCGCACCTCGAGCGCGTCGAGGAGCGTCTCGGTGTCAACGGGCATCACGCGACTCCCGAGGCGTTTGCGGAAGCGGTCGCTGACGTGGCTCCCTACGCCGATCTCCTCGAGCAGCACACCGGCGACCGGCCGACGTACTTCGAGCTCACCGCCGCGATGGCGTTCGCCTGGTTCGCGGAGAGGGCGGTTGACGTCGGCGTGGTGGAAGTGGGCCTGGGCGGACGGCTCGACGCCACGAACGCAGCCGACGCGACGGTCGCCGTCGTCACCGGGATCTCGAAAGAGCACATGAACGTTCTCGGTTCGACGATCGCGGAGATCGCACGAGAGAAACTCGGCATTGTCAAGCCCGGCTGCGTGCTGGTCACAGGTCCACTGCCTGATGATGCCGAGGTGGAGGCGCAGCGCGTCACGGACACCCTGGGGGTGCAGCGCTGGAGGTACGATCGAGACTTCCGTGTCCGCGATGCCACCATGGCGGTTGGTGGGTGGATCGTCGATGTCGACGGGGTGTACGAGACGTATGAGGATCTGATGCTTCCTGTTCACGGGCGATATCAAACCCGGAACCTCGCAGTCGCGATCGCCGCGATCGAGTCACTTCTCGGGAGACCGCTCGATCACGACGCCCTGCGCGAAGGGGTGGCAGCCGCGAGTTCCCCCGGCCGACTCGAAGTGCTGGGCCGCGGGCCACTGCTGATCGTCGACGGATCCCACAACGAAGAAGGAATGGGGGTGTTGGCGAGTGCCCTGGGAGAGGAGTTCCCCTCGTTGTCGTGGACGGTCGTGTTCGGTGTGCTCGGCGACAAGGATCTGGAAGGGATGTTCAACCACCTCAGGGGGATAGCGGACAGGCTGGTCGTGACAGCGCCGGAGAGCAGCCGGTCCGTTGATCCAGCAACGCTCGCCGATGTTGCCCGGGAACGGCTCGGCCCGGACATCGAGATCCACGTGGTTGATGGCGTGGAGGCCGCCGTCAGGCAAGCGCTCCGTATCACCCGACCGGACGAAGCTCTGATCACCACCGGATCGCTCTACGTGGCAGGGGAGGCGCGACCCGTTTTGAGAGATATCGGCACCAAAGAAAGGACGGCGACATGGAACGCACATTCGTGATGGTGAAGCCCGACGGTGTGGCGAGAGGCCTCATCGGCGAGGTGATCGCGCGTTTCGAGCGCAAAGGGCTCGCGCTCGAAACGATCCGGCAGCTCGTAATCGACGAGGGTCTCGCTCGTAGGCACTACGCAGAACACATCGACAAACCGTTCTTCCCAGAGCTGCTTGCGTTCATCACATCAGGGCCGGTCGTCGCGATGGAGTGGTCGGGTGAAGGTGCCGTTGCGGTTGCCCGGGAGCTCATGGGCGCAACAGATCCGAAGAAGGCCGCTCCGGGAACGATTCGTGGCGACTTCGGTCTGATCGTCACGCAGAATATCGTTCACGGATCCGACTCGCTGGAGAGCGCGACCCGCGAACTCGCGCTGTTCTTCGGGTAGCTTCACCAAGCCGTCCGAGACAGCCACGTCCGGCTCTTTCGTCGGAGACGCAGTCAACTAAGCTATTCCAGTCCCGATCCCGAGGCCGTTCTCATTGGCTGAGCCGTTTTTTTCATTCGCAGGTCAAGACATGGCGATTGACCTTGGTACCGCCAACACGTTGGTGTACGTGCGTGGCGTCGGTATCGTGCTCAACGAGCCCTCTGTCGTGGCCATCAACGTGCGCACCAATCGGGCGCTCGCGGTTGGCATGGAGGCAAAGCGGATGATCGGCCGTACCCCGTCCTATATCAGGGCCATCCGTCCCCTTCGCGACGGGGTTATCGCAGACTTCGACATCACCGAGAAGATGCTCCGCTACTTCATCCACAAGGTGCACAAACGCAAGTGGGCCAAACCCAGGATCGTCATCTGCGTACCGTCAGGGATCACGCCGGTCGAGCGACGGGCCGTAGAAGAGGCGGCATACCATGCGGGTGCTCGACGGGCCTACACCATAGAGGAGCCGATGGCGGCGGCGATCGGCACGGGGTTGCCTGTCGGCGAGCCATCAGGCTCGATGGTCGTCGACATCGGTGGCGGGACCACGGAAGTCGCCGTCATTTCCCTCGGTGGCATCGTCGAATCACGAAGCATCCGTATCGGTGGCGACGAGCTCGACGAAGCAATCATCGAGTGGGTGAAGAAGGAGTACAACCTCCTTCTCGGCGAGCGGACGGCCGAGCAGATCAAGATGGCTATCGGTTCGGCGTTCCCCTATGAGGACGAGCCTGCGGCCGAGGTGCGTGGTCGCGATCTCCTGTCGGGACTTCCAAAGACGATCGTGCTCACCAGTCCGGAGGTACGTGAGGCCATAGAGGAGCCGGTGCAGCAGATCGTCGACGCGGTCAAGTACACGCTCGACAAGACACCGCCGGAGCTCTCAGCGGACATCATCGAGAGGGGAATCGTGGTGACGGGAGGTGGCGGGCTCTTGCGAGGTATCGATGAGCGACTCGCACACGAGACAGGCATGCCGATCGTTTCGGCTGATCGTCCGCTTCAATCGGTCGTGCTGGGGTCAGGTCGGTGCTTGGAAGACTTCGACGCCTTGCAGGGAGTGTTGATCTCTTCGAGTCGACCGTGAGGTGACGAGATGGCGTTCAGACCATGAACGACCAACCCGACCGCGCGACCTCGTTTCTCGTCATCCTGGTCATACTGTCGTTTGCGTTGATGACCTTGGATATCCGGAGCTCAGGTGGGGGCGCAACGGGGACGCTTCGAAGCGGAATGCAGAGCGTCTTCGCACCGGTTCAGAAGGCTGCGACCGCGGTCGTCGACCCTATCGTCGATCTCGTCGACGGTATCGCCCATGCTGCGGGTTTGCGCGACGCGAACAAGCAGCTTCAGCTGCGCATCTCCGAACTCGAGTCCAGGCTTGACCAGGTGGCAACACTCGAAGCCGAAGTCGACGCACTCAATCGGATCCTCGGCCTGAAACCGGCAGAGGAGAGCATCCCGACTGTTGCAGCGCGGGTCATCGCCCGCGGCGACAACTTCGATGACAGTTTCCAGATCGACCGCGGAACCGACCACGGTGTGCTCGTCGGCAACCCCGTCGTGGACGACACGGGCGCCCTCGTCGGAATCGTCACGAGTGTGACCGCCGTCTCGGCGACCGTTGTCCCCATCATTTCGCCATCGGCGGACGGGGTCCAGGTCAAGTCACAGACCAACGAAAGCGGCGTTCTTCGGGGGAGGGGCTCCGGGGATCTCGACTTCGAGGTGCTCGACGCCTCCGAACCGGTGCTCAGCGGCTACCTGTTGCGGACCGCAGGCAGTGAGCGCTACCCGGTCGGAATCAAAGTCGCCAGGGTTGCGGAGGACGCCCGGCCGGAGGCTCAACGGATCATCACGACCGCGATTCCGCTCGCCGACTTCTCGAAGCTGGACTTCGTCGTGGTCCTCCAATGGACGTTCACGACGAGCGCGGAGACGACCACGACGA
>CAZQMF010000087.1:0-5029 GCA_964594235.1 uncultured Acidimicrobiia bacterium
ACTTCGTATCGTCCGCGGTGAGTTCATGGAGGGATTCCACGTGACGGGATCGTTCCTGTTCGACGATTGGGTTCAGGGCACGTCAGACCGCATCCGGGCGACAACCGCCATGTTGATGGATCGGCTGGCCGACGCCGAGACCGCCCGGGGCGACTTCGACGCAGCCACGGTGACGCTCCGTCGCCGGCTCCGGATAGATCCGCTCCACGAGCCGACCTACCGACGTCTCATGCTCCTTCGAGCGTGGACCGGTGATCGAGCCGGCAGCGTGGAGGTGTATCGCGAGTGCGTCGGCATGCTTCAGGATGAGCTCGGTGTGACTCCTTTGGAGGAGACAACCGAACTGTATGAAGCGATCCTCGATGAGGACCTGCCGCGTGCGCCGAGTCGACCGAGGGAGACGAAGGTTGTTGCGTCCGTGATTCCGCCCGCACCGCCCGCGCTCGTTGGACGATCCGGCGAGTGGGAACGACTGAGACTGGCGGTCGATACGGGGGTTCATGTCGCCGTCAAAGGGGTGACCGGCATCGGACGAACTCGACTCCTCGACGAACTCGCCTCGTCTCTTGCCCAAGAGCATCGACCCGCACTCGTTGCCCGCGCCAGACCTTCCTATCGAGACGTCGGGTTCGGTCTTCTGCAGGAGTTGTTGAAGCAGGCCCTACGGATCGTCGACGGCGAGGACCTTCCTGGGTGGGCCAGGTCGGAGATTGGACGCCTGGTACCAGATCGTTTCGCACCTACGCTCGGCACAGATCCGACGGAAGGTCGCCGGTTGGCTGATGCCGCGGTCAGGCTGCTCGGCGCCGCACACGCGGTCATCATCGTCGACGATGCCCAGTGGTGTGATAGTGCGTCGGCGCAGGTGCTGGCCAGGGCCGTCGACGAGCTACGAAGCTCGATCGTGGTCGCCTTCCGAAGTGACGAGGTGATGACAAACAACGAGCTGGTCGACATCTTCGAGATGCCGAGGGGTCGGCCGATCGAGCCGATCGAACTTGGACCGCTCGACCGAGCCGCAGTGGACGCTCTCGCGGAAGGCAACGAGCGAATCGACTCGACAGAGCTGTACCGGGTGACTGCGGGCGTTCCCCTGTTCGTCGTTGCCTTCCTCGATGCCGGCCCGGATCCGGCCGGCGACATCCCGCCACAGGTCAGATCGTTGTTGCTTCGCAGGGTCGATGATCTTCCGACGCTGCCACGACAGGTGTTGACGGCCGTTGCGGCAATCGGACGGCCGTCGTCGTTCGACCTCATAAGGGATGTCAGTGGCCGGAGTGAGACGGAGGTACTCGACGCCGTGGACACGCTGCTGGAGCGGCGCATGCTGCGCGAGGGTCACGACTCGGGCGACGTCGAGATCGAGCATCCGCTCCTAGCGGACACCGTGCTCGAGAGCTCCACCCAGGTTCGCCGCAAGATCCTCCACCGCCGGATCGCAGAGGCACTCGCTCGTTCCGCGGCATCGACCGAGCTCGCAACCACGTTCGAGATCGCCCGGCACTTCAGCGCTGCGGACGAGCAGCATCGAGCTGCGGACTGGTTCGTCCTCGCAGGCGAGGCAGCACGCGAGGTCTATGCCCACGAGGAGGCCGAGCAGGCGTTCAGGGCTGCGCTCGCCTCGGGACACACTGATGCGAGCAGGCTGCACGGTGAGATCGGAGATCTTGCCGTGTTCGGTGGTCGCTTCGCCGAAGCGCTCGTCGAGTACGAGAGCGCCGCTCGACTGTCGACCGGCACCCGTCTGGCACTGGTCGAGCACCGGCTTGGCGACCTCCATCGAAGACTGGGAAGATGGGAGGCCGCCCACTACCACTTCTCTCTCGCCGAATCCGATCACCCGAAACCATCGGCACTGTATGCGGACTGGAGCCTTCTCGCTTGGCGCGAAGGGGACGCGGAACGGGCGCTCGAGCTCGCCAAGAGATCGCTGGATGAGGCAGTTGACCCCGATGAACGGTCGCGTGCTCACAACGTGCTGGGGATCGTCGTCTCAGACGATGTCGATGCCCGGGCGCACCTCGAAGAGGCCGCGGCCGCCGCCGGAGATGATCCTCACCTTCGAATGGCGGCCCTCAACAACCTCAGCGATCGTATCGGCCGGGCTGGGGATCTCGACGGAGCCCTTGCCCTGGCGCGCGACGCTCTCATGCTCGCCGTCGAGGTCGGCGACCGTCATCGCCAGGCTGCCCTTCACGACCGTCTGGCCGGGCTCCACAAGGCTGCCGGAGAGTTGCAGGAGTCACAGGCCGAGTCATTGGAGGCAACCGAGATCTTCGCGAGTCTGACCGGACCAGATGCCTGGGAACCGGAACTCTGGCGGTTGGTGCAGTGGTGAGGTCCGAACCATGAGTATGGCCTACGTGGTTGGAGCGGGTCCCAACGGACTGTCCGCCGCGATCGCCTTGCGGCATGCGGGCTGGTCGGTGACCGTTCTCGAGCGTGCCGAAACCATCGGTGGGGCTGCACGCTCCGAAGCGGTCACGCTGCCAGGGTTCATCCACGACATCGGTGCCGGCGTCCATCCGTTTGGCGCGGCATCACCGTTCTTTGCGTCACTTCCGCTGAGTGATCACGGGCTTGTATGGGCTCAACCCGATATCCCCCTCGCCCATCCGCTCGACGGTGGCCGGGCGGCAGCCGTCTATCGGTCGCTCGATGAGACCGTGGAAGGCCTCAAGGAAGACGGGCGGACCTACCGCCGCATGGTCGGACAGGTCGTCGAGCACTGGGCCGATCTCGAGCCATTCATCCTCGGTCCTCTCGCACAAGTGCCCCGCCACCCCATTCGGCTCGGCGTGTTCGGCCTCACAGCGTTGCAGCCGATCTCATGGGTGCTGCGTGGAGTCCGCACGGACGAGGCACGGGCACTGTTCGCGGGCCTTGCAGCTCACGCGCCGATGCCAATGGACCGGCTCGCCAACACGGCGGTCGGTGTAGCACTCGTCGCATGCGCGCACCGTGGGGGGTGGCCGGTCGCTGGAGGCGGCTCACAGTCGATCGTCGACAGCCTCGCCTCCTACCTCGTCTCCGTCGGCGGTGAAATCGCTACCGGGATGGAGGTCACCGATTTGTCCGATCTCGATGGCACCGTGCTGTTCGACACGTCTCCGGAGGCCGCCGCCCGGATCGCCGGCGACCGCCTCTCGGACCGGCTTCGTCAGCGCTTCGCCACGTACGAGCACGGTCCCGGGGTCTTCAAGATGGACTTCGCCCTGGCCGGGCCGATCCCGTGGGAGTCGGAGCCGTCCCGACGAGCAGGCACGCTGCACATCGGTGGAACGGCAGAGGAGATCGCCGCCGCGGAGACCGCTGTATGGGAGGGGCGCCCACCGGAGCATCCGTTCATCATCGCTGCTCAGCCGACCGTGGCCGATCCGAGCCGCGCACCCGAAGGTCGTCATGTGCTCTGGGCGTACTGCAGGGTTCCCAACGGTTCCGAGGTCGACATGTCCGAGGCGATCGAACGCCAGATCGAACGATTCGCGCCGGGGTTCCGTGACCTCATTCTCGACCGCCACGTCATGACCCCGAGCAAGCTGGAGCGGTGGAATCCGAATCTGGTCGGTGGGGACATCGCCGGTGGTCGTACCGACCGGCTGCGGGCGATACTTCGACCGAGACCGGCTATCGATCCTTACTGCCTGGCCGATGGCCTGTACCTGTGCTCGTCGTCGACGCCACCGGGGCCTGGGGTCCATGGCATGGCGGGCTTCCACGCGGCCAACTCTGTGTTGCGCCGCGCCTAGGAGCCGGGATCGTTACGGTTGTCTGGTCCAGATGGCGACCGACTCGGGTTGGAGGGTCGCTGCGAGAACACCGGAAACGTCCGTGACGACGTCGGTGATCAAGGTTCGTTCCCCGAGTCGGCGGCCGAGGTCGTCGAGTTGGTGTTCCATGTCGTAGCGGGTCCGGTTGAAACGCCGGTCGATCACCGTTTGGATGCGTTTGCGTGCGGGGTTGAAGACGGCGGCTGCGGCGAGGGTGGAGCCGGCGATGATCAGGTCGCTGGACTCGCCGAGGAGGCGCGGGAGCAGGATGACGGGGATGGCGTAGACGGCGGCGACCAGGATCGCCAGCAGACCGTAGCTGGCTGTCCGTCTGACGAGCTTGTCGACCCCGTAAAGACCGTGGCGGAGGACCGCGTAGGCAAATGCGATCGGAAGCGCGATCCAACCGATCACGGCGCCCAAGTAGGCGATGTCTCCGACGAAACTCCACAGGCTGATCCCGACCACGAGACTCGCCACCAGCAGCGAGAACGCATAGAGAATCAGCGTGTAGCGGCGACGTTCTTCACCTTCGACACGGCGCCGACGACGCCACAGCCACACCACGCACCCGACAAGGATCAGGAAGACCGGGATATACGCAAGGTCGCTGACGATTGTCGGTAGGAACCGAACGCCAAGGGGATTGGCAAACGAAACCGGAGTGTTTTCCCAGGTGGCGCCTTCCACAGGGCTGGTCAAGGCCGACAGCACGGTCAGCACCGCCATCGTGTCGATGATCCTGTGCCCAATCCGCCGGTCTCGCTCGGATCGGGCGGAGAGTCCATCGGGAAAGGCCACGAGTAGCGCCGCCACGGACAGAAAGAGGAACCTCCCTCCCCAGATGGTGATCCAGGTGAGCCACGGGTACCAGGCAGGATCGAGTCGCGATGCCGTCGGCGGGAGACTGGTTGTGGCTAGGCCGAGACTGAGCAGGATCAGCAGCCAGCCGACCTGGTGCCACGGCCGTTTCGCCATCACAACGAGACCGGGGACGATGTACCAGAGGGACGTGGTGTTGACGATGGCGCCGGCCGTGACAGGTTGATTGTCGAAGAGGTACGGGACCAGCGCGACTGCGATTGCCACCGCCACCAGCAGCACGAGCCCGATCCAACGAAGGAGCTTCATCTCGTGTGATCCTGTCTGATCGCCGTCACGGGATCGTTACGGGTCCAGATGGCGACCGACTCGGGTTGGAGGGTCGCGGCCAAGACACCGGAGACGTCGGTGACGACGTCGGTGATCGAGGTTCGTTC
>CAZQMF010000088.1:0-5017 GCA_964594235.1 uncultured Acidimicrobiia bacterium
CGCGCCGCCAGCGTTCGTCCTGAGCCAGGATCAAACTCTCCAACGTACAGATACGAGATCGCCTCGAAAGGCGTTCCCTTGACCTGTCAGAGAGATTGCTCCACATTGTGTCCCGGCTTGACAACCCGAGACACGCTGGAGTACGTCCATCCCTGAGGATGGATTACTGACTTACTATGGCACGCTGTTCAGTTGTCAAGGAGCCCGGAGGTCCAGGCATGGTGACCTGGACCGCTCATTGTACCAGAGTACGGCGCGTCCGGCGGACGCGCTCCCGCGCCGAGGCCCGGGAGCGAGAACTGTAACGCATTCACCCACGAAGTCCAAAACACATAGGATCGGTCGCGTGCACTGGCTCGACAGGCTCGCTTCACTACTCATGACGAGGGCTCGCACCCGCATCTTCCCCGACGGGTGGGGCGACCTTCCGGCTGCATCCTCAACAGTGAACCCCATCGACATCGAGTGGCTCTCCACCACCCGGAAGGAATCGCTCGAGGTGCTCGACGGGACCTTCTCTTCTCCCGCCCCGCTGCCACCCCGGGCCGCCATCGGCCATGTCCGGTGGTACCGACCGGAGAAATCGCGGGGTCTCTGTCTTCTGCTTGCCGCCTCAAACGAGGAGGGCTATGACCGCAGAGCGCCCCTTGCTCGGAGGCTCGCGGCCGAAGGTATAGGGTCGCTCCTGCTGGAGAATCCCTACTACGGGGCACGTCGGGTTCACCAGGAGTCTCCACCGGTCCGAACCGTAGGCGAGCTTCTGACGATGGGTTCGGCCGCCGTTCAAGAGGCACACGGGCTTCTTCTCGGAGTCGAGCATGACGGGATTGCCGGCGTGTCCGGGTACTCCATGGGTGGAAACATTGCTGCGCTCGTTGCTGCCACCCACCCGTATCCCATCGTCGCTGTTCCGTTGGCTCCTTCTCCCTCGCCTGCGGTCGTCTTCACCGAGGGCCTCCTGTCTGCCTTCGTCGACTGGAGCTCTCTCGCATGCTCGCGATCCGAGTTGGCCGACATTCTCGATCGCATCTCCGTTCTCGCCCTCCCTCCCCCCGTCCGGCCCGATCTCGCGATCATCGTCGCTGCGCGCGGTGACGGCTACATCCCTGCGTCCGCCGTCGAGTCCCTACACAGGCATTGGTCCGGTTCGGAGCTTCGATGGGAGCCCGGCGGCCATGTCTCACTCGCGACGATCGGGCGGTCGCGCCTGGTTCGAGCGATTGTCGATGGGTTCAACCGAGCAGTTTGACGAACCGGCGCTTTCCGACCTGGATCGTCGTTCCCTTCAGGACGTCACGGCTCACCTCGAGGACATGCACCGTCTCACCGTCGAGCTTCACGCCAGCCTGGTCGATCAGACGCCTCGCCTCCGAGGACGAGCCGACGAGACCTGCGCTCTTCAGCAGCGCAGGGAGGTAGATGAGATCTCCTGCAGGGAGGATGAACTCCGGCACGTCTTCGGGTGGCCGGTGCTCCTTGAACACCTGGTCGAAGCCCCGCTCCGCTGCTGACCCGCTCCCCTGGCCGTGATAGATGTCCACGATTGTTCGTGCCAGGCGCCGCTTCGTGTCGGCCGGATGCAGGGTTCCGGCCGAGAGACCCGCGTCGAGGCGGGAGACCTCCGTCGGGGGCACGTCGGTGCAGAGCTCGAAGTAAGGCACGATCTGCTCGTCCGGAATGCTCATCACCTTGCCGAACATATCGCCGGGTTCATCATCGATTGCTATGTAGTTGCCGAGCGACTGCGACATCTTCTGGACACCATCCGTCCCAATGAGCAGTGGCATGGTGAAAGGGATCTGAGCCTCCTGACCGGAGCGCTCCTGGAGCACCCGGCCCATCATCAGGTTCCAGAGCTGATCCGAACCTCCCAGCTCGACGTCCGCTTCGACGGCGACCGAGTCCATTCCTTGAAGCAGCGGGTACAGGAACTCCATCAGGGAGATCGGCGCCTGGTTGTGATACCGCTGTGCGAAGTCACTCCGCTCGAGCATCTGTGCCACGGTCACCTGCGACGTGAGCTCGAGGATCTTCGCCATATCCAGATCGGCCAGCCACTCCGAGTTGCGCCTGACCTCCAACGGCTCGGGAAGGAGAATCGTGGCGAACTCATCGAGGATCCGCTCGACGTACCCATTTACTTCCTCCACCGAAAGCCGCGGTCGAGTTTCGCTCTTGCCCGACGGGTCGCCGACCTGAGCGGTGAAATCGCCGATGATCAGCACCGCAGTGTGGCCGAGCTCCTGGAACTGCCGAAGCTTGCGAAGCACCACTGCCCACCCGAGAGTGATGGCGGGCGCGGTGGGATCGACACCGAGCTTGACCCGAAGCGGCCGGCCCCGGTCGAGGCGCTCCTTCAAGGCCTCCTCGGTCACGACCCGTTCGGTTCCCCGAAGGAGTTGGTCGAGCATGTGCCGAGGTTAGTGGGCCGTCCTCAAATGCCAGAGTTGTAGGCCGCAGTCAGTACCCTGGTAGTCGAAGGCTCGTCGCGCTGGCGAGCCCCGAACTCATGAGACGCTGCCTGCCATTCCTCATCGGACTCTCCCTCGCTGTCGCGTCGTGTGCCATCGCACCCATCCAAGACCCCGGGCTCGGAACCCGGGGCCTCACAACGGTCGTGTATGCCTCGGATGGCAGTGTCCTCGCCCAGTGGCACGCTGAGGAGGACCGGGCACTGGTCACCTACGACGAGCTTCCTGATTCGTTGATCAACGCTGTCGTCGGGATCGAAGACGAACGTTTCTGGACACATGCAGGTGTCGATCTGCGCGCGCTCGCGCGAGCGATCGTCGACAATCTGGACTCCGGGGGCGTTGTCGCAGGCGCCTCGACGATTACGCAGCAGTATGTCAAGAATGTCATCCTGACGCCCGAGGTGACCGTGCAGCGCAAGCTCACCGAGGCCGCTCTGGCCCTTCGTCTCGAAAAGACCCTCACCAAGAAGCAGATTCTCGAACGGTACCTGAATACGGTCTACTTCGGGGACGGTGCCTACGGCGTCGGTACGGCGACCGCCCACTTCTTCGGAAAGGCCCCGTCCCAGCTCACAGTTGGAGAGTCGGCACTCCTTGCAGGACTCATCCAATCCCCGTCCGACACAGATCCGTACCGCCATCCAGAGGCGGCGCTTGCCAGACGACGAGTGGTCCTCAACAAGATGGTCGAGTTGGGCTCGCTCTCCGAGGATGAAGCCAGGGCCGCCGACCAGGAGCCTCTCACCCTTCGGCCACGGGACACGAACAACCACGATCGCTACCCCTACTTCACCGAAGAGGTCAAGCGGCTGCTCCTGGACGACCCGACGATCGGAGCCACGGCTCAGGACCGCTACAACGCGCTCTTCAGAGGTGGACTACGCATCTATACCACGCTCGATCCTATTGCCCAGGAGGCAGCCCACTCGGCCATCAACGACGTTCTGAAGGATGCCACACCGGACGCTGCGCTCGCCGCCATCGATCCGCGAACAGGCCATGTTGTCGCACTCGTTGGGGGGAAGGACTTCTACGATCCCGACAACACTCACGCCCAGTTCAACCTCGCCGTCCAGGGTCGTAGACAGGCCGGTTCGTCATTCAAACCGTTTGCGCTGGCAGCCGCACTCGAAGATGGCTTCTCGCTCGATTCGGTGTTCAAGGGGGGTCAATCAATCACGGTCCAGACTGATTCGGGTCCCTGGTCGGTGGAGAACTATGACGGTGCCACATTCCCCGACCTGACGCTCCTCGAGGGAACCGTCTTCAGTGTCAACGTGGTCTATGCGCAGGTCGCTCGAGCAGTCGGCGCCCAGCATGTCGTCGACGTTGCGGAAGCCGCCGGTATCACCAGCGACCTGCAACCGTATCCCTCGCTCGTACTTGGCGCGCAAGAGGTTTCCCCGTTGGACATGGCATCGGCGTACGGAACCTTCGCATATGACGGGGTTCACGTGGACCCGATCTTCGTCACCGCTATCGATACCAACGAAGGGGTGAACATCTGGGAGCCGGTTCCGATCGTCACCCAAGCGATGGCCGGTGATGTTGCACAGCAGGTGACGGCGGCGCTCACTGAGACCGTCCGTCGCGGGACAGGCCAACAGGCCAAGATCGGACGGCCCATCGCCGGCAAGACCGGCACTTCGCAGGAACATCGAGATGCCTGGTTCGTCGGGTACACACCCGAGCTCTCCGCGGCCGTGTGGGTGGGCTATGCGGAGGGCCAGATACCGATGGAACCGCCGAACACCCCATTCACGATCACTGGAGGGACCTGGCCGGCCCAAATCTGGTCACGATTCGCCTCTGTCGCTCTGGGCGGAACACCATACGGGCAGCTGGCCGAAGCCGACACCGATGGGATGGTCAGCGTCGAAATCGATCTCTCAACCGGGTTCCTCGCCGGCCCATACTGCCCGCGATCCCACGTCGCCAGGATTCGCGTTCCCGCCGACCAGGTTCCCACGGTCGTCTGCCCCGTCCACAACCCGGCCGGGGTAGTCGAAGCCGGGGCCTCCGCCGTCCCAGATGTGATCGGCATGGACCTGGGCTCTGCTGTAGAGGCCCTCACCACGGCCGGCTTTGGGAACCGAATCGAGTGGAAGGACGGCGGGTCACTCGCCCAGGGAACCGTGTTCAACCAGGCACCGTCGGGGGGTTTCCCTGCCGAATCCGGCAGCTCCGTGACGCTGACCGTCGCTGGGCCGGAACCGGGTTCCGTAATACCCTCTCTCGTTGGCTTCCCCCTCGGGCAAGCGGTACAAGACCTGGAGGACATCGGCGTTGGCGTCAAGGTCATTACCCAAGCCGAGGCGGACCCGAACGATGCCGCCCGTCGAACCGGGGTCGTTTGGAAGCAGGACCCTGCGGCCGGAGCGGCCGCAGACGGTACAACCGTCACCCTGTGGGCGAATCCCTGAGCCGAAGCCCGAGGGGCTTCGGCTGTCATCAGTCTTCAGTCTTCAGTTCTCGGCAAGACCGCGACCGTAAGCGAGGCCCTCGGCGAGCGTCCTACCGATGACCGAAAACCCGAGACCGCC
>CAZQMF010000089.1:0-5002 GCA_964594235.1 uncultured Acidimicrobiia bacterium
GTCGGTCGCCGGACGCCTCGAAGACTCGAACGTCGTCCATTACCTCACCGATCCCGACACGCCCGCGCAGACCGTGTTTCATGCAGTCGCGGGCGACAGAGTCCTCGAGTCGCTTCTGAATCTGAAGGATCTCGTCGGTGGCAACGAGGTGATCCTCGAAGAGGGACAGTCACTGGAGATCCCTGTCGCCCGGCCCGACGAATTGACCGAGGACCCGAAGGCCGCGTCGACGATCTTCGATCTGGTCAACCGCTCGCGACTCGAGGAAGGGGCCGATCCGCTTGCATGGTCGCAGCCGCTCGCCGACGTCGCTCAGGCCTACGCAAGGGAGATGTACGAACGCGGGTTCTTCAGCCACGACTCGCCGGTTTCCGGCACGGTGGTCGACAGGGTCGACGCCGCCGGCATCCCATATCATGTGATCGGTGAGAACCTGGCACTTGCTCCGACCTCGAGGGCAGTCCACGAGGGACTCATGGCCAGCCCCGGCCATCGCGAGAACATCCTCAGATCCGGCTTCACGAAGGTGGGGATCGGTGTTGTGGACGGTCCGCTCGGGTTGATGGTCGTCGAGGTGTTCCAGGGGTGAACGACCTCGTCGATCGCTTTGTCGATGCCTACCGTCCGTACGTGCTGCAACGCTGCACCGAGCGCGGGTGGGCGCACTCCAAGAGGGTGCTGACCTCGCTCGCCGAGGGAGAGGCGTGGCTGCGAGCGTCACTGACGAGCCTGTTCGACCTTCCTTTCGGTGCCCAGCGTCGCGGTCCGCTCGAGGTCTTCCAAGAGGCGATGCGGTTCCCAACGGAGGCACTGGCCGCGGACGGAGTCCAAGAACCGGAGCGGGACGAGACAGTGTCGCGAGCCCTACCGGGTGACGTGTACGACCTGGCCCCGGCGTCCACGCGCCTTCTCGGGGATGACGTGTGGGCGGCGCACATGGCGTGGGGTGCGAAGAAGGCAGCGGCAATCACGCGACCCGCCGTGCTCGTTGCGACCCGGAACCTGATCGACTGGTCGAGGATCGAGGAGGCCGCGAGTGTGGCATCGATGAGTGCGGCCCGGTGGCGCGGATCGGCCAGCGGTGCGGCGCTCGTGTGCGTGGATCTCGAACGAGATGACGCCTTGGCCATCGTGAAAGCGGGAGTCACCGAGGGTGTCTCTGTGGTCGCGTACGGGCCCCACCGGTCCGTCGAGGTCCTCGACGCTGCGAGGGCAGCCGGCGCTTCACGTGTGCTTGCGCGTTCGGCGTTCTTTGCTCGGCTCGATCTGTCGGCGTGGGCAGACTGACACCCCGTTCTGGCGTGAGGAAACCGTGAAATGCGAGGCGAACTCACGCAAGAACGGGGTTAGGGAGCTCCCGCGGCTGAGAGCAGTTCAGCTTCCGAGCGGCGGATGGCGTCGCCAAACATGTCGAGGTCGGGCATCGCGTCCCAGTCGGCGTGCAAACCCCATGCGATGTCTCCGTCGTAGCTGAAGAGAGCTATCCCGAGGTTGTGACCGGCCCACAGCGGCACTGCCGGGTACTGGACGATGAGCCGGGACTCGAGCAGGTACATCGGGAACTGGGGGCCCGGCACGTTCGTGATCGTCATGTTGAACGGGCGAATTCCGGTTGCGAGTCGTGCTGCCCTCTGGAGGAGGGTCATTGGGGTGCCCGAGCTGATCTGGACGAGCGTCGACGCCCCGAGTGCCTGGTTGGTGTCCTTGAGCTTCTCGGTGTGTTGTCTGATCAGCTCGAACCGTTCGATGGGGTCCCGCACGTCGATTGGCAGGTCGAGGAGCCACATCGCTACATGATTGCCGAGTGTTCCGCGTCGGTCCTTGGGGCGGACGCTGACCGGGACCATTGCGCGGAATTCGACGCCGGTGACATCGAATGCGCGATCCTCGATGAGGTATCGCCGAACGGCGCCGGTCGCGACTGCGAGAACGGCGTCGTTGACGGTGCCGCCGAGCGCGTTCTTGATGTGCTTGAAGTCGTCGAGCGGCAGGGTGAGCCAGTCGAACCGACGGTTGGGTCCGAGCGGCTGGTTGATGGGGGTCCGGGAGGCGGCCGACAGCCATCCCGACGCGAGCGAGTAGGCGACCGCCGATGCTCGCGCTCCAAGGTCCGAGACGAGCGTTCGTCCGTGCTCGATCATCTTGGGTAGGGAAATCGCAGCATTCGCGGCCCGCGCGATCCTACGAATCGTCTCGTCGGCGATGAGCTGCGCTCCGCTCGGAACAGGTCGAGGCTCGAACGGCGGCGCCGGCTCGATCTCGCTGCTCGGTTCGAGACCGAGAAGGACACCCATCAGGTCGACACCGGACACTCCGTCGAGCATGCAGTGGTGGATCTTGAAAACGAGGCCGAAACGGTTCCCTTCGCAGCCTTCGACGATCCACATCTGCCACAGCGGTTTGCTGCGGTCGAGTTGACTGCCGAGGATCTGACCGAACAGCTCCTTCAGCTGTGTTTCGGTGCCTGGCTTGGGTAGTGAGATATGACGGACGTGGTAGTCCAGGTTGAAGTGCTGGTCGTCGACCCAGATCGGGTTCTTCTCGATGGGGATCCACGCGAGCTTCTGCCGGTAGCGGGGGACGTAGTGGAGGCGGGACCCGATGAACGTCCTGATCCTGTCGATGTCAATACCGCCGTCGTCGGATCGGAGTGTCCCGCCTTCGAAGAGTGCGACACCGGCAACGTGCATGTGGGCGGTGGGCGACTCGAGCGCCAGGAACGAAGAGTCGAGGAACGAAAGACGATCGTAGGTGTCCACGGTGGCTACTCCTGATCCAAGACTACGACTCCAGGTGGGTTCCGATGTCATTGCGCTCGGCCGTCGAGAGGGCACGGGTCGCCGCGGCGATGTCCTGACTTGCGATGCCCACCGACTTGAAGAGCGTGACGGGCGCTCTGACGGCGCGCACCAGGAGATCGCCGATGGTCGCGTCGGGCGTTCGCTTTGCCTGGATGAGGTCGCCCGCCTCTTCTCGTGCTGCGGCGACATCGTCGACCACGACGAAGGCACGTCGCACGGTCTCGGGCGGGATCTCGGCCATGTCGGGTGTGAACGCACCAATGGCGTTGATGTGCACGGACGATGGAACGGCCTCGTCTCGAAACAGCGGTACGTGGGACGGTGTGGCGGTCGAGATGATGTCTGCCTCCCGAACGGCCTGTGATGCCCGTTCGACGGGGATACCCCCGACCTGCTTGGCGAGGCGTGTTGCTCGTTCGACGTTGCGGGACCACACGAGGATGCGATCGATCGGGCGCACCGCCCGAACCGCCTCGATCTGGTCGCGTGCCATCGCGCCGGCACCGAGCATCGCCAGGGTGGAGGCGTCTTCGGCTGCGAGGAGATCGGTCGCGAGACCCGCCGCTGCGCCGGTTCGGATAGCGGTGAGAGTGGGGCCGTCGACGGCGCCAACGGTGTGGCCCTTCCGATCGAAGATGACGACGATACCCGCCGGGTCGCCCGGTGTGATCGATACGACCTTGATGCCGGTGTGGTCGCCGACGCGGCCGGCCATGAACAGCGACTGGCCGAGAAGCACTCGTTGCGGTGTCTCTCGATCCTTTCTGAACGCGTCGCGCATGGCAGCGATAGCATCTTTCATCGGAAGTGCTTTGCGAAGGTCTGCCGCGGTGAGGTAGCGCATCAGGCGAGCACTCCCCGGTAGTTGACGGCCAGTGGCTCGCGGTCGACCCCGAGGAAGGAGAGCGGCACGTCCGTGTCGTATGGTGCCTCGGTACCGGCGATCGCTTTTGCGAGCATCGAGCCGATCATCGGTGCGAGCTTGAACCCGTGGCCGCTGAACCCGTTGGCGACCCACCAGCCGTCGAGTGCCGTAGGTCCAAGAACGGGGTGGACGTCTCGCGGGTTCATCGTGTAGAGGCCCGCGATGCCGCCGACCGCACCTCGGTGGGGGAGTGCCGGGATGCGGTGGTGGAGGGCGTGGATCTTGATGTCCTTGAACGCCGCGTCGGCCGCGGTCAGGTAGTCATCCGGATCAGCCATCTCGCGTTCATCCTCGGGGAGCACCGACCCGAAGAGAATCTGACTGCCGTGTGGCCGCAAGTAGATGTCGTGGTCGGCGACGACCGGGATCGATCCGAGCTCTCCTTCAATCGATCGGTGAACGACCTGGACGCGGGTGGGGGTGAGTGGCCAGCCGGTGTCGACACCGGCGAGAGCGTTGAGGTGGTTGCACCATGGACCGGCCGCGTTGACGACCAGGCGCGTAGCGATCCGTGTGCCATCGGTGGTCTGGACACCTGTCACCTTGCTTCCGTCGATATGGACCTTCGCAACGGCGGATCGAAAACGCACGTCGGCGCCTTCTCTGCGAGCGGCCTCGACCAGATCACGATTCGAGCCGGTCGGATCTGCGTATCCACCGTCGTGTTCGAAGACGGCCGCCTCGAGGTCGAGGCACTCGTGGATCGTCTCGCCCGTGAGGTCGAATGGCAGGTCACACGTGGAGACCGAGGGGAAACGCTCGTGGATGTCGTCGGCGCCGAGGACGGATACTCGTACACCCTGCGAGGCGAGCCTGTCGGCGGCCGCCTGCGCGGTTGCGGTCGTGAAACCGAGAATCCAGAGAACACCGGTGCGGGTGAACTGGCCGGCCGGTTCGGCGATGCCGACGAAGTCGGACCAGTTGCGGTACGCCTCCTGACCGCCCAAGGCGAGCCTGACGACCTTGGGCTGTGTGTAGAAGGTTCGGATGACGGCCGAGGACGCGCCCGTTGATCCTTCGGAAGGGCCGGCACCCTTGTCGAGGACGATGATCGTGTCGGAGGTTCGACGGGCGAGCTGGTAGGCGATCGACGAGCCGATGATCCCTGCGCCTACGACGACGATGTCCGCGGTCTCCACTGCTTCCCTCCAACCGGCATTCTCACTGTATCCAGCGAGGCTTTGGTTGTCGCTCGCGAATGATCGGAGCGAGTGTGGACGCGGCGCCCGCGGCAGGATTCGAACCTGCGACCTACTGCTTAGGAGGCAGTTGCTCT
>CAZQMF010000090.1:0-4901 GCA_964594235.1 uncultured Acidimicrobiia bacterium
GAAGCCCGCAGCCAAGAAGCCGGCAGCGAAGAAGCCGGTTGCAAAGAAGGCGACGACGTCGGCCGCCTAGACCTTCCCCCGGAGCTGAGGGGGACTCTTCCCGAGTCCCCCCGAGCTCACCGGTTCGATCTCGCCGGCCCGGGCGATCCACCGAGCAACCATGCTCTCGGTGGGAAGGCGGCGAACCACCTTGCCGTCGCCGTTGACCTCGGTCATCTTGCGGATCAACGACGCCGCGTTGCGCCTGCGCAGGTCTCTGATCGTGAATATGCCGCAGCTCTCGAGCAGGTCGGCGTACTCTCCCCCGATCCCCTTGATCCGAAGGATGTCGGCCCTGTTCATCCACTGAACGATCCGCGCCTCGGTCCTTCCGACCTCTTCGGCGAGTTCCCGACGCCCCTTTCGAGTAGCGCACCGTTTCAGTAAGGCTTCCGTGGTCCGTATCCGGGCCTTCCGGAGGCTTCGGGCGGACGCGATGCTTATCCCACCGAGTTCATCGATCGACGCCACTGTCCTCCCCTCCTGAGCCGCGCAAGACTCTACCCGTCGACGGTTCCCCAATGCTGACGCAGCTCGGCCAGATCCTGTTCGGTATCGATGTCGGGTGGCATCGACGAAGAGAACCACACCTCTTCTACCCACTCCGGGTGAGCTTGAAGAAGCGTGCGAGCTCCTTGGTCTCCCTCGAGACTCATGACCCTCGACCATAGCGATCGATCGATCAGGACGGGATTCCCACGTTGGTATCGATACTTCGGCACCACTGCCGCCGCTCCTGTCGCTTCATATCGATCGAGGAGACTTCGAACGACGTCCGGATCGAGCGTGGGCTGGTCACCGAGAACGACCAGGGCCGCATCGGCATCTCCTGCACGGGCAATGGCGTCGAGGCCGACCCTGATCGAGGAAGCGATCCCCTCTTCCCATTCGGGGTTCTCAATGATCCCAGCTTCACCGAAGTCGACCGCATCCAGGATCAGCTCGGCGGATGCTCCGATGACCACCCAGGTCGCATCGACCCCGGTTTCGGTCACGAGTTCGATCACATGCTGCAGCAGCGTCGACGATCCCCACGGGTGGAGCTGCTTGGGGCTGCCGAATCGGGTCGAAGGCCCTGCAGCGAGAATCAGTGCGTCGACGTGCATCGCTGACTGACTATACGTTCAGGGTCGCACGAACGCGGCAACCGTCTCGACATGAAAGGTCTGAGGAAACATGTCGACCGGAACAATCCACCTACATTCGTATCCGGCCGCCCCGAAGAGGCGCACGTCCCGCGCGAGCGATGCAGGGTCACACGACACATACGCGACAGCCCGAGGCCTCGGAGAAGTAACAACCTCGACACCCCTAGCTCCCAGACCGGCTCGAGGAGGATCAACGACGGCGACGTCCCAGGTGGCGTTCACCCCTTTTTCGAAAGGAGTGCCGGCAAACTGCGTGTCGATGCCCTCCACATTCGCCATGAGGTCCGCCATGGCACGCCGGTTCGACTCGACGGCGACAACTCGCCCAGCGTCACGACCAATCGTCGCCGCGAACAACCCGACACCTGCGTAGCCATCCAGCAGCGTTTCATCGACGCTCGGCTCGAGCGCCTCGGTCACCAGCCCGACCAACGCCTCGGCACCATCTGTGTTCACCTGAAAGAAGCTTCGTCCGGAAACCCTAAGACGAGTGCCCGCGACTTCCTCGTAGAGAAACGGCCGGCCGATCAGCGGTCGAGAGCCCCGTACGACCGAGGCGCCCCACGACCTCGCATGGCTGGGGACCTGCCCGTCGATCACTACCAATGTGTCGCCGGTACGCGCGCCCGCCCGGAGTGTGAACTCAGTCACCCCGCTCATGTCCCCCAGTCGGCTGTAGAGCTCCACGAGCTGAGGTACGAGCAACAAGCACTCGGGAATGACGACATGGGTGGGGGAACGACGTCGGTACATGGCGGGTGCGCCCCCGTCGACCTTGAACGTCATCCGATTCCGGTACCCGAACACGGGTCCCGGCGTCACCGTCTGCCGGACCGGTGGATCGGTCATGCCCCCGAGGTGCTGAAGCTGATCGGTGACGATCTGCCGCTTCGCAGACGCCTGCGTGGCGTACTCGACGTGCTGCCACTGGCAGCCGCCGCACGAGCCGAACACCCCACACGGAGGGCTGATACGGCCGGGCGATACCTCCAGCACCTCGACGAGCTCAGCCCTCGACCACGAGGGCTTGTCAACGACCATTCGCGCCCGGACTCGTTCACCGGGAAGTGCATCCGCGATGAACACGGTCTTGCCGTCCACCCTCCCAACGGTCTCCCCACCATGGGCCCAACGAAGTGGGGTCACTTCAAAGACATCGCCCACGTCTGCTCCGAGCTCAGGGCCTGCAGGACCAATGTCCCCACGCCCCACCCGAGTGCCCCGTCTTGATCGAGTAGTCGACGAGCCACGCCGCTGCCGCGATGCTGGCCTCCGGGTCGAATCTGCTGTACCCGCCGAATCCAGCTCTCGAACTCGAGATCGCCCACGTTCCCTTGAGGAACTGGAACAGCCCACTCGCTCCCGAGTAGCG
Source organism: uncultured Acidimicrobiia bacterium (assembly GCA_964594235.1). Lineage (GTDB taxonomy): Bacteria > Actinomycetota > Acidimicrobiia > Spongiisociales > UBA4744 > CAYLHS01. The sequence continues at coordinate 2,560 of CAZQMF010000090.1, forward strand.
ATTCACCGCGTCGGGGTTGCCGCCACTCTCGCACTGCATCACCGCCAAGGCCTGCCCGACGAGATCGGCAGGGAAGTACTCGGCCACGAGTGAGCGCCAGCGCTGCACCCCAGAGCCGATGCGGATCTTGCGTTGCGCGTCCTCGTAGGCCTTCTGTGCGGTAGAGACCGAGTTGAGGGCAGCCTTGTACTGCCGATCTGCAGTGTCGACCTTGAGATAGGCGGCCCGAAGCTCGACGTCCGCTTGCATGAAGCGGTCCTCGAGATCACTCACCTGCGCAACCAGATCGTCTTGAAGTGTTTGAAGTCGCGACTGCTCGGTCTCCTGGTCTGAACGGAGCTCGTCGAGGATGCGCCGCTGGATTGTCAACTCATTCATTTGCGCGAGGTCGTCACTGCGTTGTGTTTCGATGACGTCTTGGAGAATGAAGAGCTGTGTTGCCTTCGAATTGAGGGCAAGGACGCCGATATCGGTCGACCACCCATTCATGTACGCCTCTACCGCGCGCTCTTCGGCCGTGTCCCTCAGGTTCTCGACGGTCAGCTCCGTATCCTCGATCTGCCCGCGGAGGCGTGCCACGTCGGCGGCGACGGTATCAAGTTCTGCCGTCGTCTGCTGCACCTGATCCTGTCGTGCGAGCAGGTCGGCCTCGATTGCGTCCCTCGTTGCCGCGGCTGAGTTGGCCGCGTTCTGGGCGTCACTCAAGGTCCCCTTCGCACTGTTTGCCTCCTGCTGGGCTTTGTCGACATCGCTCTTGGTTTGCGCATACGCGACGCCCCCCGCCGGCAAGGAGGTGATCAACAGCGCAGCCGCCACAGCTACGCCTCCGAGAATTCGAGACATCGACATCGAGCCAAGGGTACCGCCCTGGGGAAGAACGCGAAAGAACGGAGCCTCTCTCTATTGATGGCTTACGTTTGTTTACGTAAGCTACCACTGCTTCAAAGGAGTACATGGATCCTCTTCGACATCCCGACTTGGTGGAGATCACCCACCGTCTTCGCTCCCAGTACGACCGGATCCTGCAAGCGGAGCAGGAAGCAGCCGTTGTGATGCGGCGGCGGCGACAGACCCTCCGCGACCTGCTGATCGAAGCGGAGGATCGTCATCAGCGCGTTCGCCTCACCACGAGCGGAGGCGCCACACTCGAAGGTGAGTTGGAGGCGGTGGGTCTCGACCACGTCACGGTCGGGGCCACCACCGTGGCGCTCTTTCACATCGAGACTGCGGAGTTCGCGTGAGGAGGGCGTCGGTCGCGACGGTGCTCACCGCCCACCCATGGGAAGAGGACTTCGTAGCGTTCATCAGAGATGGTGCGGGGCTCCGTGTTGTAGCGAGGGCCTACGAGCCCGAAGAAGTGATCCGACGAGCCCCTGACGTGGTCGTGGTCGGCTCCGAGACGTCGTGGATCAGCCCGACGCACGTCAGGGCATGGCACCGGAGGGGCGTGAAGGTGCTCGGCCTGCATCCGGTCGGCGACGAACCCGGACGGGAACTCTTCCAGCGCGGCGGGGCCGACATCATTCTCCCCGAGACAACATCGATGGTCGGTCTCTTTCGCGCCGTGCAGGCCCTGTCGGTCGTCGAGTCCTCGATCCTCAACGAAGGAACGCTCGTGGTCGTCACCGGGCCTCGGAGTGCGCCGGGGAGAACGGAGATGGCCCTTGCGCTCGCGTTCGGGGCCGCCGATCGACAACGGACCCTTCTCGTCGATCTCGATCCGCCGTCCATCGGCATACGGCTCGGTCTCGGGCCCCATCCAACCCTCTTCGAGGCATTGGACGGGATTCGGGCCGACGGAGTGCCGCCCCCGGTTCGTCGTCTTGGTCCGCTGTCGATCCTCGCAGGTGTCGAAGGGGGACCCCTGGCCGATCCGCTCAGGTGGGAGCTCATCCGTGCATCACTCGACTCGTTCGATCTCGTCGTCGCGGATCTCGGACCGTGGCCGCACAACGAAGCGGTGATCCGAAACGCGCGCAGCACCGTCCTTGTCTGTGACGCTGGACCCACCGGTATGGTCCGAGCTGCCGCGATGGTCCATGACTGGATCGGCGTTCCCCCCCGGCTGATCGTCAACCGCGTCGTCGACGACGAGGACACGCGACAAATGGCCCGTCGCGCGCTCGGACTCGAGCCCGCGATCCTCGTACCTTTCCTCGAGTCGGTCCGATCAGCATCGCTGAAAAGCCAGCCGCCACCGGCCATCCTCGTCGATCGAGTCGGCGGATTGGGACTTTCGGCCCTATCAGGACAATCCAACGCCGGATGATATAGCGTTATAGTGGCACCTTCTGTGGAGGGAACCTTGTATGGGTGACGACGTCAGCCGACGTAGGTTTCTC
>CAZQMF010000091.1:0-4893 GCA_964594235.1 uncultured Acidimicrobiia bacterium
GCCGCGTCTTGCTGGTGACTGGTGACTGGAAGCTGTCGGCTTCGCGCGAAGCGAGCGTGTTGGTCCCCCCAGGAGCCCGAAGGGCGTCTGTTTCTCCCTCCAGCGAAGCGTTGGGGGGAGTACCCCGAAGGGGGGAGGGGGGCCCAGGTGCAGCCTGGGAGGGGGAAAGTACCGCTGCGTCGGAGCCGCCGGGGTCGGCGGGTGGGCTCCGTTGGTGGGAACGGCCCCCTCCGGCGTCAAGCAACAGCTTGACGCCCCCCCCAACACTCGGCCTTCGCCCTTAGGGAGGAAACGGGTGGCGAGCTTCGCTCGCCGGTTCTCTGTTGTCGGGAGGCTGTCGCCCTGCGGCCCGAGAACGAGACGCCATGCGGTCTCGAACCGACTCTGGTTCTGGCTGATTGCTGTCAGCTGTCAGCTGCAAGCGAAGCGAGAATCTTCTACGCGTGGTCGACGTCTGTCTTGCCCGATCGCTCGAGTGGCCGCAGGACGAACCATGTGTAGGCGATACCCATCGTGTACAAGACCAGCATCGCGATGAACAGCACGCCGAACCCGGGACCGAACCCGAGCTTGGTGCGGATCCACCCTGAGATGAACGGTCCGATCGTCCAGCCGGCAGACCACACCATCACCTCTGCGGCAGCGAGTGACGGGCGCCAGGCCTCTTTCACCTGCCCCATCGTGAACTCGGCGTAGATCGGGTTGGCCGCGTTCATGAGCGCCGACCTGACGAACAGGGCCGCGGCGACCAGGGTGAAACTCGGGGAGAACCCGAGCATCGTGATGAACGGCAGTGACAGTCCCTGGACCATGACGATACTCGTCGTTTTGCCGAAACGGTCTGCGATGATCGGCTGCAGCATCACGGCGATCGCCATGCCGAGTTGGGACCATGCGAACACGGCCCCGAGAGCGGAGTAGGAGATGTCGAACTTGCCCTCCACGAAGATATTCAGGAACGGCATGATGAGGCCGGCACCGAAACCGATGAACATGTTCGGCACCAGCAGGACGAGGATGATCTTCCGTGCCGGTCTCGGGATGTGCCAGCCACGTCCTTCAGACGGTTCGGCCGGCCGCACCTCGGTGAGCTTCCACAACGGTATGGCTGTGACGAGGTAGAGAGCCGCGGCAACCATGACCGTCCACTGGATCGCCTGGAGACTCTTGGGGTCGATCGATGCGAGATGACCGAACAGCGATGGAAGCGATCCTCCGACGAGACTGCCGAAGAAACCGGCGACGAGGTTTGCTGCGAACTGCGCCGAGAAGAGGTAGGTACGGTTCACCTGTGGCTCGAGAGCGGTCATGAGGGGGCTCGGAACCACCCAGAACGCCATGCCGCCGAGGCCAATGAGGAACACGGCGATCATCGCTGGAATCAGGCCCTTCGAGAGCGACAGCCCAAGCAGCCCGAGCCCGGCTGCGAGCGCCCCCATCCGCATCATCCGAACGTACCCGATGCGTTCCGAGAGTCTGGCTACGGGGAGGGCGAACAGAAGCGCTATCAGGTTCGGTACCGCGTTGGCAACACCAACGAGTGTCTGGGAGAAGCCGAGCCCCTCGAAGAGGAAGTTCAGCAGGAGCCAGGTGACACTGAACGCGAATCCCCACAGCGACGCCGCAACCAGGAACCACCGCGAGTCGCGAGTGAACGAGCGAAGTCGAGTGAGGGCAGTGAGCACGGCGACATGGTAGGTGTGGGTTTCTCCACTCTCGTCACTGCTGGCAGGACATACTCCTGCCAGCAGTGACGAGAGTTGGGACGGTCGATCCCGTAGACTCGTGACCACGTCACCGAGGGAGGGTCAGACGTGTGGATCTACATCGTCATTGCGGTCATCGTTGTGCTGGGATTCTGGTTCTTCGGCACATACAACGGCCTCGTCAAGCTGCGAAACCGCACCGAGAACGCCTGGGGGCAGATCGAGGTCCAGCTGAGACGCAGGTACGACCTGATCCCGAACCTCGTCGAGACGGTCAAGGGGTACGCATCGCACGAACGATCGACGTTCGAACAGGTTGTGGAAGCCCGCAATCGGGCGATGTCGGCCGGAGGTGTCGAGGAGAAGGCACAGGCCGAGAACGTCCTGACCGCAGCCCTTCGACAGCTCTTCGCTCTCGCTGAGGCATACCCGGACCTGAAGGCGAGCACCAATTTCCTGGACCTCCAAGGGCAGCTCACCGACACGGAGAACAAGATCGCCATTTCTCGACAGATCTACAACGACTCGGTCCTCACGCTGAACAACAGGGTCCAAACGGTGCCATCCAACATCGTCGCTTCGATCGCGGGATTCGCAACCAAGCCGTACTTCGAAGCTCCCGACGAGGCGGATCAGGCACCTCAGGTCAGCTTCTAGACATGCGGAGGGCAGTCGCGACAGCGGTCCTGTCGCTCGTCGTAGTCCTGTTGCTGGCCGCTCCGGCTTCAGCCAAATCGTTCAGCACGCCGGGCGCCGAGGTCGACGTCCAGGTGCAGTCCGACGGATCGCTCCTCGTTCAGGAGCACATCACGTTCGACTTCAACGGCTCGTTCACCGGGGCGTATAGAGACATCCCACTCGCTCCGGGCGAGTCGATCACCGACGTGAAGGTGTTCGAGGGTGACGTCCAGTACGCACCGGGTGCCTCTGCAGAGCTCGGATCGTCCGGGGCGCCGGAGACGTTCGGTGTTGCCGAACTAGGAAACCTGGAACGAATCGTCTGGCACTACCAGGCGGCGAACGAGCGACGCACCTTCACGATCTCCTACCGCTTCGCAGGCCTCGCCCATGCCTACGACGACGTCGTGGACGTCAACCTGCAGGTGTGGGGAGATCATTGGGAGGGGGATCTCAAATCGCTGTACGCGACGATGCAGCTCCCCGACCAGTCGACCGATATTCGGGTCTGGGGTCACCCGGCGAGCGTCAGCGGGTCGACGGCCCTCGGCATCGATGGTGCATCGGCAACGCTTCGCGCCTCCGACGTTCCTCCACGGCAGTTCGTGGAGATGCGGGTCGTGTTTCCGAGGTCGCTCCTGACCTCGACCGCCGGCGCGACCGTTGTCGCCGGCGACGGTCTGCCCGGCATCCTCTCGGAAGAGGAGGCTGCTGCCGCGACCGCGAACCGAAATCGCGTCATCGCCCGGGTTCTCATCGTGGCGATGGTGCTCGGCACATTCCTCCCGGGGGCAGCCGCCGTGCTGTGGATCTACCTGCGATATGGGCGGGAGCCGACGGTTGCGTACGACCGTGAGTACGAGCAGGAGCCACCGTCCGACGACCTTCCGCTGGTGGTCGGAGGGCTGCTGTCTCAGGGGTTCGTCGGCGTGCCGGAGTTCACGGCCACGATCTTCGACCTGATCAGGCGCGGTGTGCTCACCGCCACCCCGACCTCCGTCGACCGAGCGACCTGGGCCGGCTTGCGACACGAGCAGATCTCGGATCTCCAGATCGGGCTCGGCGATACCAAGACGTCGCTGACGGCGGCGGAGCGCTCTGTCGTGACCGTGATGGAACGCGTGCTCGAGGATGGTCCCAAGCCGTTGTCAGAGTTCAGGGAAGCGATCAGGGACGATGCGTCGGCGAACGCCACCACGTACAAGGCGTTCCAGAAGGAGGCGACCCAGGCGCTCACCAGCAAGGCACTGATCGACCGCTCGGGACTCACGACCCTGGTGATCGTCGGCGGCATCATGTTCGCCCTGTTCTTCGTCGGGATGTTCCTCTTGCCGATCTTCGCGGAGAAGAGCTGGGGACAAACGGTGATCACCGGAGCGATCGCCGCGTTCATCGTCAACGGCGGGATTCTCGCCGCGTTCGCGGCGACGAAGAGGGGTTGGGTCAGAAGAACCCGGAGCGGTGCGCTGCTCGCGGCAAGGTGGGAGGCGTTCCGCCGGTACCTCAAGGACTTCAGCCGAATGGAGGAGGCGCCGGTCATCTCGCTCGATCTCTGGGACCGCTACCTCGTGTACGCCATTGCACTCGGTGTCGCCGACGACGTCCTGAAGGCGGCCCGGCTGCAGGCACCGCAGGAGCTCGAGCGCCAGAGCAGCCTGTACTGGTACGGCACCAACGGGTTCACGGGTGGACACAGCGCAAACGCGTTCTCCGGGCTCGGGAGTGCGCTCCAGGGCGCGTTCACACCGCCGTCGTCGGGATCTGGTGGAGGAGGTGGCTTCTCCGGAGGTGGTGGCGGTGGCGGTGGTGGCGGCGGAGGGGGCGCCTGGTAGCTTCAACCGGGACCGCAGCCGCGTGGAGGGACCGTGGACGCGAGCGCGAGTCGCCTGCTCATTGATCGGTGGCATCATCGGCCCGGTCATCGGAGCTGTTCGTCACGGCGGTTGGAGTGTTGGCGACGCTCGCCGTGCTTTTCGTTCGGGTCAGGGCAGGCCGGTTGATCTAGCCGCGGCTCGCGACCACCGGGCGAACACGAGCGATCCGGCGAGCGTCCATGCTGCTGCTGCCGCGAACATGATCGGGTAGCTGCCGTACCTGATTGCTGCGCCGAGGATCGGCCCGCCAATCAGCGTCCCGAGGTCGAGGAGACCGGTGAAGATCGCCACGGCCGAGCCCCGATCCTCGGTGGGGGCGGTGGTGACGACCATCGATAGCATGATCGGGAAGATGTACGCGTGGCCGGCACCACATAGGAGGCCGGCCACGACGACGGCAGTACCGCTGTGTGCAAGCGACAGCGTGAGGAGCCCGACGGTCATCGAACCCAAAGCCGGGTAGAGCACTCTCATGGTGCCGACCCGATCTGGGAGCGAGGCGCCGAACAAACGCAGCGTGATCGCTATGCCCGAGTAGGCGGCGAAGAACGCACCGACCGAGCCGATGCCCGTCTCGACTACGAACGTCTTGATGAACGTGAAGTATGCGGTCAGGGCGATCGCGAAGACGAGGC
>CAZQMF010000092.1:0-4825 GCA_964594235.1 uncultured Acidimicrobiia bacterium
AGACCGCTTCTCCCTTGCGGTATCGGAGGCCGTCGGCTGCGGGCATGCGAAGCCGCTGGGTGGCCAGCCCCAACACCAGCAACGTCGTCAGGTGAGGAGTGAAGGAGATGAACTGCGTCGGAACCACCGACAAGGTTTCGTAGAGCACCAGGAAGAGGATCGCGAAGAGCCCGCTCACAGCTGCCGGCACCCACCTGCGCCGGTACAGCTGCCACACGACGAGCAGCGCGAGCAACACCGCGATGAACAAGAGGAGTGCGTGCACCGCCCCCTCCGACCGCAATCGAAGTGCGTCGGCGAAACCGAACAACGACGCGCCCGCGAGCACGCCGGCCGGGTTCCAGTTACCGAAGATGAGTGCAGCCAACCCGATGAAGCCTCTCCCCGCCGTCTGGCCTTCCCGGTAGATGCCGGCCTGTACGAGCACCAGCATGGTGCCGCCGAGCCCCGCCATCGCGCCCGAGATGACCACTCCGTAGTACTTCATCCGCAGTACACGGACACCCAGCGACTCTGCCGAGTAGGGGTTCTCACCGCAGGATCTGAGGCGAAGCCCCCACGGCGTCTTCCAGAGAACCCAGATGGAGAGAGGTACGAGCAGGAGGGCGACCAATGTCAGCCAGGACAGGTCGCCGGTGAGCCCGCGAAGGATCCCACCGACATCGGAGATGAAGAACCAGTGGCGGGATTCAAACCATCCGAAGATATCGGGTGTGCGCCAGCCGAACAGATCACCGCCTGCGAGGAAGGGGAGGCTGAACGTTCCGACTCCGGACACGTGCGGCGACTGCGTCGTCCCACCTCCGCTGTCGGCCGAGTACGACACGGCCGAGAGGAATCGCATACCGCCGGCGGCGAGGATGTTGATCGCGACGCCGGACACGATGTGGTCAACGGCGAAGGTGACGGTCGCGATGGCGTGGATCAGACCTCCCAGGGCACCGCCGAGCACCCCGAACAGGACTCCTGCCCACGGGTTGCTGAACTGCCAGGCGCCCCACGCGCCGAACCAGGTGCCCATGATCATCATGCCTTCGAGGCCGATGTTCACGATCCCTGACCGCTCCGAGAACACGGCTCCGAGGCCGGCGAGCATGATCGGCATCGCGAGTCGCAGTGAAGCACCGAACGTTCCCGCGGAGGTCAACTCCCGGGTTCCGGCGATCTGCTGGACCACCGCGAGCACGAACACACCCGCGGAGCCCCACAACAGTGCAGCCCAGAGCCTTCTGCCGGTTTTCGTCTTCGGCGTCCAGCGCTTCATGCGGCTTTCTCCGCATCCGACTTTGCTGCCTCGGCGGCGGCGGCGACTTCCTGTCGCTGGATCATGCGAGTGACGACCTCATAGGCGACGACGACGGCCAGGACCACGACACCTTGGATGATCGTCACGATCTCCCGTGGAATCCCCTTCAGGTCCAAGATCAGCGCCGAGCGATCCATGAACCCGAACAACAGTGCACCGAGAAAGATGCCTACAGGATGGTTCCTTCCGAGGAGGGCGACGGCGATACCCGTGAAGCCGAGTCCGGAAGGGAAATCCTGGGTGTATCGGTGGAAGTAGCCGAGGAGTGGCGAGAGCCCGACCAAACCGGCCAGAGCGCCGGACAGCAGCATCGTCTGCATCACCATTCCGCCGGGCTCGACGCCGCTCATCCTCGCGGCATCCGGGTTGATGCCGGACGCCCGCAGCTCGAACCCGTACCTGCTGCGCCACACCAGTAGGTAGAAGACGATTCCGAAAACAATCGCCACCAGCATGAATCCCTGCATGGTTGGCCCTGGCGGAGGCGGAATCCCGATCGTGTTCAGCAGCGGATTCAGTGACGGGAACCAGGCAGAGTGAGGAAGCTCGGCAGTCTTGATATTCAGGTCGCCGGGATCGACCTTTCTGAAGAAGTTGGCGAGCAGCCACGCGACGAGACCGACTGCGATGGCGTTCAGCATGATCGTTGCGATCACCTCATGAACACCCCTCGTGACCTTGAGGATCCCTGCGATCCCTGACCACAGTGCCCCGACGATCATGGCGACGAGGATGATGAACAGCACATGGAGCACCGGCGGCAGGTTCACGACTGCTCCGAGGTAGGCGGCGAACACTGCCGCGAGCAGGTACTGGCCCTCGACGCCGATGTTGAACAGGCCCATCTTGAATCCGATGGCAACCGCCAGCCCCGACATGAACAGTGGTACGGCACGATTGGAGATCGAAACGAGCGAGGCTGGGCTCCACGCGAACTTGCCCATCTCGGCAAACGCAGTCAACGGGTTGAACCCAACCAGCACGAGTGCGATCGAAGCGACCAGCAGGGAGAAGATCAGTGCACCGACCGGTGCGAGCAGGCTCATGAACACGCGCCGAACGCTCACGTCCGAACCCCCGTCATGTAGGAGCCGAGCTCCTCCGGTGTGGTGGTCGCCGGGTCCAGCCGAGCGACCAGCCGGCCACGGAGAATCACCCAGAGGGTGTCGGACAGCCCGATCAGCTCCTCCAAGTCGGCAGATACGAGCAGCACCGCGAGCCCAGCTGCCCTTGCGCTTCGCAGGTGATCCCACACAGCGGCTTGTGCGCCGACGTCGATGCCGCGTGTCGGCTGAGCAGCGATCAACACGAGAGGATCGGCCAGCATCTCTCTCCCGACGATGAACTTCTGCTGGTTGCCACCTGACAACGCGATGGCCGCTGTGTCTGCGCCAGGGGCCATCACTCCGTACTCACGAATGATGTCGTCTGTTCTACGGTGCGCACCCTTCCGGTCGATCCAGAAGCCACGGTTGAACGGGCTCACCGTCTGGTGGCCGAGCATCGCGTTTTCCCACAACGGCTCCGGAAGCAACAGGGCCTGCCGATGACGATCCTCGGGGATCAGCCCGAGACCGGCCTCCCTGAGTTCGCGAGTCGATTGCCGCGACATGTCCTTGTCGGCCAGCTCGATCAAGCCTTCATCCAGTGGAAGCAGCCCCATCAAAGCATCGATCAACGTTGCCTGACCGTTTCCCTCGACACCGGCGATGCCGACGATCTCGCCTTCTCTGATCGTGAATGAGACGTCGTCCAACAGCATCCGGTCGGAGTCCTGTGAACGGACAGACAGGCCCTCCACCCTCAGGAGAACTCGTTCCCTCACCGTCGACTCTCGGGTCTCAGGGGTCGGCAGCTCCGAGCCCACCATCATCTCGGCGAGCTTCTGTGCGTCGACTTCGTCGGGGGAGACCGTCGAGATGGTCCGGCCTTGTCGTATGACGGTGATCACGTCGGCGATGGACAGCACCTCGTCGAGTTTGTGGGAGATGAAGATGATCGTCACTCCCTCGCCGGCAAGCTCTCGCATGGACGCAAACAGCTCGTCGACTTCCTGAGGTACGAGTACTGCGGTCGGCTCATCGAGAATGAGGATGCGGGCGCCTCTGAACAAGACCTTCAGGATCTCGACCCGCTGACGCTCTCCAACGGATAGGTCTTCGACGAGCGCATCGGGGTCCACGGCGAGTCCGTACGCCTGAGAGAGCTCACCGAGCTTCTGCTTCGCTCCTTGAAAGTCGATCCTCATCCCAATGTGGGGCTCAGATCCGAGGATGATGTTCTCGAGGACTGTCAGCTGGTCGGCCAGCATGAAGTGCTGGTGGACCATGCCGATGCCTGCGTTGATGGCGTCCCTCGGCGAACGAAACCGGACCTCCTGCCCGGCCATCGTGATCTCGCCTTCGTCGGGTGCCTGCATCCCGTACAGGATCTTCATCAGTGTGGACTTCCCAGCACCGTTCTCGCCCACGACGGCGTGGATCTCTGCCGGCATCACACGCAGATTCACCTGGTCATTGGCGACCACGCCGGGGAACCGCTTCGTGATGTTGCTCAGTTCGACAGCCGGAGCGTCTGGCACCTTGGTCCCATTCGCGAAGAGAGGTCCGAGGCTAGCGCCTCGGACCTCTCGACTCCATTCGATCCGCCCTACGACTCAGGTGTGGTCGGGACGACGATCTCACCAGAGATGATCTTGGCCTTGTAGTCCTCGAGCTGAGGAACGATATCGTCGATGAAGCCACCCGACGTCGCATATCCGACGCCGTCGACCTTCAGGTCGAACACGTGGTTCCCCGAGGTGAAGTTGCCCTCGACAAAGTCCTTGATGGTCGAGTAGACGGCGACGTTCACCCGCTTCATCATCGACGTCAGAATGTACGGCTGAAGCTCGGCACCTGCGGTCAGGTACTGATCGGAGTCGACACCGATCGCCCACACATGTGTGTCGTTGGAATCCGAGTACCCCTTCGCAGCTTCGAACACTCCCGATCCTGAGCCACCGGCCGCGTGGTAGACCACGTCGGCGCCCTGCTGGTACATGGCGAGTGCTGCTTCCTTGCCCTTGGCGGGGTCACCGAAACCGGAGAAGTCCGGCGGCTGAGTCAGGTAGGACACCTGAATCTCGATGTCCGGATTGACCGCTTTCGCACCGGCCTCATAGCCCGCCTCGAACTTCTTGATGAGGTCGACCTCGACACCGCCGACGAAGCCTATCTTGCCCGTCGTCGATTTCAGTGCGGCCGCGGCTCCGACGAGGAACGAACCTTGCTCCTCGGCGAACGTCAACGAGGCAACGTTCGGTTCGACCACACTCGAGTCGTCGACGATCGCAAAGTCGATGCCCGGGAAGTCCGGTGCCGTGGAACCGACACCGTCCGCGAACGCGAACCCGATGGCGAACACGAGCGGTGTGCCGGCCTCGGCCAGTGTGCGAAGGTTCTCTTCACGGTTCTCGCCGCCGGATGTCGGCTCGAGCTCCTGGGTGGATACACCGAAGTCGGTGACGGCCTGGTCCAG
>CAZQMF010000093.1:0-4730 GCA_964594235.1 uncultured Acidimicrobiia bacterium
GGTTCTGGAGCATGATGGTGTCGGAGGAGGTGGGGAACATGCGGGATCTCGACGACAACCTCGAAAGGTGGCGGGCGGGCGGTCTCATCTCGCGCGAGCAGGTCGATGCGATCACCGAATTCGAGGCCGCCGCGCGACCCGACCGATCGAGCCTCATCGCCGAGGTGCTCGGCTACCTGGGCGGTGCTCTCGCGATCGTCGCCCTTTGGGTCTTCATGGCGGAGTACTGGAACGATCTCGAGTCATGGGCGCAACTCGCGCTCATCGGCGTTCTAACCCTCGCGTTCCTCGCCGCCGGGGCATGGGCACGAACGAGTTCGAGCGAGGCCGTCAGACGGCTCGCCAGCTTCCTCTGGTTCCTCAGTGTGGCGGGCGTCGCGGGCTGGTTCGCAGTGCTTTCCACCGGTTCGCTCGACGCGAGCAGCAAGGCGGTTGCGCTCTGGATCACCGTCCCCGCGTTCGTGGTGGCACTCGTTCTGTGGCTTCCCTTTCGCAAGCTGCTCCAGGTCGTTGCCCTGGTCGGAGCCGCCCACGCTGTTGTGTTGAGCGCTTTGGCACAGGTGGAGCCAGTACCGTTCGATTGGTTCGGCATGATCATCTGGGGCATCGGGACAGCGTGTGTGCTTCTCGCATGGGGCGACGTGCTCGAACCGACGGGAACGTCCTACGGGCTGGGGATCGTGGCGATCCTGCTGGGCCCATCGATGGCAGGTACCGGCCTTGACCAGGCGTGGCCACTCTGGCTAGGGCTGCTGACCGCAGCCGCGCTGCTGGTGGCGAGCATCTCCTTGCGCGAGATGGTGCTACTCGTCGGTGGTGCAGGCGCGGTGTTCGTGTTCCTCCCTCAGCTCATCTTCACGTACTTCCGTGACACGCTTGGGGTCCCCGTCGCCCTGTTCCTGTCGGGAGTCCTCCTCATCGCCGTCGCATTGCTTGTTGCCCGACTCAAGCGGGAGGTGACAGGGCCATGAATCGCACAGTTCTCGCGGTGTCGGCATCGGTCGTCGTCATCCTTGCGGTCCTCGTCGCCGTGCTGGTGTTTGGAGTGATCCCCCTCCCCGACTACCCGTCCCTCGCCGACCATCCCGACGCTTCGATCCCTGGAACCGTAGCGTTCATCACCGATGACAACCCGCCCTGTCTCGGAATGGTGCCGGCCGGTGGAGGACCGACGACCGAGCTTCGCTGCGGTGTGGTCGAAGTCGGAACGCTCGGCTGGACGTCGGAGGGATTGATCATCACCATCGACTTCTCTTCCATGACGTCCCGGTACCTCCTCATCGATCCGGCATCCGGCGAGGTCGTCGATGCCATCGCGGCCGACGTCGACGAACCGAAGCCCCTGGCGTGGGAGTCGCAATCGACGCGAGCAGATGGTGCTGTGCTCATCACGGATGGCGGCAGGGGAACCACGGCGGTGAAAGTGCACGTTCCGAACGAAGAGCCAACAACCATACTCAGCGCGGACGGGCCGCAGGACTACTCGTTCGATGTCGCCACCTGGTCGCCTGACGGGCGGTGGGTGCTGGTGGTCGACTCTGAGGGTCGGATCCTCGTCGTCGGAGAGAGCGGAACGCCGGCAGCGAGACTGCTCGCGGAGGGCGCGTCGCGCTGGATGAACGCGGCCTGGTACATCCCCGGCTACCCGGGAGTCGATATCGGCGGCTGAACGCCGCGGTTCTCGGTCTTTGGTTCTCGGTTTTCGGTAGAACCTCCGCCCCACGGCCTCGCGTCGTTCGCGTACCGATGATTGAAGACCGATAACTCGAAGCTGTCAGGTTCGGATTCCCAGCAGCTCCCGAACCTCGGCCTCGATATCCGGAGCGGTGGCGATGAACCCCGACAGCAGCGGATTCGGCTGGTTGAAGCGCACCGGTTCGCCGTTCACTCCGAACACGGAGCCACCGGCGGCAAGCACGAGCGCAGCGCCGGCGGCGACGTCCCACTCGTGTTTGGGTACCAGAGTCCAGGTCGCGTCGGCGAGTCCTGCGGCGACCAGACCGAGCTTGTAGGCAACCGATCCGACGTTGCGCACCGAGATGGGCGTCGCGTAGAAGCGCTGCCACTCCCCTCTGCGAGTCTCACTTCGCGAGGCGAGCACGAGTGCCCCGCGTAGGTCCTGCGCACCCCACGCACCCCTGGGTTTTTCGTTCAGCGTCACTCCATGCCCGATGGCTCCAAGAATCAGCTGGTCCGTCGACGGCGCGTAGATACCTCCGGCGATCGGGCGGCCGTCCTCCACGAGCCCGATAGAAATGCACCACTCGGGGATTCCGGCGATGAATTCTCGTGTCCCGTCGATCGGATCCACGATCCACACACGAGAGCGGGCGAGACGGTCTTCATCATCGGCCGTTTCCTCTGACAACCACCCATCTTCGGACTCGGGCAGCACCTGGCGCAAGACCGAGTTCACCGCGAGGTCGGCCTCGGTCACCGGATCACCGCCCTTCTTCTCGACGGCTCCGATCGCTCCCGGAGTGAACGGCGCGAGAGCTTCGGCTCCCCGGTGGAGCGCCTCCCGGATTCTGGCCAGTTCCTGGATCACAGCGGCCACAGGATAGGGAGACCGACGATCAGCATCACGACGACGACCACGGTCAGCGGGATACCGAGGCGCAGGTAGTCGGTGAACCGGTACCCACCGGGCCCGTACACCATCAGGTTTGTCTGATAGCCGATCGGTGTGAGGAAAGGAGTCGCGGCAGCGACCGCGACACCAAACGCGAACGTGCGGGGATTGAGACCGAGTTCGGCGGCGGTAGCCAGCGCGAGGGGGAGGATCATCAGCGCGGCGGCGTTGTTGGTGATGACCTCCTTGAGCAGCACCGTCGCGATGATCACACCCGCGAGGGCTCCCACGCCACCAATGCCACCCAGCACCCCGATCAGGTCCTTGGCGGCGGCCCCTGCAAGTCCCGACGACTGCAACCCGGCCGCGACACCGAACGCGGCCGCGATCGTGATGATGACATCGAAATCGATCGCCGTTCTCGCTTCCGACGGAGTGATGGTGCGGGTCGCGACGAACGCCGCCGCACCAAGGAGTGCTGCGGTGACGAGAGGCACGACGCCCGCCGCGGCGAGGACCACCATGCCGGCAACGATCAGCGTCGTGAACGCCGCTCGTCGACCGGCGACCGGAGGAACAGCATCGAGCGTCGCGATCAGCGCGAAATCCGACCGCTCCTTCCATCGACGGCTCCAGTCACGGTCGCCGATCACCACGAGGGTGTCCCCGGTCTGCAGCACGACGTCTCCGAGCTTGGCGTCGATCCGCTGGCCCGCCCTGTGGATGGCGGTCACCACCGCCTGGTAACGACCCCGGAAGCCTATGTCCCGCAAGGTCACCCCCACGAGTGGTGACGACGTGCCGACGACCGCCTCGTAGTGCCTGACCTGTTGTGCGTCGAGCATGGCCACCTGGGAGTCCTCTGTTGACACCAACCCCGGCATCGATTCCAGGTCGACGACCTGATCGACCCTCCCTACGAACCTGAGCACGTCGTCCGTGCGCAGAACGGTGTCGTGACCGACCGGCGTGATCAATTCGCCTGAACGCTCTACCTGGGCGAGGAACACACCCGAGAGGTGACGAAGGCCGGCCGCACCAACTGTCTGTCCGTCTATGTCGGGCAGCACTCTCATGGTCATGTTGAACTGTCGGAACTCCTCATCATCCGCTTCGGACGGTGACCTTCGCTCGGGAAGTACCTTCGGTGCCAGAAGCACGATGGTCGCGATCCCCACGAGCGCTATCGGCAGGCCGATTCTCGAGATTTCGAAGAACCCGAACGGTGCGAAACCGTCCGACTCGAACAGACCTGACACCACGATGTTCGTCGCGGTACCCATGAGTGTCACGATGCCGCCGAGGATCGCGGCAAACGACAATGGCATCAGGAACTTCGACGGCGATCTGCCTCTCACCCGGGCCCAGCGCTCGACCTGCGGGGTGAGCATGGCGACGATCGGGGTGTTGTTCATGAACGACGACGCCGCGACCGTGGGCGCCGTCAGCCGCAAGAGCACACTCGTCGTACCCCGATTCTCACCCAGCACGCCCCGAACGAGCGGAGCCAGGGCTCCGGTCTTGGCGATTGCCGCCGCAACGATGTACAGGGCAGCGATCGTGGCTGGAGCCGGATTCGCGAAGCCTGAGAGCGCTTGCGCAGGCGTGATGACACCGGCAGCAAGGAGCACCACGGCACCGGAACCCATCGCGGCGGCAGGCGAGAGAAGATCGCGCACCAGTACGACGACGATCGCAACGATCACCACCAACGTGAGCCATGCCTGCCATGTCATGGCCCACCACCACCTCTCATATCGGGCCTACTTGTTCCCGTCCAGGTAGCCGAGCCGCTCGAGGGCGATGATGACATGGTTCGCCGCCTCTTCGGGACTGGTCTCGGTTGTATCGATCACGACATCGGCATCTGTGGGCGCCTCGTATGGATCGGAAATCCCGGTGAACTCCTTGATGATTCCTGCTCGTGCTTTCGCATACAGGCCCTTGCGGTCCCGCTGTTCGCACACCTCGAGTGGTGTGTCGACGTAGACCAGGACGTAGCCGCCGTAGGCCGAGATCAGTTCTCTGTTCTCCCGCCGGATGCGCTCGTAGGGAGCGATCGGTGCGCAGATGGCGATGCCGCGATGCTTCGTGATCTCCGAGGCCACGAACCCGATCCTGCGGATGTTGATGTCCCGGTGCTCCTTTGAGAACCCCA
>CAZQMF010000094.1:0-4687 GCA_964594235.1 uncultured Acidimicrobiia bacterium
CGGCCATCGCCGACAGCATGATGCTGCCATCCAGCGAGAGGTTGATGACGCCCGCCTTTTCGGTGATGGTTTCACCGATGACGGCGTAGACCAGCGGGGCCGACGAGAGGACGATCGACGCAAGCGCGGATTCCATCAGGGCTCCTTCAGACGAGCGGATCGGCGTTCCTGGATTCCCTGTGCAAGCAGCGTGAAGAGGACGAGGATTCCCTGGAGCACCCCGCCGAGCGAGGAGTCGAGGTCGAGTTGGAGCTGGAGCTGCGTTGAACCGACCGAGATCATGGCGAAGAAGAAGGCGACAACAGGCACCCACAGAGCATGGAGGTCGACCAGCAACGCGACGAGGATGCCCACGTATCCATAGCCCCCGGATACCGCCGGCACGAGCCGGTGGAGGAACCCGGTCACCTGGACCGTTCCGGCGATGCCGGCTATCGCGCCACCGATTGCGAAGGCGGACAGCATGTACCGGGTTGTTGGGATGCCAATGAGAAATGCGCTCTTGTGGCTTCTGCCGACCGCCCTCAGGCGGAGGCCGTAGCGGGTTCCCTTGAGGAGGAAGTAGACCAGCACGACGGCGGCGAGCGCGAGCGCGATCGCCACCAACGACAACCTCGTGGTGCCGACGGTCGGCAGCCATGCGTTCTGGGGGAACGGGTCGGTCCCACTCGTGGATGCGATTCCTGCGCGTTTCCACGGCCCGATGATCAGATAGGTCGCCATTGCCTGTGCCACGAAGGTGAGGCCGAGGCCGCCGAATATCTCGTTCACCCTGCCGAACACCTTCAGGACTCCCGCGAGCAGAGCCCAGAGCATCCCGCCGATTGCTCCTGCCAGGACGGTGAGGAGCACCAACAGCCATACCGGACCGTCGACCGTCCTCGCAACCCAACTCGCGGCGATGGCCCCGGCGATCACCTGCCCTTCGACGCCGATGTTCCAGAGGCCGGCGGTGTAGGTGACAACGAGTCCTGCCGAGGTCAGCATGAGCGGTGCCCACGCCATGAGTGTGTCGGGCAGCTTGCGACCGGTCAGCGAGCCCTCGATGAGCAGGCGGAACGCGTCGAGGGGAGGGGCCTTGACGAGCAGCATCAGGCCGGCGGCGACGAGCAGCGCGGCAATCATGGCGAGCGCCGTCGAACCGAGCCGGTGGCTCCACCTCACGACGCGTACTCCTTGACACCACCGATCAAGTAGCCGAGCTGCTCGACTGTCGCGGTGGGCGCATCGATGACGTCGAGTATCCGACCTGAGAAGAACACGGCGATGCGGTCCGAGTAGCTGAGCAGTTCGTCGAGATCCGACGAGGCGAACACAATCGCCGTTCCTTGCTCGCGCCGTTTGAGGAGCTGTGACCAGACCCAATTCGCCGACTCGATATCGAGACCTCGTGTGGGGTGGAGCATGAGCAGCAACGTGAGGTGCTCCGGGGCCATCGCCAGGAGGAGTCGCTGCTGGTTGCCTCCGGAGAGCTCTTCTGCGGTGCTGTCCGGTCTCCCTTTGATGAAGTGGTCGGTGATGGCCGTGGCCGCTTCTCGATCCGCTTCACTCCAGTCGATGAAGAAGTCGGTTTGTTCGCCTGCGAGTACGAAGTGCTCGGACAGGGTGAGTCCTGGGAAGAGTCCTTCTTCGAGACGACCGGCCGTCAGATAGTGAACGCCGGCATCGAGGAAATCGCGGTGGGTCGCATGGGACATGTTCTTGCCGTCGATGGTCAACGTTCCGGCTCGAGGGTGAACGAGCCCGGACACGGCTCTCAGGAAGGCCCGTTGTCCGCTGCCGACCAGCCCGGCGAGGCCGAGCACCTCACCCTTGCTCACCGTCAACGACGCGCGCTCCATGGTCATCGATCCATCATTGACGGTCATGTCGTTGACGGTGAGTACGGGAGGTCCGAGCGGTAGATCGGTGCGCTGCTCGGTGATGACGATTTCGCCGAACATCATCTCGATGAGTTGGTCTTGTGGGCAGGGCAGTGTCTGGTGACCAACGACTTCGCCGGTGCGCAGCACCGTGACCTCGGTGCAGAGCTGCTCGATCTCTTCGAGTTTGTGCGAGACGAAGATGACGATCATTCCCTGAGAGGCGAGATCTTTCAGCGTCGCGAACAGCTTCGTTCGCTGTGTCTCCGAGATGCCTGTTGTTGGTTCGTCGAGAATCAGGATCCTGGCCCCAAGCCACAGGAGACGGGCGATCTCGAGCTGTTGACGCTCACCAACCGTGAGTTCCCGAGTCGCCGCGTCGGGATCCAGGTCGAATCCGAATCGGGCGCACACGTCGCTGAGCGCCTTGCGCGCATCCTTTCGGCCGGCGGTGACCGGACCGGGGCTACCGATGATGAAGTTGTCGAGCACGGTCATCGGTAGGAAGACGAGGGGATCCTGATGCAGCATGCCGATGCCGTGTGCAAGGGCGTCAGCGGGGGAGGCGACGTTGAGCGTCTCTCCGTCGAGAGTGACGGTACCGGAGTCGGCCGTGTAGAAGCCGGTGAGGATCTTCATGAGGGTCGACTTTCCTGCACCGTTCTCGCCAAGGAGACCGTGCAGGTGTCCCGCTGCTACCTCGAGGGTTACTCCGTTGTTGGCGTGGACCGGTCCGAACCGTTTGTGGATGTCCCGCAGCTGGAGGCTCATGCAGGCGTAAGCCTAGTGCGGGCGGTCGTTGCAGTCTGGAGTGGGGGGACGGGAGTTTCCCGTCCCCCCACCACCTGCTAGCTGGAGGTATCGGCACCCTTCATGCCTTCGAGGAGGCTGGGCATGTACCAGATTTCCTTCTCGGAAGCTTTGGCACCATCGGCCAGGAACGACGATCCGTCCTGGAAGTTGAGCGGTCCCTGCCAGAGGTTGATCGATCCGTCGGCGAGTCCGGCGATGAACGTATCGAGCTGGGCCTTGTTCTCGGCCGAGAGACCGGGGCCCTCTTCGAACCCGACCGCTGACGTGTCCGGGTTGTTGATGTTCGACCAGTCGGGCAGATTCCATTCCCACGTGCTTTCGAAGGTTCCGTCGATCACCTGCTGGGCGACCTCGAGATAGGCGGGACCCCAGTTGAAGTACGGGACACCCAGACAGATCTCGGGCTTCTCATCGCAGGCGTTTTTGAAGTCGTACGGGACGGCCCAAACGCTCTCACCCTTGTCGGCACGTTGCCCGGCAACGACCAGGGCCTCGGTCGTGTCGATGCCCGAGATCACGACATCGGCTCCGCCATCGAAGAAGTTGTTGGCGACAACCGTCGGGTCGGCGGTCACACCTGGGATGTTGAACCAGAACCCGATCCACGATACTTCGAACTGCAGGTCCGCAGCGCTGTTGCCCCGGTAGTTCTCCCAGCAGTACTTGGCTCCCAGGAATGCGGAGTCGGTGAGCCGCCGGGTCTCGTCGTTGGCGAGCGGTCCGAGGTAGGCGATCGATCCGGTCTGGGTCGTGAGCGCAGCGGCACACCCGGCCATCATCTTGCCGTAGATCATTTGACCCATGATGTTGCCGAGGTTGGGCAGATTCCTGAAGTCGTTGCCATCTTGCCAGGCGCTGTCACCCGAGGTCCAGATCATCGGGACCTCTGGATGAGCGGCCGCCGCCGCCAGGATGCCGTCTTTCATGTCATCGGACGTCGCGAAGATGAGCTGTGCTCCTTGGGAGGAGATCATGTCATCTGCGACCTGTTCGACGGTGGTGCTCGGCCGGTCCGAGGGGTTCACCTTGTCGAGAACGATCATCTTGGCGCCGAGCCGGTCCACCATGTACTGGCCGGCCTCGTAGTTTGCCTGGCTCCACCCGCGGTCGTTCTGCGGTCCGACCAGGATCATCCCAAAGGTGAGCTGGCTCGCTGCGGCCGTTGTCGTTGTGGCGCCCGGCGCCTCGGTTGTGGTCGTCCCGGTGCCGGAACACGCCGCGACGATCAGTGCAAATGCGGTTGCCACCAGCAAGAGCGGCGACAGTCCCTTCCTCCGTGTCATGCGTTCCTCCATCCCTGAACCCGCCCATTTGGGCCGGTATCTCTTCCCATGCTATCGCGGCGGCACTACCCCCTCGCCGACCATCGATTCGGGCATCTCCACCAGGACGGCGGAGCCGGTCACGGTGACCGACTCGCCCGCGTAGAAGTCCGTGTCGACGACTGCCTTCCGGCCTCTGATCTCGATGAGCCGGCCGACGAGGCGAACCGGGCCGAGGGGAGTGGGCCTCCGATAGTCCACTTCGAGGTGGGCGGTCACGAAGCGGGGTGCTTGTTCGCTGCCGACCGACTTGCCGTTGGTCACCATCTTGTAGATGGCGGCCGAGCCGGTCGAGTGACAGTCGATCAGGCTCGCGATCAGGCCTCCATACATGAATCCCGGGATGGCGATGTGATAGGGCTGCGGGGTGAACTCGGTGATCGTGAGCTCACCGTCGAGGACCGTCTTGATCCGGTGGCCGTGCTCGTTCAGGGAGCCACACCCGTAGCAGTGGGCGGCGTCAAACGGGTAGGTGTCTTGGATTGCGATCATGGAAGCGACGATAGTGGGGCCGGAGCCTGGCGGCCCCGACCTGTTGGTCCCCCCAGGAGCGAAGCGACGTTGGGGGGAAGGTACCGCAGCCGGAGGCTGGGGTAGGGGGGTGGTGCCAGCCGCGGGGCATTGTTGCGGGGCATGGTGGGGGAACGCGTTCAGACTTGGCGCGGTACGGCTCGCCCTGCGGTCTGGCTG
>CAZQMF010000095.1:0-4662 GCA_964594235.1 uncultured Acidimicrobiia bacterium
CATCGTTCGGGCAGCTTCGGGAGGCGCACGCAGCCACGCTGAGGGGGTTCGTGAAAGCGCTCGAGGCGAAGGACCTGTATACACGCGGGCACACGGAGCGGGTCGCAGAATTCTCCGTGCTGTGCGCTCAGCACATGGGGTTCACGGGCACGAGGTTGGAGCGCATCGAGTGGGCGGCGCTCATCCACGATGTCGGCAAGCTGGCGGTGCCCCGCGACCTGATCCGCAAGCCCGGCAAGCTCACCTCAGAGGAGTACACCGAGTTGCAGCGACACGCCCATGTCGTCGAGGACATCCTCGCCGAGGTCGAGTTCCTTCGCCCGATGGTCGAGATCGCGTCGGCACACCACTCCAATTACGACGGCTCCGGCTACGGGGGCGTCGGCCACACCAATGGGGAAGAGCCACCGCTGGAAGCCAGCATCCTCGCCGTGGCCGACGCGTTCGATGCGATGACATCCACGCGCTCATACCGGATGGCGCTCAGCCAGTCGTATGCCTTCTCCGAGCTTCGCCGAAACGCCGGCGGGCAGTTCCATCCAGAAGTGGTCGAGCACTTCATTGCCGCGATCGACGAGACCAAACGCCGGTACGGCTCCCCGTTCCTGAACGACCCTGAGGAAGCGCGACGCATGGCCGAGAGAGGGGTGGAGAGCCGTGGGTGACCCCAAGGTGTCGATCAAGTCACCACTGGTCCCGTCCGTCGGGGCGATCATCTCGATCTCCATCGCCGTGCTGCTCTACCCCCATGCTGCAGCAGGCCCCCTCGCGCTGGGCATATGGGCCGTTCTGCTGGCCGAGTCCGGGCTCGTCAAGGTGCCGGCCGGCAGCGGGAACCGTTTGTCGCTGGCATTCATCATCGGCGCGGCCATGCCGATCCTGCTGATCGATGGGACGCGACCGGATCTGGCATCGACGGGTTTCGTCTATGCGGTCGGATTGCTGATCCTGGGTGTTGCCCGTGTCGTTCGTGGAGATGAGCTCGAGCATGTGCATGCCGACGTGATGCGCCTCGGAGTCGGCCTTGGTGTCTACGCCATCACGTACGCCACCATCGCAGAGATTCTCGTGACGGGGGGAGGACTTGCCTGGGTGGAGGCGCCGTGGGATCGACTGATTGCGTTCGTCGGTGCCGGCGCGGTGTGGTTCATCATCGAGGCGGGTCTTTGGGCCATCATGACCACGAGGGAACGCGGCTTGAGCTGGCGGTACCTGTGGCTGCTCGGCCTCAGTGACTGGATGGTGATGCTGAGCATGATGGCGACCGGGGCACTGTTCGGGTTCTCGTGGGAGAAGCTGCACATTTGGGCCGTGCTCGTTGCAGCGCTGCCGTACGGGTTCGCGCATGTGGCGTTCTTTCGCTACCTCGAGGCGAGAAGGACCTACGGACAGACGATCAGGGCACTCTCGAGGATTCCCGAAGTGGCCGGACTCGCCCTCGAAGGTCACTCTGATCGGACCAGCTCGCTCGCCGTGGAAACCGCCCAGGATCTCGGGCTCACCCCGAGCGAGGTGACCGACGTTCGGTATGCGGCGCTCATGCACGACATCGGACGGATCACGCTCAACGAGCCGGGCATCCTGCGGCGAGGGTTCACCGATGAGGACATCTCCAGATGGGGCGCCGAGATCGTCGCCGAGTCGCCGTACCTCACCAAGGTTTCGGGTCTCGTCGCCCGACAGCACGAGCCCTATCGGCGGCCCGGTGAACAACGAGATCCGAGCCTGCCTACAGCGTCGAAGATCATCAAGGCGGCGAGCGCCTACGACCATGCGACGATGGAACTCGGCTTCTCACCACTCGAGGGTCTCGAGGTGTTGCACCGTGGCGCTGCCTACGACTACGACCCGGACGTCGTGGTGGCCGTACGGAGAGTCCTGGAGCGGCGAGGGGTGGTCTGAGCCTACCGGCCGGAAGCCGAGCCCCCCTCGGTGTGGATACCTCGCTTGAACCAGCGAACCGGACGGCGGAGTTCGTCCTCGAGGAATCTGCCCAACCCAACGGCGAGGAGCACGTCACCGAGCGAGATCACCTGGCCGATACCGAAGAGCCGTACGGGGATGACGTCTCCGAGGAAGGGGATTCGCGTTGATGCGTCCAACAGGACGTGCTTGAAGTCGAGAGCCAGCCGGAAGCCGCCAGCGCCACCTCCGAGCCCGGCTGCAACCACGGCAGCACCCTCCAGGACGGGCATCCCGCCGTTGAGGGCGATCACCGAGAAGTTCATGAGTACACCGAAACCTGCGAGCCACATGCCCTCACGGTTCCGGTTGATGAGTACCAGGATCAGAAGCGGCAGATAGGAGACGAGGATCATTGCAGTCGCTGCACTCCTGGTCCAATCCCTGTCGGGCAGCAATGCCGTGGCTGCCTGGATACCGAATCCGAGCAGGAGCAGCCACCAGTACTGGAGTCGGATATCCGCGAGGTTGATCAACCGTCCCCCACGCAACAGCGCGATGGTCGTTGCGATGAACAAGACGAGTGCCAACCACAGCATCTGGCACAAACGGTACCAGGGAGTGAGTGATGTTCCCGCGGGGGTTTGATACGCTTGTCTGCACAGATGAAGGTCAGGCAGTCACTCAGAGTGGTGGGATGGGCGATGGTGACGGTGGGGGCACTCCTCGTCGCCTTCCTCGCCTACCAACTCGTGTTCACGAACGTGCTTGGCGAGCGTTCGCAGAAGGCCGCCGAACCCGCGCTTCAACAGCGATATGCAACCGCCGAAATCGAGGTTGCCGACACGATTCCCGTGGCCCCGCCGACCACGACGACGATGCCGGAGGGAACTACCACGACGACGCAGGTCGTCGAGGCGGCCCGATATACGGAACCAGCCCCCGACGCCGGGACACCGTTCGGCGAGATCGCAATACCGTCGATTGGACTCGACAAGGTGCTGTTCGAAGGCGTCGATGTGGCCACCCTCAAGAAGGGACCGGGCCACATGCCGTGGACGCCCTTGCCCGGCCAGCCCGGCAACGCGGTCGTCAGCGGTCACCGAACGACGTACGGAGCACCGTTCTTCGACCTCGACAAGCTGAAGAACGGGGACCAGATCATCGTCACGACGGCACTTGGCAAGAGCGTATATGAAATCCGCCGGACGATCATCGTTGCACCGACAGACGTGTGGGTGACGGAAGAGATGCAGGGAGCATGGCTGACCTTGACGACCTGCAACCCGAAGTACTCGGCTCGAGAGCGCCTGATCGTGCAGGCGGCGCTCATCGAAGGACCCAACTATCTGTACGTGGAGACGGAACGGCAGCGCGGACTGCAGGGAGCATCGTGATGCGCTGGCTGTATGGAGTGCTACCTGGACCGCCGGCCGTCAAGGTCGTGCTGATCGTGCTGATCGTGTTGGTGGCACTCGTCCTGCTGGGGTTGCTGTTCGAGTGGGCCGGTCAGTTTCTCGATACGGGCGGAACGCTCGCTCTGCTCAGCTTCCAGTCTTGATACCGAGGTCTTGTGCGATCCAGGCGGTGAGTTCCTCGGCAGTCACGGCCCGTACCACTGAACGTGTGACGGTGCCGTTGCGATCGATGATCCATGTCTGTGGCAGGTACTGAACCGCGTACGCATCGTTGACGACGTAGTCCTCGTCGACGGCGATCGGATAGCTGACTCCGATCTGGGCGGCATAGGCGGCGGCGTTCGACGCGACGTCATCGACGGCGATGCCGATGAACTGCACGCCCGGCGTCGCTCGGGCGACGGCGTCGAGGGCAGGCATCTCCTGCCGGCAGGGCGGGCACCACGACGCCCAGAAGTTGAGGACCACAGGCTTGTCGTGAAGCACGTTGGAGAGGGTGAAGGTGCCGCCACCGATGAGATCGATCGTGAAGTCCGTGGCGACCTTGGCCCCAGGTGTTCCGACGAGGGGCTTGGCCGAGCCCGACGCTGCGCAGGCCGCGACGCCGAGAATCAGTCCG
The DNA here is from genome assembly GCA_964594235.1 of uncultured Acidimicrobiia bacterium. Taxonomy (GTDB): domain Bacteria; phylum Actinomycetota; class Acidimicrobiia; order Spongiisociales; family UBA4744; genus CAYLHS01. The sequence continues at coordinate 3,940 of CAZQMF010000095.1, forward strand.
ATGACAAGGAGCTTTTTCACCCGAGGCAGGTTAGTCGTGGTCCCGGGGGTCGCAGACCGGCCGGGCTAGCCTTGGGCGTGATGTTGCGCCGCCGCGTCGTCGAAGCCGTACTCGAGCAGATCCCCTATCTGGAAAAGGAGATGCTCGTGCTGCGCAGGCTGATCTCGCCTGGCGATGTGTGTTTCGATGTGGGTGCCGCCGGCGGAACGTACACGTGGTTGCTGTCGCGGTACAGCTCGCCGGGTGGCGCGGTGCTCTCGTTCGAGCCGAGGCCCCGATCGGCGAGGGCGATCGAACGGTTCCGACGACTTGCCGGGATGGGGAACGTCAGCGTGCACCAAGTCGGTTTCGCGGAGCAGAAGAAGTCGGTGACCGTGTTGATACCGACGTGGAGGGGTCTTCGGTTCACGACCCGGGCGTTCATCGCCCCGGACGACGAAGCCGAGGTCCCGGAGGGGTTCACCGATCTTCGGCCGTTGACGATCCGGCTGACGACACTCGATGAGTTCGTTGCCTCCGCAGGTGTGGAGCGGATCGACTTCCTCAAGGCCGATGTCGAGGGTGCCGAGCTGTCGCTTCTGGAAGGCGCTCAGGCGTCGATCGAGCGGTGGCATCCCACCGTGCTGCTCGAGATCGAGGATCGACACCTCGGCCGGTATGGGCAACGCGCCACCGACGTGGTCGAGTTCATGGCGGACCGCGGCTACCGGATGCTCACGTTCT
>CAZQMF010000096.1:0-4545 GCA_964594235.1 uncultured Acidimicrobiia bacterium
GCGATCGACACACCGAACGCCTCCGCCTGCATCATGGCGAGCAGGAACGAGCGGAGTTCGTCGACGTCGGTACGCTCATTCAGGTGTCGCATCGCGTCACGGCGAGACACACCGACCCGGGTCTCCTGGAGCATTCGGAAGAACTCCTCCGACAGTGGACCGGGCACGGTGGCGACGACTCGTGCGAGCGCCGAGTCGAACCCGAGGCCCGCTTCGACGCTGATGACGAGAAGGTCGAGCACATCAGGAAGTGCCTTCTGCATAGAGCTTCTGCGTTCCTCGATACGCCTAGAGATCCACACATCGGGCCCGAAAAACCCGAGGATGCCAAGCAGCACCAGCGAGATCAGCTTGGTCTGCGCATCGGATCCGGCCTGGATCAGGAACCAGAGTACGGCGGCAACAGAGATCGACAACAGCTTGATGACCGCCCACGCGTTGGCGTCGAGCGTTCCAGGGCTGCCCGCGAGAAGCAAGCGGTGGTTGGTCTTGTCCATCCAGCCTGCCGGTGTGAACCGGGCCAGTCGCTTCCCGATCCCGATGAAGATCGGCGCGACCGCCCGTTCGGACAGCGACCGCTTGAGGGTCTCTTCACGCATGAAGTCCGCAGATCCGTACACGGCCAGACGATCGGTCGCCGCCTTGCGGGCACGGATGATCCCGAAGCCGACCCACGCGACGAACCCTGTGGTCGCTACGAACATCGACACTGCAGAAAAGAGCTTCCAGTCCATTTACACCTCGATGTCCACGATCTTCTTGAGCCACCACCACCCGGCGGCCATGAGCACGAGTCCCACCACCATCGCGATGATGCCCTGGGTTCTCGTGATGAGCGGTTCCAGATAGTCACGATTAGTGGCGAACAGGAAAGCGAACAGGACGAATGGCAGTGCACCGAGGATGATCGCCGAGATCCGGCCCTCGGCGGTGAGGGCCTTGATCTCTCCCCGAAGGCGGTTGCGCTGACGCATCGTGTCGGCCACGGTCTGGAGCACCTCGGCGAGGTTGCCACCGACTTCCCTCTGGATCTCGATCGCCATGACCGCCCACGAGAAGTCCTCCGACTGCATCCGATTGGAGATTCCCTCCATGGCGTCGACGACGGTCACCCCGAGCCTGGCCTCCGCCATGGCTCTGCCGAACTCCCTCGATGTCGGCTGCGGTGCTTCGCTGGCGACGGCCTCGACTGCCTGGAGCAGCGAGTAGCCGGCACGCAGCGAGGTCGACAGCAACGTCAGTGTGTCTGGGAGTTGGCCTTCGAACACGCGCTTCTCCCGGCTTCCCGCGAACTGAATGAGCAGCAGCACGAACAACACAGCGACGACGAATGCCACTCCGGCTGCGACGATGCTCCTCCAGTAGACCCCTGCGATGGCGCCGGCCAGGATGCTGAGGCCGAGTGCCGCGGCGATTGCCTCGCCTGCCTTCAGAGGGATGTTCGCTTGCTCCAACGCTCCGTTGATGCCGTTGAGCATGCCCCGACGGCGGACTGCCTCTTCGGCGCCGCGTGACACGCCGCCGAAGATCCTGCGCAGTAGACCACCTTCGCCCTTGGCCTTCGCCTCCTGCGTGCCATAGGAACGCAGGCGGCGCTGGATCATGGAGGCGCCTTCCTCCCCGCGTGGTCCGGCGAGGATGAAGATGAACAGAAGCAGCCCGACTCCGACGGCGACCGGGCCGATCAGTGCGAGCGTCGAGATCGGAAGCGGTGACTCGTTCGTCGGAGAGAATGGTGCGGGCTCGGCGAACGTCGTCGGCACGGTCGTGACGGTCGTCGTCGTCTCTTTGATGAACCCGGGGACGTCCACAGTGCTCGTCGCGGTCTGACCGGCATACGCGACCCCGATGTCGAGGGGTCCTGCGTCACTCTGGGTGGCTGTGAAGCGGACCACGATCTTGTTGTCCAACTCCCGCTTGATCTGGTTGTAGAGGCCGCTCAACTGTGCCGGGTCCGGCGTCGACAGGAACAACCCACCCGATGCAGAGGCCAACTGCTCGAGGTCGGCCGGATTGAAATCGGGCGACTCGAGCGCAACACCGAAAACCCGAATCGACTTGGTCGCCTGAATGGCGTTGGCGAGCGTCGCAGTGCTCACCGTATCTGCGCCGTCCGTGAGCACGATCATGTTCGGCTCGAGACGTGCGGCGTCGCCGCTGAACAGCTCGGAGCTGCGAACGACCCCGTCATAGAACGCCGTCTCGCCTCCCGCTTGGATGTCGTTCACTCGATTGATCAACGCCGTCTTCGAACTCGTGAATCCCGACAACACCTGCACGTCGTCCGCGAACGTGACCAGCGCGATGAAGTCCTGATCTCGCTTCTGGTCGATGAACGAGAGCGCAGCCCTCTTCGCTGCTGCGATCGGGGCGCCCGCCATCGATCCCGACGTGTCGATGACGAAAACGATGCCGACGGGCACGATCGACTCGGCGATCGTCTCGACTTCGAGATCCTGCACAGGAGTACCGTTCTCGGTGACCTGGAGCTGCGTCGGATCGAGCTGCTGCTGCAAGTTGCGGAACTCCACCACCGCTTGCACGCGCGGATAGCGCGTGATGGTGACATCGGAGATGTCGATGCTCGAACCGGACGTCTGTGCCCCGGCGACGAGGCCCGCACCCCCGACGAGAACGAGGGTGAGAACGAGAATGAGCGCTGCTCGACGTCTCACCGGTTGTACTGACCTTCGCGTCGCGCGAACGGCTCTGGATCGAACATGTCGCTCGGCAGTTTGATGCCGGCATCCTGGAGGTGACCGGAGAAGCTCGGCCTGATCCCTGTCGCCTTGAGCCGGCCGAGGTAGCGGCCGTTTTCGTCGACGCCCATGCCGAAGTCGAACAGGAACAGGTCCTGGAGGGTGATGATGTCACCTTCCATGCCTTCAACCTCGGTGATATGCGAGATGCGCCGAGTGCCGTCCCGCAATCGGGTCTGGTGCACGATCAGGTCGACTGCGGATGCGACCTGCTCACGGATCGCACGCACCGGGAGGTCGAATCCGGCCATGAGCACCATCGTCTCGATACGGGACAGTGTGTCGCGAGGTGAGTTCGAGTGGATGGTGGTCAGAGAGCCGTCGTGACCCGTGTTCATCGCCTGGAGCATGTCGAGCGCTTCACCGCCTCGAGCCTCACCGACGACGATGCGGTCGGGACGCATGCGCAACGAGTTCCGCACGAGGTCCCGAATAGTCACCTGACCCTTGCCCTCGATGTTGGCCGGACGGGACTCCAGGCTGAGGACGTGGTCCTGATGCAGCTGGAGTTCTGCCGCGTCTTCAATCGTGACGATCCGCTCGTCCATGGGCAGGTAGCCCGACAGCACGTTGAGCGTTGTCGTCTTTCCCGAACCGGTACCACCGCTGATGATGATGTTGAGACGACCCTTCACGCACGCGTCGACGAACCGTGCGACCCGCTCGGACAGGGTTCCGAAGTTGATGAGGTCCTTCTCCGTGTAGGGGTCGGCCGCGAACTTTCTGATGGTGAGGAAGGGGCCACCGATCGCAAGAGGATGGACGACTGCGTTCACACGAGAGCCATCGGGCAGCCGGGCGTCCACCATCGGTGTCGCCTCGTCGATGCGACGACCGATGTCACCGACGATCTTGTCGATGATGCGACGCAGGTGGACGTCGTCGACGAAACGGACATCGGCGAGAGTGAGCTTGCCGTGACGTTCGACGAACACCTGGTAGGGGCCGTTGACCATGATCTCTGTGACTTCCGGATCGTTCAACAGTGGGTCGATCGGTCCGTACCCGAGCACATCGTTCGTGATCTCGTTGAGGAGCTGGGTCTTCTCGACCCGAGACAGACCGACGCTGTCCTCCTGGCTGAACGCCCACTCGAGCATCTCCGTGACACGCAGCCTCAGCTCGGCATCGCTCATCTGACGGTCGTACAGTGTCGGTCCGAGTTCCTCCACGACCTTGAAGTGGAGACGGCCGCGCAACTCGCGGAACATCGCCTCGCGCTTGGCGTCGTAACCGATCTCAGACGTCTTCGCGGCTGCGACCCGTTCGGACAGTGATGCCATGATGCTCGCCTTCCTCTGGCGGAGATGCCCCTCCGCTAACCTATCAGCTCTCGCCTACAACCATCGGCGCTTCCCGGAACGATCTGAATGACTCATTTCGTTGCCGAGGACGAGCTCCAAAACCGACTCGAAACCCTTCGCAACCTTGGACCTCGGAGCGGACTCGACGACCGGCCTGCCCTCGTTTACCGAGGCCGGCACCATCCCGTCCGATGGAATCGAAGCGGAGATCTTCATCTTGAGCGACTGCTCGATCTCCCCCTCGTCGAGCCGAGCCTTCGAGTTGCTCCGATTCAGGACGAGGTGGATCTTTCCTGAGGGAAACTTGAGAAGACGGAGCGTTTCGAGCGCGAGCTTGGCGTTCTTCACACTCGGAAGGTCCATGTCCACGACGCAGAGCACCTGATCGGAGCGCTCCAGCAGCGAAAGCAACATCTCGTCGAGCATTGAGGCGGTGTCGATGACGATGTAGTCGAACATGTGACGCAGCCGGCCGATGATCT
>CAZQMF010000097.1:0-4463 GCA_964594235.1 uncultured Acidimicrobiia bacterium
CGCAGAAGTGCCGGACGATCCCCCACGGGATGGGACTACGGATACTGCTCCGCGAGCCGGCAACCATCCGATGGACCAGCGATGCGTGGTCGACCCAACACGACGTGGAGACCGTCGACACAGGGCTCGGCGTCCACACGACGACGTTGCCCACCGGTCGCATGGAGCAAGGCGCCACGGCTGTCTTCACGTTCCGGTTCGCCGACCGGTGGGAGGGTGTCAACTACGAGGTGACGATCGATCCGCCGGGCGCTCGATGAGCAGGCGGCGAGCGCTCTCCGTCCCCTTTCCTCCGCAGTGGCGCCGGCTACTCGCCGAACGCGTGTCGTGGTACTCGCTGCTCGACGACTCCGAGCAGGTGGCGATGGAGGATCTGGTGCGGCTCTTCCTCGACAGGGTTCGGTTCGAAGGCGTGAGTATCGATGTGACTGACGAGATCCGTGCCGTCATCGCGTACGAGGCATGTCTTCTGGTCCTCCACCTCGGCATCGACTGGTATCGGGACGTCACGTCGGTGATCGTCTATCCGTCGACGGTGGTGAGAAAGGGAACCCACGGCATCGGTGACGGCATCGTCGACAGCGCCACCACACCGTTGTTTGGCGAGGCGCGTCTGCACGGACCCGTGGTCGTCGTGTGGGACACCGCGCTTCGACAGGCACGACACCCCGGAAGGGGCTACAACGTCGTCCTTCACGAGTTCGCTCACAAGCTCGACATGTATGACGGTGTTGCCGACGGCACACCTGCCTTGCGGAAGCAGGACAGGGCCGAGTGGCAGACCACGATGGGGTATACGCTCCAGGCGCTCCGAGAGGGCCCCGTCCCTCCCCTCGACCCCTATGGTGCCACCAATCCGGCCGAGTTCTTCGCAGTCGCCACCGAAGCGTTCTTCGAGGCGTCGGCAGCCCTACGCCAATCCCTTCCGTCCCTCTACGCCGTTCTCGCGAGGTTCTACGGGCAGGACACCGCCCACAGGCTCGATCGGTAGGCTGCGCACAGCGAGGAGCACCCATGGAACAGGACCATCCGAGGCAGCGCCTTCAGCGATTCCGCCTCAAACGACAGTCGACGCCCACTCCGAGAATGCGGGACGTCATTGGCGAGTTCGACAAGCAGTTGACGTTCGGCGATCGAGTTGCCGACACATTCGCGCTGACCGTCGGATCGTGGAGGTTCATCATCGTCCAGTCGGTCATTCTGGCGATCTGGCTCCTGCTCAACGCGATCGGTTGGATCAAACACTGGGATCCGTACCCATTCATCCTGCTCAACCTGATGCTGTCGTTCCAGGCCGCGTACGCGGCTCCGATCATCATGATGAGCCAGAATCGCACGTCTGAACTCGACCGACTGCAAGCGAAGAACGACTACGAGATCAACCAGCGGGCCGAACTCGAGATCGAGGAGATCCTCACGCTCTTGGACTCCCACACGGCCACGCTCGACACCATCCTCGAACGTCTGGAGAAGAGATGACACACGCCGACATTCTCTGCTGGTACGGCTGCACGGGGGACCTCGGGCACAAGATGACGTTTCCCGCGCTGTTCAACATGGCCAGACGCGGATCGTTGAACGTTCCGATCATCGGAATAGCACGGTCCGGATGGACGCTGAAAGATCTCTACGAGCGCGCGCGGGACAGCATCGAGACCCATGGCGGGGGCATCAACGACAAAGCCGACGAGGCCGCATTCGAGCTACTGATCAAACAGCTCGACTACATCGACGGCGACTACACGAACCCGGCAACGTTCGCCGAGCTCAAGAAGCGTGTCGACGCACACGGCGCCTCCAGACCTGCCCACTACCTCGCCATTCCCCCTTCGCTGTTTCCTACCGTGATTCGGTCGCTCGGTACCTCAGGACTCGCCGGCGGCGGCAGGGTGATCGTCGAGAAGCCCTTCGGTCGCGACCTCGAGTCGGCCAGGGAACTCACGGCGACGATCAACGAGGTGTTCCCCGAGGAAGCGATCTACCGGATCGACCACTACCTGGGCAAGGAAGAGGTCCTCAGCGTGCTCTATACCCGGTTCGCCAACTCGGTGTTCGAGCCCCTCTGGAACCGCACCTGCATCGAAAGCGTCCAGATCACGATGGCAGAAGACTTCGGCGTCAAAGGTCGCGGACACTTCTACGACAGCGTTGGCGCCATCCGTGACGTCGTCCAAAACCACATGCTGCAGCTCGTAGCGATGCTCGCCATGGAGCCGCCGATCATCGACAGAGACTCGATCCAGGCCGAAAAGGAGAAGGTTCTCCGTGCCATGTCGCCCGTCTCGAAACGGTCGGTGGTGCGCGGTCAATTCGACACCTACCGCGCCGTCGAAGGGGTGAGACCGGAGTCCAAGGTCGAGACGTTCGCTGCGATGCGACTCCACATCGACACATGGCGCTGGGCAGGCGTGCCATTCTTTCTGCGAACCGGCAAGAACCTGCCGGTGCACGTGACCGAGGCCTACATCAAACTGCGCAAGCCGCCGTTGATGGTTCTGCCGGAGCAGTCACGAACCATGGAAGCCGACGCGATCCGATTCCGATTCACCCCATCGGGCCAGATCGGGTTGACGCTCAACGTGAAGGCACCGGGGCCCGACTTCTCAGGTGAACGAGCCGAGCTGATGGTGCGAGAAGACAACCCCGACGAGATGACTCCCTATGAGCGGCTCCTCGGAGACGCGATCGAAGGTGACAAGTTGTTGTTCACAAGCGCCACAGCGGTCGACAACGCGTGGAGGGTCGTCGACCCTGCGCTTCGAATCGACGAGGGCCCGTCGACCTACGCGACAGGATCATGGGGGCCAACGGACGCCACAGATCATCTCATCGGCGAACACGGCCCCTGGCACGATCCGGTCCCCTAGGCGGCTTCGCTCGCAGTCTTCAGCCTTCAGCCTTCAGCCTTCAGTCCTCAGCAGAGCGCGGCGTGGAACTCACAAGAGACCACGGGGCGTCCCCGTTTCCTCAAGGGGCCTGAAGGGTGACGTTGGGAGAAGTGGCGTCGAGCTGATGCTTGAGGCCGTAGGGGGTCGTTCTCACCAAGGGTGATCGCTGCCCGACGGCTCACGAAGTGAGCCTCTTACCCAGAACCGACAACCGATAACTGAGAACGGCTCACGAAGTGAGCCCTACCGTCGTCCTCGAGTTCGACGACCTGTTCGGGGAAACTCTTACCCGACACCTCGAGGACGAGACGACGCTTCGACAGACGCCCATGACCTGCATCTGTCCCTTCCCACGCGACGCCCACGCCACGCATCCTCAGGTGCGCGATGCCTGATGGCAGCCGGTCCGAGAGCGGTCGTAGCACCAGTGCAGTGCGACGTGATCGGGCAAGCGCCGCGAGACGGCGGAGGATCTGGTCGGGCACCCTGTCGGGCACCTCTGCATACACCGCGGTCATCCCTTCCAAGAGCGCAGCAGTGATCCCTGGCCATTGGAGACGGTCACGATTACGGACGACAACCAGTCGGTCGGGATCGATCCCGACCTCCCACGCAGCAGGGGGATGAAGCCACCCCCTGACATCCACACAGGCGACCGGCGCGATCCGGGACGGTTCGGCGAGGAGCATCAACGCAACACGCGTCAGTCCGGTTCCAGGCGCCCCCACCAGCGAAACCACGTTTCCTGCCTGGAGGGAGAGCAGCGACGTTCCGATCGTGTCCTCCAAGGAGAACACTCTATCGAACATATGTTCGATACGTCAACCGGTGGTCGCGACGAAGTCCAGCTCCAATGACACGTCGTCGGACACGTCCGCGACGAACGGCACGGACGGTATCGTCACCCCGAACTCCGACCGTGTGATCTTGGCAGTCGCGGTGCCTTCGATCTGACTATCAGACACCAGCGTGGCGGTGACGTCGAACGTCACGGGGTTCGTCGAGTCCTTCACCGTCAAATCACCGGTCACCGTGAAGCTGAACTGGCCATCGATCGACGCAGGCAAGCCTTCGATCTTCGTGGGAGTGAACTCGATGAACTCGTACTGATCGGTGGACAGGATGAACCGCCGGATCGAGTTGTTTCGCTGACTCTCGTCGGTCGTCAGGGTTCGAGCGTTGATCTTGATCGTGCCGATCTGCAGCGTGGATGGGTCGGTGAGATCGACGGAGGCCTCCCCCGCCACCTGGTCGGTCGCCCCTACGACCGTCTTGGGCGAACCGCGCAGTACCTCGTTGATCGTGAACGTCGCTCGAGAGGACGTCGAGTCGATCGAGAAGATCTGCGCCGAGGCACTCGCCTGCGAGACGGTGGGTGCTGTGAGCGGCGTGCTCGGCTCGGACGAAGAGCCATTGAACCAGATATAGAAGCCGCCGCCGGCGAGTACGACGACGGCGAGCACAATGATCCACCTGCGCATCACGACAGGCTATCGGAGCTTCCTGCCTAGTCATCGAGACCCATCCAGCCCGAATAGCGAGATGTCGGCGCCTATCGTGATAGAAAGATCCTCT
>CAZQMF010000098.1:0-4362 GCA_964594235.1 uncultured Acidimicrobiia bacterium
ACACGTTCACTCAGCAACTCGTCACCGGCGATCGGCTGTTGCTGTGCACCGACGGTCTGAACTCCATGGTTTCCGATCAGCGCATCGAGCGATACCTCCATGCGCCAACACCCGACGATGCAGTGTGGGATCTGATCGAGGCCGCCAACGCCGCGGGGGGTCACGACAACGTGAGCTTGATCGTCATCGACTTCGGATCGTGAACAGAGACGCAGAAGCGGCCCTCCTGGTGGGGGCGACCGTGATCGCATCCCTGGGTATCGGCCTGGTCAACCTCGCACAGGGCGGCACGTTCGATGCACAAGTCGCACTCACGTTCTTCGTGTTCGCCGCAGCGTTCGGATCCCTGCATTTCGCCCTCCGACGCTGGGCGCCCGGTGCCAGCCCCTTTCTGCTTCCCCTCGGTTCGGTGCTCGCCGCCATCGGCTTCGTCGAGGTGTACCGGATCAATCCCCACTTCGCGGGACTCCAACGCTGGTGGTTGTTGATCGCCGCGGGCCTGGCAACGCTCCTCCTGGCCCTCTTCAGAAACACCGGAGTGGCCCCCCTCCGTCGCTATCGCTACATGTTCCTCGCGGCGGCGGTCGGGTTGCTGATGCTCCCCATGCTGCCCACCTCCTGGGGGTTCCCCGTTCGAGGCGTCATCGTGAACGGTTCGCGGCTGTGGACGACCCTGACGCTTGGGCCACTGCGTCTGAACTTCCAGCCTGGCGAGATCGCCAAGCTCGCGCTGGTGGTGTTTCTCGCCTCGTACCTGGCCGAGCGCCAACCCGGTTTGACCGAATCCCGGAGAGTCGGCAGGTTCACGATTCCGGAACCACGCCACCTCATCCCGGTCGTGATCGCGTCGATCGCCAGCTTCGGGCTGCTCGTGTCACAGCGAGACCTCGGCGCCTCGCTGCTCCTGTTCGCCGTGTTCGTCACGATGCTCTACGCGGCGACCGAACGGACCGCGTACTTGGTCGTCGGATCCTCAATGTTCCTGGCCGGTGCCGCGGCCGCCGCCTTCACCTTCTCGCACGTCGCCAGGAGGTTCGAGGCGTGGTTTCGGCCATTCGCCGATCCCGCCGGCACCGGGTATCAGATCCTCCAGAGCCTGTTCGCGCTCGGCTCCGGCAGCTTGTCCGGTTCGGGACTCGGCGTCGGCACACCCGACAGGATCCCCGCCGCGTGGACCGACTTCATCTTCTCCGCGGTCGGCGAAGAACTCGGGCTCGCCGGAAGTGTGGCAGTCATCGCGATGTACGCGCTGCTGGTTGCGGTCGGTATCGGAATCGCTCTCCGCTCCCGTGACCTGTTCAGGAAGCTCCTCGCGTTCGGTCTCGCATTCACGCTCGGCCTCCAATCGTTCCTGATCATCGCGGGCGTGACGCGACTCCTCCCTCTCACGGGCATCACGTTGCCATTCATGTCATACGGAGGCTCGTCGCTCGTATCGAACTTCCTCATCCTCGCCCTGCTCGCTCGGATCTCGCATGAGGAGCACACATGAACGGCCCGATCAGACGCATCGCTGGGTTCCTGTTCATCGCCTTCGGGCTGCTCCTGCTGAACGTCACCTACATTCAGGCAATCGCCACCTCCACGTATCGGGACAACCCACTGAACCCGCGGGTCGCCGCCTCGATCAGTGGCAAGGAGCGCGGTCTCATCGTCACATCGGACGGCACGATCCTGGCCCGATCCATCGCCGACCCGGGCGATCCATCCCGATTTGCCCGTGAGTATCCCGAGGGGCCTGTCTACGCGCAGGTCGTCGGCTACTCGTCGCTGCTGTTTGGCGACGAGGGCCTCGAACGTGTGTACGCGGATGATCTCCGTTCCCGGCGTGACCTCACTGTGTCGGATGTGATCAACGCGTTGATGGGCCGTGACCTCAGACCCAAGAGCCTCGAATTGACCCTCGACAACGGCCTCCAGCAGGCCGCGTTCGATGCCATGGGCGACAACACCGGCGCTGTAGTCGCTATCGACCCCAAGACCGGGGCCGTCCTCGCGATGGTGTCGACACCCTCCTACAACCCCGAAGTGATGCTCGCTCCCAATGCCACCGAGCTGAGAGGCGGATTGCTAGACGATCCCGACGAACCGCTCGCCAACCGTGCCGTGTCCAGGACGTATCCGCCGGGTTCCACGTTCAAGGTGGTGGTCGCCTCCTCGGCTGTCGAGAATGGGATTGCCGGCCCCACGACCACCTTCCACGACCCTATCGAGTTCCCGCTGCCCGGCTCGACGAGCACCATCAGCAACTACGATCGCGGCCCCTGTGGGGACGGTACGACCGTTACGCTCGCGGAGGCCTTCCGCAAGTCGTGCAACACGATCTTCGCCACGCTCGGACTCCAGGTGGGCGCCCAAACGCTCTACGACACGGCAGTGTCGTTCTCGTTCGACGAACCCGTGCGATTCGATCTGCCGACTCAGCAGTCCTTCTTCCCCGACCCGTCCGATCTGGATGGACCGGCGCTCGCCCAGAGCTCGATCGGTGGACGCGACGTGCGAGCAACCCCGCTCGAGATGGCGTTGGTCGCGGCGACGATCTCCAACGACGGGAATCTCATGCAGCCGTACCTCGTATCCAGGGTCGTGGATGCGACCGGCAAGACCGTGTCGGAGGTCACACCCGAGATCCGGACGACTGCTATCTCCGCCGCCACCGCAACGATCGTCTCACAGATGATGGAGGAAGTGGTGGCATCTGGAACCGGAACCCGGGCCACCGTCCCGAATGTCCGAGTTGCAGGCAAGACGGGTACATCCGACGCGTCCTCCGGTTCACCTGCCGTCTGGTTCATCGGTTTCGCGCCGGTGGACGATCCGACGATCGCTATCGCCGTTGTCGTGCTCAACGGTGGAGAGGACGCGACCGGTGGTTCGGTCGCCGCACCGATCGCCGGAGAGGTTCTCAGGTACTGGCTCCAACCATGACTGATCACGGTCCCCTCCTACAATCACCTGCTAATGGAACGAACCGTTCTCGCAAACCGCTATGAGCTGATCTCGCACCTTGCGAGAGGCGGCATGGCCGACGTGTTCGAGGCGCGTGATTCGCTCCTCGGCCGGCGAGTCGCGGTCAAGATGCTCCACTCCCAGTACGCCACCGACGAAGCCTTCGTTCGACGCTTCCGAAGAGAAGCACAGGCGGCCGCGAACCTGAACCACCCGAACATCGTCGGCATCTTCGACTGGGGCCAGGAGGCGGGCACCTACTTCATCGTGATGGAACTCGTCGATGGACACTCGGTCCGGGACGTGCTCAAGACGCAGGGGCCGCTCCTACCCAGGCGGGCCGTCGAGATCGCCTCCGAAGTCGCCGCGGCCCTCTCGGTGGCCCACCGGGCGGGGGTCGTCCATCGCGACATCAAGCCCGGCAACATCATGCTCACGAAGGACGGAACCGTGAAGGTGACCGACTTCGGCATCGCGAGAGCTTGGGACGACTCGTCGGAGCTGACCCGAACCGGAGCAGTGATCGGCACCGCCACCTACTTCTCCCCCGAGCAGGCCCAGGGCGTTCCGGCGGACGAGCGATCCGATGTCTACTCACTCGGCGTCGTTCTGTACGAGATGCTGACGGGGCACCCCCCCTTCTCGGGAGAGTCACCCGTCTCGGTCGCGTACCAGCATGTGTCGACCGCGGTACCCTCCCCGTCGGCGGACAACCCCGATGTCACCGCCGACCTTGACCGAATCGTTCTCCACGCCCTCGACAAGAACCCGAACACCCGATATCAGTCGGCGGAAGACATCCGCAAGGACCTCCTGCTGTACCTGAAGGGAGAGACGCCTGTTGGCGTGTCTCCCGATGCCCCGACACAGATGATGGCGTCCATGCCACCGGCCACGTCGGCACCCGACGACATCTACCGACAGGTCCAGCAGGAACGAACCCAAGGCAGCCAGCTCCCGTTCATCATCACCGCGTTCGCGTTGCTCGTCGCACTGGGAACCGGGATCTTCTTCCTCCTCAAACAGCTGCCATCAACGCCGGCGGAACCGACCAAGACCACCGTGCCCGACGTGTCCGGGATGTCCGAGAATGACGCGACCCTCATACTTCAGAACGCCGGCTTCCGAGTCCAGCGGAAAGCCACCCAAAGCGAAACGGTCGCAGAAGACACCGTGATCGGCACCGATCCGACAGCGTTCACCGAACGCGAGCCCAACACACTCGTCTTCGTCCTCGTCTCTGTTGGCCCGACCGCATACCCGATACCGACGCTCATAGGACAGACAAGAGACGCAGCGGCGAGCCTGCTCACCCAGAATCAGTTCAAGCTAGGCACCGTTGAAGAGATCCCGGACGTGACCGTTCCGAAGGGGCAGGTCATCTCGCAAGATCCGAAGGCAGGAGAGACGTAT
>CAZQMF010000099.1:0-4170 GCA_964594235.1 uncultured Acidimicrobiia bacterium
CTCATGAACGAGATGATCACCGTGTTGACCGCCGGGTACACCAGGTACACGGTCAAAATGACTGCTGCCGGTCCCGCAAAGACAAACGGCCGGATGCCCGCACGCAAGCGTTCCGGAAGAACCGACACGAATCGGTCCATTCCCCAGTAGAGCGCCCACACACCGGCGACACCAACCACGATCGCGACAGCAACCTGCAACAGGCGGTTCGCGTTCTGGTCTCGCAGGTAGTTGAACGAAACCACCAGAACGACGACGGTAAAAACCGGAACGAGCAGCGAGGCAAGCAGACGGATCAGATAGAGCAGCGGTGCGGGAGCTCTCCTCTCGGTGTCCGGCGGTCTGCTGCTCGGAGGCTCCGGTTCCATCAGCGTCGGTGTGACCATACGAGACTTCCCTCTTCTCGCTCGCCTTCGAAGGAGCCTAGCGCGACGAAGGGACGGCTGCATGCCGTCCCTTCGTCTTCTTGTTGGTTCGGGTTACGACGAAGGCCAGCTGGCCTCGATCGTGTTGAGCACATCCGCAGTCGGCGTGCCCTTCGACCAGTCGACCATGCCGGTCCAGAACGTTCCCTGTCCGACCTCAGGTGGCATCAGGTCCGACGCGTCGAACACGAAGGTGTTCGATGCCAACGCATCGGTGATGACCTTGGCCAGAGTCTTGTTTGTGTCGGTCTCGTAGCAGTCAGATGACACGTTCTTGTTGCCTGGGAGTCGTTCGACACCCGCAACACCCGTACCACCGTACGGCGAGACACCGCCACCGCTCGGGGAGGCAAGTGTGCACTCCCAGTCGGCGCTGACCCAGTCCTTCAGGATCTGTGCGATCTTCGGATCGTTCTTGAACACCATGATGGTGTCGCCACCACCCATGGCTCCGCTGTTGCCGTCGATCGTTGGGAACGGGAAGAACGGCACAATGGCTTCTCCACCCTCAGGGAAGAAGTTTGTCACGAAGCTGCCCTGCTTGTGCATCAAGCATCCAGGTGGATCGTTGAACATCGGAAGTGGCGCATCCTTGAAGCTGGTCGACGAGACGTTCTCTGCTCCACCCAAGACGAAGCCGGGTGCGAAGAACAGATCACCGAACGTGTTGAACGCCGTCGCCACTGACGGATCGTTGAACGGGATCTCGTGGCGGAACCACTTGCCGTACATGTCGGCACCGGCCTCGCGGACGTAGATGTCCTCGATCCAGTCGGTGCCCGGCCATCCGGTTGCGTTGCCGCTCTCGAAGCCGAAGCACCACGGGGTGTAGCCATCGTCGACCATCTTCTGACTCAGGTCCAACAGACCCTGCCAGGTATCCGGAATCTCGTAGCCCTGCTGGTCGAAGACCGGCTTGACGTACCAGATCAGGCTCTTGTAGTTCGGGAACCACGGCAGACCATAGTGCTTGCCGTCGGCGCAAATACCCAGATCCATCCAGAACTTGCCGGAATCCGACTCGAGCTGTGCGATGTCGAACCCGAGGTCTTCGAGCGACACCAGCTTGCCCTCATCCGCAAACTTGCAGATGGTGCCAGGCTGCGGGGTGAACGCCACTGCAGGCGGGTCCCCGCCCTCAACCCTGATCTGAATCTGGTTCTCGAAGTCGTCAGAGCCCACATACGTGATATTGGTGCCCTTGTTCTGGTTGTAGACGTTGAGGAACCCGGTCATCGCGTCGCCTTCGGCGCCTGTCGGGGCACCGAACAACGTAAACTCGGCCCCTGACACGTCGACCATGCTGCCGCCAGCGGTCGTTGTCGCTCCGCCACCGGCGGTCGTCGTTGTTGTGCCGGTTCCTCCACAGGCCGCGGCAATCATGGCCATGACTGCGAGCACGACCAACCATCGAACTCCTCTTCTCATGAGTCTCATCCTTCCTTCGACTCCTGCGACCTAGAAGGTCACCTTCAGGATCATACTCGGAGAAATCAGGATCGACTCAAATCAGCGGCTATCGAAGACGGTGACCGAGATATGCGCCGAGCTGATCGATCGCAACGCGGTCCTGGGCCATCGTGTCGCGATCCCGCACGGTGACTGCCCGATCATCGAGCGAGTCGAAGTCGAACGTGACGGCGTACGGCGTACCGATCTCGTCGTGGCGGCGATACCTCCGCCCTATCGACTGCGTCACGTCGAGCTCCAGCATGAAATCGGGTCGGAGTAGGGCGGCCAGTTTCTCCGCCTCGGCCACCAGTTCGGGCTTCTTCGACAACGGCAGGACTGCGACCTCGTACGGGGCCAGTCGACGATCGAGCTTCAAGACCACTCGGGTCTCGCCACGAACCTCCTCCTCGTGGTAGGCGTCCATCAAGAACGCAAACGTGGTTCGGGTGGCGCCGGCCGCAGGTTCGATGACATACGGGAAGAACCGGTCGCCCGAGTCGTCGTCGAAGTAGCTGAGATCCTGGCCACTCGCTTCCGTGTGCGCGCGCAAGTCGAAATCCGTTCGGTTGGCGATCCCCTCGAGTTCGTCCCAGCCCCACGGATACCGATACTCGACGTCCGAGCACGAAGCGGCGTAGTGAGCCAACTCCTCCTGCTCATGAGCCCTGAGGCGGAGATGTTCAGGCGTCATGCCCAGGTCCAGATACCATCTGTGCCGCTCCGCCGTCCAGTACCGATACCACTCGTCGGCCTCTTCGGGCCGACAGAAGAACTCCATCTCCATCTGCTCGAACTCGCGGGTGCGGAACACGAACTGGCCGGGTGTGATCTCGTTGCGGAACGACTTGCCGATCTGCGCGATGCCGAACGGGAGCTTCATCCGGGATGTGCGTCGAACGTTCTCGTAGTTGATGAAGATCCCCTGGGCCGTCTCAGGACGGAGATAGACGAGGTCGGCGTCGTCCTCGACCGGACCCATGAACGTCTTGAACATCAGGTTGAACTGCCTCGCCTCACCGAATGTGCCCTTCTGACCACAGGTCGGGCACACGCTCGGATCGTCGAGCTTGTCCAGTCGATACCTCGAGTGGCAGTTGGAGCACTCGACCAGAGGGTCGGTGAAGGACGCCTCGTGGCCTGATGCAGCCCACACCTGCCTCGCCTGGAGGATTGCCGAGTCGAGGCCGACGACGTCCCCACGCAGTTGCACCATCGATCGCCACCACTGTGCCTTCACGTTGCGAAGGAGCTGGACGCCCAACGGACCGTAGTCGTAGGCAGACCGGAGTCCGCCGTAGATCTCCGACGATGGAAACACAAAGCCTCGCCGCTTTGCGAGATTGACGATGGTGTCGAGCGTTGCAGGCATGTGTGGTCCTCGGGTGCGAGCACCGAATGATAAAGGGTCGTGAGTCGTCGGTTTTCGGTTTTCGGTGGGAGGCTCGCCCTGCGCTCCCGCGTTCTCTCACGTTGCGTTCTTGCCGATGACTGAAGACTGACGACTGATGACTGCGAGCGAAGCTCGCTAGGCCGTTCCGAAGCGGCGTGTACGTCGCTGGTACTCGACGATCGCCGCCTCGAGGTGCTCCCTCGAGAAGTCGGGCCACAACACGTCGGGGAACACGAACTCTGCGTACGCCGCCTGCCAGAGTAGGAAGTTGGACAGTCGCATCTCGCCCGATGTGCGGATCACGAGGTCGACGTCCGGCATCTCCGGCACATAGAGGTGGCGCGCGAGCATGTCGACATCGATCTGCTCCGGATCGAGCTGCCCGTCTGCGACGAGCCCACCGAGAGCTCGTGCGGCACCGGCTATCTCCATCCTCGACCCGTAGTTGAATGCGAACACGAGCCGCATACCCGTGTTGCCCCCTGTCATCTCCTCTGTCTCTCGCATGCGCATCCGGTTGCGGTCCGGCACACGCGGATCTTCCATGTCGCCGGCGAAGTAGATGCGGATGTTCTGGTCGTGGAGCCCGTCACGACGCCGAAGGAGGAGATCCTCGTTGAAGAACATCAGGAACTCGACCTCGTCCTCGGAGCGAGACCAGTTCTCGGTGGAGAACGTATAGACGGTGAGCCACTCGACCCCGAGTTCGCGGGCCGACTCGATGGTGGTAAAGAGCGACGCCTCGCCGGCGGCATGCCCGGCCGTCCTCGGCAGGTCGCGCATGTTCGCCCATCGTCCATTGCCGTCGAGGATGAGGCCGATGTGCCGCGGAATCCTGGTCACGTCCGGTTCAGTCATGCAGCACCGCCAGGCTCGACAGCTTGCGCTCGAGGTGATGCTCGA
>CAZQMF010000100.1:0-4156 GCA_964594235.1 uncultured Acidimicrobiia bacterium
ATGGATGCGAACGTGTCGGGATCGAGCGAAGCCCCACCGACCAGTCCCCCGTCGATGTCTCTCTTGGCCATCAGCGCGGCGATGTTGCCGGGGTTCACCGAGCCCCCATACAGGACTCTCGTTTCGTCGGCGGCGGCGCCCCAGCGTTCCCGCAGGATGCCGCGGATGAACCCGATCATCTCCTGAGCGTCCTCCGGTGACGCGGTGCGACCGGTGCCGATCGCCCAGATCGGCTCGTACGCAACCACCAGACCGGCAACCTGCTCGGCCGACAAGCCGGCCAGGCCGGCCGGGAGCTGTCCCCCGACCTTCTCGGACGCGATACCCGCCTCCCGCTCATCGAGTGTCTCCCCCACGCACATGATCGGTGTCATGCCGTGTGCGAGAACCGCCTTCACCTTCTTGTTGACCGTCTCGTCAGTCTCGCCGAAGTACTGGCGGCGTTCCGAGTGGCCGACGATCACGAACTTGACGAACAGCTTCTCGAGCATGACGGGCGCCACCTCGCCGGTGAAGGCACCCTTCTCTTCCCAGTAGACGTTCTGGGCCGCGAGCAGGATCCTCATGTGGTCGGACTCGATGACCGTCTGCACCGACCGCAACGCCGTGAAGGGCGGGGCGATTCCGACGTCGACCCTGTCGAAGTCCTTCGGATCGAGCCGGTAGTGCAGTTTCTGTGTCATCTGGATGGCTTCCAGGTGTGTTGCGTTCATCTTCCAGTTGCCGACTATCAGGTTCTTTCGAGCCATCACACCCACCTCTCGAGTACGGCGACGCCGGGCAGCGTCTTTCCTTCCAGCATCTCGAGCCCCGCACCGCCACCCGTGGACAGGTGCGACACCGTGTCTTCGAGTCCGAGCAGGCGCATCGCTGCGACAGAGTCGCCGCCACCCACAACGCTGAACCCTTTGAAGTCCCCGAGCGAACGCGCCACGTGCTCGGTGCCGGCGCGGAACCGTTCCCACTCGAACACACCCATCGGACCGTTCCAAAACACGCTCCCAGACCCGTGCATCACCGACGCGAACCGTTCAGCAGTGAGAGGTCCGATGTCGAGGCCCATCCAGTCGTCCGGAATGTCGTCGACGGGTACCGTCTTCGACTCGGCGTCGGCGGCGAACCGGTCGGCAACGACGATGTCCTCAGGGAGACTGACCTTGTCTCCGTGGACCGAGGACAGCATCTCTCCGATTTCATCCACCCTGTCCTCTTCGAACAACGACGAGCCGATTTCGAAGCCTTCCGACGCGAGCAGCGTGAAGCACATGCCACCACCGATGAGCATCATGTCGACCTTTGGCAGCAGGGAGCGAATGACCCCGAGTTTGTCGGACACTTTCGCACCCCCGAGGACCACGGTGAACGGCCGTTCCGGGTCCTCGAGGAGCTTGGACAACGCCTCGACCTCAGCGACGAGCAGTGGTCCGGCGGCCGACTGGACCCGCTCTGCGACCCCAACCGTCGACGCATGGGCACGGTGGGCACTGCCGAACGCGTCGAGCACGAACACGTCACAGAGTGCGGCGAGTCCGTCGGCGACCTCGGGGGCGTTCTTCGTCTCGCCGGCTTCGAACCGGGTGTTTTCCAGTAGAAGCACATCGCCCGGACCGGCCGACGCGACCGCCGCCTCGATCTCCGGTCCGATCACGGCGTCGAGCTTCCGGACGGGGAAGGCGCCCAGCTCCCTCATCCTTTCTGCGACAGGGTCCATCACCAGACTGGGATCAAGACCCTTCGGACGACCGAGGTGGCTGCACACGATCACTGTCGCGCCTGCGTCACGCAACCGGGAGATCGTCGGCAGGCTCTTCTGGATGCGGAAGTCGTCGGTCACCGTGCCGTCGGCGAGGGGTACGTTCAGATCAGACCGGACGAGCACTCGTCGCCCCGCGACCGCTACATCATCAAGTGTCAGATATCTCGCCACCGAAACCTCCTCAGGCAAGTTCAGCGAGTGTTGCCCCCAATGCGATCGAATCATGCTGTGGCCACGTCGCACCGGCATCCACCAGGTCCCGCTCGACCAGTCGCCACCCAAGCGCTTCGACCTCGTCGACCGGATACTCGAGTCGGCGGATCGGGGCCGGAACGTCAAAGGCAGCGCCGTTCGCGACGATAACACCGGTCTTTTCGAGACCCGCGATCCCGGACAGCGCTTGGACATGACCAGGACCGTCCACGTCGAACGTCTCGCCATCCTGGGTCGTCAGATTCGCAGCGAACACCAGCTGCGCGTTCGACGACTCGATCGCGTCGACAACCCCTGGCACGATCAGCGCCGAAATCACCGACGTGAAGAGGCTCCCAGGACCGAGGATGATCTGGTCGGCGAACCGTATCGCGGCAACGGCATCCACGCTCGCCGTCTCGCTGTCGGGTTCAACCAGTAGTCGAGTGATCGTGCCGCGGGTCGTTGCGATCGCGACCTGGCCATCTACCCAGTCCCCGTCGATCTCCGCACGAAGGTGCAGCGACCTCCCGGCGACCGGGATGACCGTTCCTCGAGCGCCGAGCAGCCTGCCGGCGATCCGGACCGCTGTCGGGAAGTCACCGAACACGTCCTGCATGGCAGCGAGCATGAGGTTGCCGAGTGAGTGGCCCGCTACGTCGGTCTCCATGAAACGGTATGCGAACAGTTCCCTCCACACCGAAGGTTCCGGACTCAACGCCATGAGGCACATGCGGATGTCCCCCGGCGGCGGGATCTCCATGGTGCTCGTGAGCCTGCCGGATGATCCGCCGTCGTCTGCCACGGTCACGACCGCGGAGATGTCACCTGCGTAGAGCTGAACTGCTTCGAGAACCTGGGCGAGTCCGTGGCCGCCCCCGATCGCCACCACCCGGGGACCGTCCATGTCCAGTCTCAACGGATCGAGGGCGACCTCCGGCAACGTCATCGGTCGATGTCCCTGTGCCTGACCGTTGCTCGAACGTTGCGCCCGTCGAGCCACTTGGCGAGCGCCTCGGCGATGGCGACGGATCGGTGTCGCCCGCCGGTGCACCCGATTGCGATGCTCACGTACGACTTGCCCTCGTGCTGGAAGCGGGGCACCAGGAAGTCGATGAGCCCCTCGATTCGTTGGAGGAACTCTTGTGCGTCGTGATCGTCGAGCACGTACTGGCGCACTTCCGGGCTCTTGCCGGTGAGTGACCGCAGCTCCGGCACCCAGAACGGGTTGGGAAGGAACCTGACGTCGAGCAGCAGGTCCGCGTCACGCGGCGCGCCGTGCTTGAACCCGAACGACGACACGGCGATACGCATCGGGCGCTCCTTGCGTGTGCCAAGGAACTCCTCTTCCAGACGGCGCCGCAGCTCATGGACGTTGGAGTCGGACGTGTCGATGACGAAGTCGGCGTCTGCTCGCAGCTCCGCCAGGAAATCGCGTTCGGCGGAGATCGAGTCGACGAGCGTGTCGCCGGCGACGGGGTGTGGCCGCCGGTTCTCTTCGAAGCGTCTGATCAGCACCTCGTCGGAGGCGTCGAGAAACAGCAAGGACAGCTCCACACCTTCGCGTTCCACCTGCTCGATCGCGGCCTGGATCGCGTCGACCGGGTACCCGCCCCGGGCGTCGACGACGACTGCGAGGTTGTGAGGTATCGGCAGCTCGACATTGTGGCGAACGACGTCGTCGATCAGCGCCGGTGGAAGATTGTCGACCACCAGATAGTCGAGGTCTTCGAGGGCTTTCGCCGCCGTGGATCGACCGGCACCCGACATGCCGGTCACGATCAGTACCTGTGGGCGATCCTGTGGTTCGTCAGCCAACCGTGGCCCCCTCCATGTCGAGCATCGCCTGCTTCAAGGCCGATCCACCCCCGTAGGAACCTACACCACCTGACGCGGGAACGACCCGGTGGCAGGGAATGATCGGTGCGAACTTGTTTCGTGCCATTGCCTGACCCACTGCCCGTGCAGCGTTCGGGTTCCCCGCCTCCGTCGCGACTTCGCTGTAGGTCATCACCTGACCCACCGGGATTCTCGACACCACCTTGTACACACGTGCCAGGAACGGGGTCGTGCCCTGCTCGGCGAGCGCCAAGTTCGGTTCGAGGGCCATCGGATCACCATCGAAGTACCGGGTCAACATGCGTCCCAGTGTCTGAACCTGAGGTCGAGGGTTATAGCTGGTGGGTGTTGCCGGTGGTTCACAGCCGG
>CAZQMF010000101.1:0-4128 GCA_964594235.1 uncultured Acidimicrobiia bacterium
GTGCCAGAAGCGTACCGGCACCAGGCACCTGGGCGACCTGACCCGCTGGACGAACAACGATCGGTCCCCCTCGCGTCTCGCATCGCTCAGTCTGGCGATCGACGCCAACGCACCGACCATCGAACAGACCGCCCACGCAGGACTCGCCTGCGACCGGGCGAGCGGGAATCGGTATCGTGAAGTAATGCGTGACTCGGAGCACTCGTCGGGGCTGCAGAGCCAGGAGCGCAAGGTCGCGACGGTGCTGTTTGCAGATATCGCCGGCTCGACATCGCTCGGTGAGATGTTCGACGTCGAGCCGTTAGGCCAGATCGTCGACGCGTTCCGCAATGCCGTATCGGATGCGGTGGCTCGGTGCGGTGGTCTCGCGGAGTTCGTCGGCGATGGCGTGGTGGCGGTCTTCGGAGCACCGGTAGCCGCAGAGAACCATCAGGGTCGGGCGCTGAGGGCGGCCGATCTGACGCTGGACGCAATCGAAGACTTGAACAAGACCCTCCGTGAGCGCCATCGTGTCTCGCTGGGTGTACGCATCGGCATCAACACCGGCGATGTACTCGTGGACCGGTCGCACGACATCAACCTCAGTGCCCTCGCCGGCGACACGCTCAACGTCGCCGCTCGCCTTCAGCAGGCCGCACAGGTGGGAGAGGTACTCGCGACGCAACGGACGGTCGCCTTCATTCGTGATCGGATACTGGACGATCTCGGTCTCGTCGAGATACCCGGCCGCAGCACGCCCGTTCGCACCTACCGGGTGGGACGGCCGGGCAGCAGCCCTTCGGTGGGCAGGGCCGTGCCTGAACTCGTCGGACGAAAGGGCCAGCTCGCCGCGCTGGGGTCGGCACTCTCACGGGTGCAGTCGACCGGTGAATCCGAGGTGATCACCCTCGTCGGTGAAGCAGGCATCGGGAAGTCGACACTGCTCGAAGTGTTCCTCGGCACCGTCGTCGCCAAGGCCGGCGTGCCGTCCGCGTATGCAGCGTGCCGCGCCTTCGGAGAAGGCAGCACCCTCGAACCGCTCGGGATGCTGATCGAATCGGCCCGACCGAACGTGCCCATCGTCGACACAATCCACGCCCTCCTCGACGTGGATCAGCACGCGTCGACCCTGATGCGCGCACTGGGACTGACCGACGGCTCCATCTCCTCGCAGATTCAGGGTCCCGCGAGACCGGATCTGGCCGGCGCATGGCGGTCGCTGGTTGCAGCGCTCACCAGCGACAGCGTGTGGGTTCTCGCCGTCGAGGATCTTCATTGGGCGGATCCTGAGCTGCTGGAGATTCTCCTCGCGGCACGGTCGGCTCGAGGGTGCGGCGTGCTGCTGGTTGCGACGGCCCGCACCGAGTTCCTCTCGACCAGCACGGTGTGGCCGCTCGATCCTCCAGGCGAGGTCATCAGCGTGTCCTCGTTCGAACCTTGGGAGACGGCCGCCATGGCACACCTCATCGACCCGGGGACGGAGCAGGTCCCGGGACTCGACGCCACCCTCCACGAGCTCACCGAGGGCAACCCCTTCTTCGTAACGGAGCTGGTGTGCTGCATATTCGAACAAGGCGGGTTGGCCGAAATGATCGATACCGGCTCCTCGAGTCTCGAAGTGCCGGACAGCGTGCAGGGTGTGCTCGCCGATCGCATCGACAGTCTGGAGGACGGCGACAAGCGGGTCCTGCAAGCCGCGGCCGTGATCGGCCGAGAGTTCTGGGCGCCGGCGGTGGCAACCCTCGCCGATCTCGACGATGCCGCCGTTCAGACGGCACTGGCCCATCTCACAGAACGACGCATGATCGAGCAGTCACCGGGAAGCGCAACCTCGTATCGGTTCGTTCACGCGCTCACACGGGACGTGGCGTATGCGTCGATTCCCAGGCGTCACCTCCACGGACTGCACGAGGCGGTCGCCAGGTGGATCGAAACTCATCAGGACTCGGTCGCCCTCATGGCATTTCACCTGTCGCAGGCCGGCCGATCGGTCGCCGCCGACTGGGATGCCGGCCCCGAACATGTCCGCGCACTGAAGCGGGAGGCGGCACGCTGGTCGATTGTTGCTGCAAGACGTGCGATCGCCGCAACCGCCTTCACCGAGGCGAAACGACTCGCACAGCAGGCGCTGGAGATGGCGACCGACGATGGGCAGCGCATCGACGCAATGGAATGCCTGGGCAACGCGCACCTCTACAGCTACGAAGGCGACGGCGCATGGGCGAACCTCACGAGCGCGGCGGACCTCGCGTCCGGCACCGAACACAGGACACCACGCGAACTGGCTGCCATGTACATCCGCGCCCTCGAGTCGCCGGTGCGCTGGCCCGGTGGCATGCGACACATCCCGACACCAGAACAGCTCCACGAGAAGATCGATCTGGCCTTCGAGTTGCTGGGCGAAGGCGACTCGACCGAACGGGTCCGGCTGCTCACCGTGATCGGGTTCTGGCCGTACGCCACCGACGGGCAGGAGGGCACGGAACTCATCAGCACCGAGAAAGCCCAGCAGTCCGCACGCGAAGCGGCCGACATGGCGCGGCGCCTCGACCGGCCGGAACTCGAATCCGGTGCCCTCGACGGACTCGTCTCGTCATACATCACGGCCGGGAACTACGGGGCTGCCGATCCGCTCAACAGCCGGCGGTTGCAGCTGTTCGATTCGCTCACCGACTCGTGGGAGCGGGGGGACCTCTGCGCGATGGGCGGGTGGGTCTCGTATCACACCGCCAACTACGAGGCTTCGATCGACTGGACGACCCGTGGGATCAGGGAGTTCAGCGAGCAGTACCCGAGTGTTGGTCTCCACTGCCGCACGTGGCGAGGGCTCAGCCGGTTCCACACCGGTGACTGGGACGGGCTTCTGGATGATTGTGCCGTCGCCGAAGCGAGCCTGGTGGACGGTGTTCTGGCCCCGTACACGACTCCTCTGGTCGCCGCCGCCGCCCTGGTGCATCAGCTTCGGGGCCAGGAAGTCGCGAGGGATCGGCTGATCGCATTGCTCGAGGCATACGAGCAGGTCGATGCGCCTCCCGACAGGGACTTGCTTCTGTCGCGGTGGGCGGAGCATCTCGCACCTGTCGTGGCGCTCCGTGGAGATCCCGAGCTGGCACGTGCGATGATCGAACGCACGACGTGGCGCCGGGACACGAGGTTGGGTCCGCTCCTCCAGGCGCGCTGCATGGTGGTTGCGGAAGGCAAGCTGTGGGACGATCTCGACGATCTCGCTGAGGCGTGCCGTCGCCAGGCGGACGAGCGGGGAACGCCGGCCGTCATGGCGAGCCTGTCGTTCACGCGAGGGGCGTTTCTGCTCGACCAGAGGGACTTGGAAGGTGCCCTCGCGGCGTTCGAAGAGGCGCTGGCGCTGGCACAGAGCCTCGGCGATCGATGGCTCACTGCTGCCGCCGACCTGGGGTGCGCACGCTCGTTGCAGGGACGGACTGCTCGGGAGCACGCCGAGGCGGCCGCGAAAGGCTTCGAGCAACTCGGATCGGTTCGAGAGTGGAAGGCGGCGGTCGCCTTGGCCGCCGGGTAGTTTCTGCACCCGCGCACGTGGCACCGCCGCTCGGACGGTGCCACTCGATTGACTACTGGCCGGGAACTGCCGGCTCTGCTTCGCCTCGGAAGTAGGCCCACTCCTCGACTTCGGTCCCATCCGCAAAGACGCAGTAGCCGATCTGGCCGCCGCTGTCGTCTGTCCGGATGTCCACGGTGCCTCCCTGCTGTTCGCAGTAGACGGATGCGGGGTTGGCCAGCTCCGACTGATCATCGTTGCTGCTGCTGCACCCTGAGATCATCAGGACAACCGCAAGCACGATGAGCATGGAACGCTTCATGGTGTTCTCCTGTCCTCCTCTTCTGGCTGCCGGATGATCGGTGGGGTTGATCTCCTGGCTACCGACCGGCACACCAGCTCCTATTCCTGCCTCTTCGACGTTCGGAGACCCCCCTCAGGTTCCAAGATTCCGCACACCCTTTTGGCGGGTCATTGTCAACAAGGCCCACGGAATCTCATGACACCCTTCGATTGCGTCAGAGCCCCGGAAGCTGCGACATCGACCAGCTTTCAGGCCCGCGTGTCCCGAGGAAGCGATCACCGACGACCTTCTCTTCCCACCTCGCTCCCAGGCCCCTCTCAGGCGATGCCGG
>CAZQMF010000102.1:0-3799 GCA_964594235.1 uncultured Acidimicrobiia bacterium
AGACGATGCGCTCCCGGACCCTTGAGCTGAGGTAGTCCATCGAGGCGACGACGATGGCGATCGCCAGCATGTTGACCGACGCCGACCGGTAGGCGAGGAGCCGGATGTTCTGCTGGAGGATCGCACCGATGCCACCACCACCGGCGAACCCGATGATCGTCGACATGCGGACGTTGATATCCCACCGGTACAACGTGAAGGAGATGTACGGAGGGACGATCTGCGGTATGACCGCGTAGACAATCGTCTGCACGCGGGTCGCGCCGGTCGCCTGGACTGCCTCGAGCGGTCCGGGAAGGATGCTCTCGACCTGTTCCGAGTACAGCTTGGCCAGCGCGGCAATCGTGTGCAGCGACAGTGCGAGGGCGCCGGCGAACGGTCCGAGTCCCACCCACACGACGAACACGATGACCATGACCAGTGGCTCGATGGAGCGGATGCCGTTGAACAGCGTCCTGGCCCCGTAGTAGACGGTCAGACCGACGCTCACAGTCTCCTTCTTGTACACGCGGGCTGCGAGTGCCAGGCCGAGAAGCGCGCCCACCGCTGCGGGGGCCCAGAAGATCTTGAAGGGGTCGTCGATGCGATACAGCCACGAGACGCCCTGTCCCAGAATCGCCATCACCATGGCACCTGACACTGCCGCGAGGGGCAAGCTGAGAGGTCGCGATATCGAGTCGGAGACATGACCCTTCAGCCAGATGGCGATACGTCCGGCGAGGTTCACAAGAACGGCGGCCGCCATGAGAGCGGTGAGCAGCGAGATCACTGCGGAGAGAAGATCACCGAGTGTCGCCGAGAAACCGCCGAGGAACCCGAAGGATCCCAACTTGGGCGCGAGCCAATTCCCGAAACGGCCGAGCAGGTTCGCGACCAGGAACAGCACCACGATCCCGGCGATCGCGGCGACGATGAGCACGCCCGCGCGGGCCAGACGCAGTCCGGGCGATGGGGGCTCATCCTCGATCGCGGGCAAGGACCAGCGGAACGCGAGCACCATCAACACCGGCAGGACGATGATGCCGATCAGCAGAAGGGCGAGGTTTGTCGTCAGATGGAGGCTCAGTCTTTGGGCCTCTCTGGAGGCGAGGATTCCGATCACGAAACCCACCGGGACGGCGATCAACTGAAGCGCCAGCTTGATCAGAGGGATCTTGATGTCCTTCATCAGGTTGCGTGACGCGAAGAATGACACCGGTACTGCTATGAACACGCCCAGCGTCGTCGCCAACAGGGCCAAGAACACCGTTTCGATGATCTTGTCCCATGTCAGCTTCGCGGCGTCGGAAATCCGTGGTGATGTCACGATCTTGGCGTTGCCTTGACTGTCGGTCGTCTCGACCTGCACAGGGTGCAAGATGGATCCGATTGGCTCGCGGGTGACGGCTCGAATCGTCTGCTGTTGATCCGAAGGTCGCTCCCTCGTGTCGACCGTCTGTGTGAATTCACCTTTCTCGTCTGCGAGAAACTCCTGTCCGAGTGCGAGGTTCAGGTCACCCGACGGGGGCACCATGTACAGGGTGACGCGGGCGTTGGGAGAGAAGTGGTAGCCGTGGACGGTGATTGGATCGCCAGGCTCGACACACGACGGCTCGACGGTGATGTGCCTCGAGTAGGGGTCGATTTCGGGAGCCGTGAAGCCGCCGGGAGGGCAGGGCATGTAGATGGGCGCGTCGGTGTTGGTGTCGGTGCGTGCGTAGGTGATCAGTTCAGGCTGAGCGAGTGATCGGATGACGCGAGTGAGTTGGGCGAGTCGGCTCTCCGATTGAATCTCACTGAGATCGACGGATGTCACATTGAACCCGTAGGCGTAGACGACTACGCCCGCGATGATCGCGAGCGCAACGACAATTGCGTGCCGGCGGGCTTTTCGAGGCTTCTTGGTGTTGAGTTCAGCCAACGCGCTCAGCCTCCTCGCCGTAGATCTCCTTGAACTTCTCGTCATTGATCTCGGATGGGGGGCCCTCGAAGACGAGGCGACCATCCTTGAGGGCAATGGTGTTGTCTGCGTAGCGGTGGACGAGATCGAGGAAGTGAAGGCTACAGAGCACCGTCACTCCGTCTTCCCTGTTGATCAGTTCGAGGTACTGCATGATCGAGTGCGCGAGGACCGGATCGAGGCTTGCGACCGGCTCGTCGGCGAGCACCATCTCGGGACTCTGCATCATGGCTCGGGCAACGCCCACGCGTTGCTGCTGGCCTCCCGAGAGTTCGTCAGCCCGCTTGTTCGCTTGTTCAGAGAGGCCTACTCGTTCCAGCTGAGCGAGTGCCCGGTCAATCTGCTCCTTGGGGAATCGATTCAGAATGCTCATGGCGGGATTCACGTAGCCCAGGCTTCCCTGGAGCACGTTGGTGAGCACTTTCGAGCGGTGAACCAGGTTGAAGTGCTGGAACACCATCCCAATCCGCCGGCGGATACGGCGCATCTCGTCCTGGGAGGCGGCGGTGACGTCCATCCCATTCCACGTGATGCGGCCCTCGGTTGGCTCGATGAGGCGGTTGATACAGCGCAGCAACGTCGATTTCCCCGATCCGCTCAGGCCGATGACTGCGAGGAATTCTCCGTCGGGTACTTCGAATGAGACGTCTTCGAGGGCCACCGTTCCTCCCTCGTAGACCTTGGTGAGGTGTTCGACTTTCAGCATGCCCTATCCGTCGGTTGTGGTTCATCTTGCTAGATGGGGCAGGGTTCTCACCCTGCCCCATCTCAACGTCTCAGCGTGACTCCGGTCAACCTTCCGGCGTATAGCCGACGAGCGCAACGATCTTGCGCAGGTTGTCGTACTCGGAGTCGGTTGCGGGCTCGATCCCGGTCCAACCGTAGAAGTCCTGGGATCCGATCGACTGCGCCCACGCATCGGTCTGCGAGAAGTCGACGAGGGCTGACTCGATCTGGCTGCGGACGTCCGCGGGGAAGTCCGGGCCGAACGACAGGGTGTCGTTCGGGATGGGCGGCGAGATCGTGAGGATCTTCACCTTCTGGACGATGTCCGGGGCGTCTGTGCGGACGGATGCCCTGACATCCAAGACTCGCCAATCGCCACACATCAGCTTGCTGCCATCCTCGCTCGGCGCGCAGGAGCTGACGAGGTCATCGGGGATGTCCGGTGACATGCTCTCGTCCCAGGTGCCGTCCGGCATGAGCGGCGGGCTGAAGAATGCCGTTCCGAAGTCGGCCTGTCCGTTGTAGACGGCGAGGGCTGCAGCGTTGTGGCTGCCGGCTTCGACCGTCTCGCCGGGGGTGATGCCCGCCTCATCGAACATGAGGGTCGGCACCATGTAGCCGGACGTCGATGTGGTGTCCGGGTAGGCCCACTTCAAGCCATCGAGGTCCGAGATGTTGTTCAGGCCGCTGTCGCGACCGACCAGGATCTCCGCCCAGTACACGGACCAACCGAACCTGACGGCCTTGAAGGCGACGTCCACACCGCAGCGGTCACTGGCAAGGACGTAGCCCAGGCCGGGAATGAACCCCATGGTGTTGTCCGGGGAGGCGCACATTTCTTCGATTGTGGCGGCGTAGGACGTCGGCACGCTCACGTCGAAGTTCAGTCCGGTGGCCTGCTTCAGCGCGTCGGCCATGATCTGCCCGCCGGAGACGATGACCTGTGAGTCGACCGACGGTACAAACAGAACCTTGACCGGATTCTCGGGTGTTCCGACCGCTGCCATGGCCGCCGTGGTCGTGGTCATGGCCTCGGTCGTGGTGGGTGCTGCTGTCGTGGTGGGTGCTGCCGTTGTTGTGGGAGCTGCTGTCGTGGTGGTGGCCCCAGTACCGCCGCACGCTGCGGCGACAAGT
>CAZQMF010000103.1:0-3756 GCA_964594235.1 uncultured Acidimicrobiia bacterium
CGGAGCGTCGCTCGCGCCGACCTGTTCGAGTTGTGGCGCGACGGCCCCCGCCGGTTCACGGTTCTGCCCGACGTGTGGCTCTCCACTCGAAGGTTCGGCGACTCCGCAGTCGCTCGGCGGAGAGGAGCGAAAGGTCATCTCTGTGCTGTTCGCGGACCTGGTCGGGTTCACGGCTCACACGGAGCAGAGCGACCCTGAGGATGTGCGAGCGAGACTCACCATCTATCACCGGCACATTCGGGAGGACGTCGAACGCTTCGGTGGTCGGATCGAGAAGCTCATGGGCGACGGTGCGTTCGCGGTCTTCGGTGTGCCCACTGCCCATGAGGACGATCCGGAACGTGCCGTTCGGGCAGCGCTGAGGATCCAGCAGTCGGTCGACCGGCTCAACGGGGAGCACTCCGACCTCGCGCTCGCCGTTCGGATCGCCGTGACCACCGGCCGTGCCGTCGTCCAGCTCGAATCAACGGATCAGGATCGGGAAGGGATCATCGGAGACGTCGTCAATACGGCTTCGAGGCTCCAGTCGGTCGCTGCGCCGGGCGCGGTTGTCGTGGATGAACGAACCTACGTGGCGTCGCGCGGCGCAATCGGCTATCGGCCACTCGATGCTGTGATGGTCAAGGGCAAAGAACAGCCGATCTCCATCTGGGAGGCTGCGGGTGCTCGAAGTCGCTTTGGTGTGGCGGTGGATGATGAGGCCACCACACCGTTCATAGGACGCACGACAGAGCTCAGCATGTTGGTCGATGCGTTCGAGCGCACCGTTCGACAACGAGCGGTACAGCTCGTCACGATCACGGGAGAACCGGGAGTGGGCAAGAGCCGTCTCCTCAGGGAGTTCCGTGGGGTGATCGACGGCCGCTCGGACCTCGCGTGGTGGCGTCAGGGGCGGTGTCCGCCCTACGGAGAAGGAATCACGTTCTGGGCGCTTGGAGAAGTCGTGAAAGCCCACGCGGGGATCCTCGAGTCGGAAACCGCGGGTGAAGCTCTCGGCAAGCTGAGGACAGCCGTCGTAGCGCTGGTGGACGACCCCGCCAGGGCCGAGTGGATCGAGGCACGCCTGGGGCCTCTCATCGGTGCAGGAGCTTCAGGAGATGCAGCGGAACAGGCCGAGTTGTTCAAGGCGTGGCTCCAGTTCTTCGAGTCGCTCGCAGCTCGAAATCCCCTGATTCTGCTCATCGAGGATGCGCACTGGGCCGACCGGTCGATGCTGGACTTCTTGGAGTACCTCATCGACTGGGCCATCGACTCGCCGATTCTCCTGATTCTCACTGCCCGTCCCGAGCTGTTCACGGACCATCCGGAGTGGGGTGGTGGCAAGCGCAATGCGGCGACGATCGCCCTCTCGCCCCTCTCGGATACCGACGCTGCGACACTCCTGACAGCCATGCTCCCCCGATCGGTAATGCCCGCCGAGGCCCAGCAGACGATCCTCGAGCGATGCGGGGGGAATCCCCTCTATGTGACGGAGTTCGTCCGGTACGCGGCCGATAGGGGAGTGCTGGACGACATCGGCGCAGGCGAGGAGATCCCGCTGCCCGACTCGGTGCAGGCACTGATCGCTGCCCGCCTCGATCTCCTCGACAAGAACGACAAGGCGGTCCTTCAGGCGGCGGCAGTCGTCGGGAGAGTGTTCTGGACGGCGGTTCTCTCGTCGATGCGGCCGGATCTGGACGTTCGGGCCGCGCTGCGGCGTCTGGTGACGCGCGAACTCGTGCGTCCGGTCCGTGAGTCGTCGATGCGAGGACAGGAGGAGCACAAGTTCTTTCACTCGCTGATCCAGGACGTCGCCTACGGTCAGATCCCGAGAGCAGAGCGTGCGTCACTGCACGAGGCCGCCGGTCGGTGGTTAGAAGCCGTCAGTGGCGAGCGTGCCGTCGATGTTGCCGAGCTCCTCGCCCATCACCTCACCCAGGCCGTCGATCTCGGTGGAGCGGGCGGCGACCTCACAGAGCGCGCCTACCGCTTCTTGATGCTCGCCGGCGATCGTGCCAGAGAACTCGACGCGGGCCGCGGCGCCACCTACTACAGAAGGGCGGTCGAGATCGCATCCCGGCCGGTCGATGAGGCTCGCGCGCTCGTTGAACTCTCCGATGTGGCCCAGGACAAGGATCTCCTCGAGAGTTCGCTCGAGACGGCCTACTCGCTCTTTGAGAGACTGTCAGATCACGAGGGCATGGCGCTCGCACGGGCCCGGCTGGCCCGCATCGTGTGGTGGCGTGGTGATGCCGAGAATGCCGACAGGCTCGGAGCGGAGGCTTTGCGGCTTGTCGCCGACCGGCCGACCTCTGCCGCGAAGGCGGAGGTGATGGAAGCCTATGCAGCGAATCGGTTCCTGAGGGGCAAGGCGGAGGAGGCCATCGATGCTGCGGAACGGGCCCGGCCGGTCGTCGATGCCGCCGGCAGCGTACGTGATCAAGTCGGCCTGCTGTTCGCGAGGGGCGGTGCGCTCTGCGACCTGGGTGACCGAGGCGGGCTCGACGACCTGCACCTGGCCCTTCGCCTTGCGTCGGAGAGGAACCTCACCAAGATGGCGATCACGGCTGCCAACAACCTGGCGACGGTGGTCGGCTGGATGGATGGACCTACCGCCGGGCTCGGTTACGTCGACGATGCACTCGAGATCGCGGACGAACGCGGCTACGTCGCCAACGCGGACTGGATCCGGATGACCAAGTGTGAGCTGCTGGTACCGGCGGGCCGCTGGGACGAAGTCCTCGATCTCACAGAAGAGGTTCTCGTTCGAGATCGAGAGCTTGGAGGAAGCCAAACGAGCAAGATGGCCAACGGTCATCGCGCCTCCGTGCTCTTCTACCGCGGCAGGGAAGAGGAAGCTCGGCACCTTGCCCTCGACACGCTCGAGGGAGCGAGGGACATCAAGGATCAGCAGTCGCTCGCTCCCGCCCTCGCCTTCTCGATCATCGTGGCGTTCGACGCCGGACGGACAGACGAGGCGCGACGCCTCATCGATGAGTACGAAGCGGCGACTGCCGACGCGCCTGCATTCCGGGCTGGGACGATCGGGGACATCGCGAAGATCGTGGTCGATCTGCGCGGCCCGACGCGACTCGAGGGACTCATCGCAGGGATGCTCGAAATCGGCGTACATGGCGCCGCATCGATGGCGCGAAGCAAAGGACACGTCGCGGCGGCCAACGGACAGCTCGATGCGGCCGTGTCCGAGTTTCTTCGTTCGATTGACACTGCAGAGCGGGCCGGTGCCACGTTCCACGCCACGCTCGCGCGGATTGAAGCAGGACGGTATCTCTTCGGAGCAGGTCGTAGAGCCGAAGCTGAGCCGCTGCTCGACGCCGCCAGGGATGCTGCCGAGGAAATGCGTGCGACGAAGCTGCTCGCAGAGATCGACGACATCGAAGGAGGCGCCACCGAGGGGGCCGTCCGTGCCTGAGGACTCCGCCGCCAGTATCCACGACGAGAACCCGTTCACGACACCGGCCGAGTTTCGGGACCCGGCTCGCCGGTTCCGAGGACGGCTCGCCAGCGGGGTGACGGTGTTCACCGCCGGCACTCTGCCCCGGGCGACCGGCCTCACCGTTTCGTCCCTCCTCGTTGCCGAGGGGGACCCTGATCGGATCCTCGCGTTGCTCGACGAGGAGACCGGCGCCGATATCCGCACGGCGGGCCGGTTTGTGGTCCATGTGCTCGGCGAAGGGCAGCAGGCACTGTCAGACCGCTTTGCCGGTTTCAGACCGAGTCCCGGCGGGCTGTTTCACGACCTCGAGGTTCATCAGT
>CAZQMF010000104.1:0-3734 GCA_964594235.1 uncultured Acidimicrobiia bacterium
GAACCAGCAGGCGGCGCGACATCATGACATCCTCCCCAAGAGGAACCTATCAGGGAGCAGAAACAAGACTATGAGTCGCACGACCCAGATTCTCACTCAGCGTGAGCTTCTGATTCTGCGTGCTACTTGGTGTCTGCCGGGTCACACGATTGGCTGAACGTCCGGCGAGTCCACGCAACCATTGGTTGGGATTGTGAGATGTCTTCCCGCATGCAGGACTTCTCTGTCCGAACCACCGGTTTCTGGGTAGGCTGTCGAACGGGAGGGACCGATGGTGTGTTCTTCGTGCGGTGCACAGAATCGTGATGGCGCCAAGTTCTGCTCGGAGTGCGGTTCACCACTCGCGCGTACGTGCCCCTCCTGTGGAACTCCGATCGTCGAGACCGACAGATTCTGCTCCGAATGCGGTTTCACACTTCAGAAGACTCCGACGACCTCCTCGACGAGCCAAGAGCGGCGGTTCGTCTCGGTTCTGTTCATCGACCTGGTCGGATTCACACCGTTGACCGAACGGCGAGACTCCGAAGAGGTACGGTCGATGCTCACCCGCTACTTCGATCGTGCGCGTGAGATCGTCCATCGGTTCGGTGGCGTGATCGACAAGTTCATCGGAGATGCCGTGATGGCCGTGTGGGGTGCCGACGTCGCCCACGAGGACGACGCAGAACGCGCCGTCAGAGCAGCCCTCGAGTTGGTCGATGCTATCGAGGTTCTCGGGGACGAGGTCGGCATTCCTGATCTTCGTGCCCGGGCCGGCGTGCTGAGCGGCGAGGCAGCCGTGGGAGGCGACGGCAACGAAGGCACCGGTCTGATCATCGGAGACATCGTCAACACGGCATCGCGGCTGCAGAGCATCGCGGAACCAGGATCGGTACTCGTCGGAGCGTCCACCAAAGACCTCACCGAAAGGGCCGTCGACTTCGTGCCATTGGGAACGAAGGCCCTCAAAGGCAAGACGATTCCCGTCGACGCGTGGCAGGCCGTGAGAGTGGTTGCTGGCAGGCGTGGCGATCGACGCAGCGACCAGCTTTCGCCACCCTTCGTCGGGCGCGACGGGGAGTTTCGGCTGCTCAAGGATCAGGTTCACGCGGCCACCGCGGAACGCCGGGGCCGCCTCGTCTCGATCGTCGGTCAGGGAGGGATCGGCAAGAGCAGGCTCGCGGAAGAACTGCGCAACTACCTCGACGGCATCAGTGATGCGATCTTCTGGCATCAGGGCCGATCACCGGCCTACGGCGAAGGACTCACGTTCTGGGCGCTCGGCGAAATGGTCCGCGCACGGTGTGGCATCGCCGAAACGGACGATCCACACAAGGCGCGAACGAAGCTACGAACAGCCATAGCCGAGTACGTCGACGAAGCCGATGATCGTG
Source organism: uncultured Acidimicrobiia bacterium (assembly GCA_964594235.1). Lineage (GTDB taxonomy): Bacteria > Actinomycetota > Acidimicrobiia > Spongiisociales > UBA4744 > CAYLHS01. The sequence continues at coordinate 1,374 of CAZQMF010000104.1, forward strand.
ACTGGATTGAGCCAAGACTCGCAGGGCTTCTCGGACTGGCCGAGGTGCCTCCCGGTGATCGGTCGGAGCTCTACGCTTCGTGGCGGACGTTCTTTCTGCGTATCGCCGAGCGCGGGACGACGGTGATGGTGTTCGAGGATCTCCACTGGGCCGACGACGGCGTGCTGGACTTCATCGAAGAGCTCGTGTCGATCGCCGCCAGTCAGCCGATCCTGGTGGTGACACTCGCACGACCACATATCCTCGAGCGCCGGCCCGGGTGGGGATCCGGCCGGAGCAATTCGATAGCACTCCACCTATCGCCGCTCTCGGACTCCGCCATGCGAAGCCTTGTGCTGGGAGTGGTCCCTGATGCCTCTCCGTCACTAGTCGGTCGACTCGTCGAGAAGGCGGGAGGAACACCGCTCTACGCCGTGGAGCTGCTTCGAATGCTCGTCAACCGCGGAATGCTCACCGCCGATGGCACCGGCCGGTACACGAGCGAGGGGGAGGTAGGCGATCTGGATGTTCCCGACTCGCTCAGCGGCCTCGTTGGTGCTCGCCTTGACCGACTCGACACGCAGCACCGAGAGCTCCTCCAGGACACCGCAGTGCTCGGACAATCGTTCACCCTCGAAGGACTCGCCGTGTTGCGCACCGAGGAACCGGCCGCGCTCGCACTCCTGCTCGAACCTCTGGTTCGGGAGGAGATCCTTGATGTCAACAAGGATCCCCGGTCTCCAGAGCGAGGGCAGTACCACTTCGTGCAGTCGATCATTCGCGAAGTCGCCTACCAGCGCATCAGCAAGACGACGCGGAGAGATCGTCACGTCCGGGTGGCGGAGTACTTCGAGAGTCTGGATGAACCCGAACTCGCCGCCGCAGCCGCGAGCCACTACCTCGACGCCGTGGGCGAGGGCGCAGACGACCTGAAGGACCGTGCGATCGAGGCGCTCCTGGCGGCCGCCGATCGCGCCGCTGCTCTCCAATCCCATGGGCAAGTCATCGCGTTGTGCCTGCGGGGTACGGAAGTCGCCGACGAGGGGATGCTTGCAGGGGAGCTCTGGCTGAGAGCCGCGGAATCTGCGCACGCGGGTCTCGATGAACGAGCGGAGCGATTCGCCGAGCGCGCCATCGAGGCGAAAGCTGGAGACCCTATCAGTCAGATGCGAGCAACGACAGTCCTTGCGCGCCTCTTCAATGACACCGGACGGGGCCACCTTGCCGCGAAGAGGCTGCTCGCCGCGCTGGAGGCGGCACCGGGCACGTCCTCGGCTCACGCAGATGCGATGGCCGAACTGGCCAGGTCGCTCACGCTCAACCTTCAGGACGTGGAGGGGCTGGCGTGGTGCGACCGAGCATTGGAGGTCGCCGAAAACCTCGACGACGTGCCGGTCATCACGCAGGCCCTCATCACGAAGGGCACGGTACTCGCGGCTCGAGGAGGTCGACCCAGAGAGGGAGTTGCGCTCCTGGAGGCGGGGCTTTCGCTCACCAAGCAGTTCGGACTCGCCCACGCCAGGCGCCGAGCTCTCAACAACCTCTCCTACGTGACAGGACCTGAGACGCCTTTCGAGCCTCGGTATGTGCGCGAGCAGTACGAAGATGCTCGACGTATTGGGGAGCCTCGCTACCTTGCCGAGTCGGCCGCGGTCTACGCGTTTCGGAAGTTCTGGGATCTCAACTGGGACGAAGCCGATGCCCTGATCGCTGAGGTTGGAACCGATGATCTTCCTCCCGACCTGCAGGAGACGCGCGACGAGTTCAGATTCCGTCGACAGCTCCTGACCGGAGACGCCGTGGCGGCCGAGGCCGCCTTGGATCGAATCTTCAGGCGATGGGACGAGGAGGGAGATGCGCAGGAGCAGCAGGCTGCGAGGTTGAGTCTGTCGAGCGTCGCGTTCACCCTGGGCCGATTCGAGGAGTCCTATGACCTCGTCATCGATCTGAATCATCAAGCTCCCGCACGACCAGACGTGGCATGGGCGCTCATGTCTGCACTACAGCTCAAGGATGCCGCGCGCCTGCGTCGTGTCATCGACGTCATAGATACCCGCCCGGTCAGAGGACGCGCGATTGCGATGTTTCACGAGACAGCCGAAGCCGGCCTGGCCGCTCTGGAGGGACGACACGATCTGGCCGTCGAGATGTTCGAACACGCGTTGGAGAGAGTGATCGATTTGTGGCCAAAGCTGTTCTCCACCATGGCGTTGGCAGGTGCCGCAGGGTTGTTGGGGATGGACGACCCGGTCGGGCGCCGTTTCGCTCGCGAGGCCTACGACGTGTACGCAGAAGCCGGGGTCACGACCCTGCTCGAGACGCTCTCGCATTGTCTCCTTCCGCCGGAGGAACAGGCGAGCACGGCCTGATGTCGACGCGCGC
>CAZQMF010000105.1:0-3592 GCA_964594235.1 uncultured Acidimicrobiia bacterium
GCGGGCTCCTGGGGGGACCAACTGCGGACGGACGCAGTCCGTTCGCTACGGGCGGTACTCCCCGAACACATCCCGGAGGGCGTCGGACACCTCTCCAAGCGTCGCCTCGGCGCGCAATGCCTCTTTCATCGGGTACAGCAGGTTGCCGCCCGTCGTGGCGGTCTCTCGAACGGCATCGAGCAGGGTCTCCACCCGGTCCCCGTCCCGTCGTGCTCGCAGCCGTGCCAATCGCAGTGTCTGCTCACGTTGAATCGAGGCGTCGACCCGCAACACCGGAATCTTCTCTTCCTCCCCCTCTTCGGTGAACGCGTTCACTGCGACGACCTTCTGATCTCCCGACTCGATCCTTCGGGCGGTCTCGTACGCGGCGTCCTCGATGGCACTCTGAGGAAACCCAGCTTCGATCGCCTTGACGGCACCGCCCAGCGCGTCGACCTCGGACAGCAGCACGCGAACCTGGGCCTCCAGTGCGTCTGTGAGCGCCTCGACAAAGTACGAACCAGCGAGCGGATCGACCGTCTCTGCGACGCCCGCCTCGAACGCGAGGATCTGTTGGGTCTTCAATGCGATCTTGGCAGCCTTCTCCGTCGGTAGCCCCAGCGCCTCGTCGAACGAGTTCGTGTGCAGCGACTGCGTGCCTCCGAGGACTGCCGACAACGCCTCGACAGCGGTGCGCACGATGTTCAACTCAGGTTGCTGAGCCGTGAGGCTGCTGCCTGCGGTCTGCGTGTGGAAGCGCATCTGCCACGACTTTGGATCGGTGGCCCCGACGCGGTCCCGCATGAGTCCCGCCCACATACGGCGGGCGGCCCGATACTTGGCGACCTCCTCGAAGAACTGACTGTGTGCATTCCAGAAGAACGAAAGCCGTGGGGCGAAACGGTCCACGTCGAGTCCCGCGTCGATCGCGGCTTCGACATAGGCGAGGCCGTTGGCAATCGTAAACGCCAGTTCCTGTGCGGCGGTCGCTCCCGCTTCGCGCATGTGGTACCCGCTGATGGAGATCGTGTTCCACGATGGAAGCTCGGCGGCGCAGTAGGAGAACACATCTGTGACCAGCCGCATAGACGTGCTCGGCGGATAGATGTAGGTGCCGCGCGCGACGTACTCCTTCAGGATGTCGTTCTGCACGGTTCCTTTGATCCTGTCGGCAGGGACCCCCTGCTCTTCCGCGACGAGCTCATAGAGCAGCAGAAGGATGGCCGCCGTCGCGTTGATCGTCATCGACGTGCTCACACCTCCGAGTGGAATCCCTTCGAACAGACGCCGCATGTCTTCGATACCGTCGATCGCAACCCCGACCTTGCCTACCTCTCCCTCGGACATCGGGTGGTCGGAGTCGTACCCCATCTGCGTGGGCAGATCGAAGGCGACGGAGAGCCCGGTCTGACCGGCATCCAGCAGCGCACGGAACCTCAGGTTCGTTGCATCCGCGTCACCGAATCCCGCGTACTGGCGCATCGTCCAGAGCCGGCCTCGATACATCGTTGGATACGGTCCACGCGTGTAGGGAAACTCCCCCGGTTCCCCGATACGTTGGGGTACCTCCTCGGGACCGTAGACGGTCTCGATATCGATGCCACTGCTGGTCCGATGCGCGTCGTCATTCTCAATCATGGGTATCCTCGCGGATGCTACTCGCCGTGCCCTGGGTGAAACATGGCTGCACCGATCCACGAACTCGAACGTAGAGAAATCAGGAGTCGCTGGTTCATCGCGCTCGCTTCACTCCTATCGATCGCGTTGCTGTCGTCGACATGGCTCGCGCTGTTCTCGTTCTTCGGTTCCAGTACCGCGTTCGGCGTGTTCCAGGAACTCGAAGCGAAGTACGTCCCGGACGTTCAATCGATGCAGCTCGACTTCCCCGATCTGTCGCGCACATCAACCATCCTCACACTCGACAACCGGCAACTCGCCGAACTCGACGACGGCAAGAACAGCGCCCCCGTCCGGATCGAGGACGTGCCCGAGCTGGTGATCCACGCCGCCCTCGCCGCCGAGGACAACACCTTCTACGAGCACGAAGGGGTCAACTTCGGGGCGATTCTCAAAGCCTTCATCGGCAACTACCGATCCGGGACCAAGCGCGGCGGTTCGACGATCACCCAGCAGGTCGTTGGAAACAACTTCGTGCCCGACACGAGCACGTACGCCGGCAAACTGGTGGAGGCATTCGTCGCGGTCGAACTCGAGCGCCGCTACACCAAGGATCAAATCCTGGAGTTCTACCTGAACTCGGTGTACTTCGGCTCAGGGGCCTACGGCGTCAAGGCAGCCGCTTTGGAGTACTTCGGCAAGGATCTCGACCAACTCACCGTTGGCGAAGCGGCAGCGCTGGTCGTCCCCATCCGCAGCCCGAAGACCTACGACCTCCGCAACAAGCAGGAGAACGTCGAGACACGGCGCACCGACGTCCTCGACGTCATGGAGAAGAAAGGGTGGATCACCGAGGCACAGGCAGAAGCAGCGAAGAAGGAGGATCTCACCTCGGAGGTCATCCCGCACTCGACCTTCGCCGGTCCCGCAGACCACGTCGTCGCGGCGGTGAAGACCGATCTCTTGCACGACCCCGAATTCGCGTTCCTTGGCGCCACCACAGAGGAGCGCAAGAAGGCGATCTTCGGATGCCCGGCCGACGACACGAGCTGCCAAGGGGGCGGGGGTCTCAAGATCTACACGACGATCAACCTCGACCTGCAGGAGAAGGCGAACTCGATCCTCGAAACGTGGCTCCCCTACCCGGACCCGTCGACCTTGACCGAAGACCAGCTGAACGCCTGCATTGCCCGCTACAACGCAACGCAGACACCCGTTCCAGAGACCTACGGACTCCGCTGTGCACCGACGGGCGCGATCTCGATGATCGACAACGACACCGGGGCGATCGAGGTCATGTCCTCAGGCCTGCCCTTCAATGTTGAGCAGTTCGACCTTGCACTCAAGGCACAGCGCAACCCCGGTTCGTCTTTCAAGCCGTTCGGTCTGGTCGCATACCTGGAGTCCGGCGGGTCTCTGAACTCGTTCTGGGACGCCAGGAGCCCCCTTCAGATCCAGTGTCCGTTCGCGTGCAGCGGAAGCTCCGACATCTGGACGGTGAGCAACGCCGGGGCGAGCATCGAGCCGGGACTCAGACTGGCAGATGCGACGAGGCGATCGGTCAACACCGTATACGCCCAGGTGTCGGTCGCGGTTGGACCCGAGCACATCATCGACGTCGCCCGGCGCATGGGCGTGAACAAATCGGAGATCCCGCCCGTCTACTCGATCGTCCTGGGAGCAGGCGGGGCCACCCCGATCGAGATGGCGTCCGCCTACACCAACTTCGCCACGAACGGGGTATGGGCGAAACCGTATCTGATCGAGCGCATCGAAGGGCCGGACGGAACCGTCCTGTACCAGCATGAGACCACCCACACCCAAACGGTCGATCCGGCAGTCATCGCGGCCGCCAGGAGACCACTCCTTCAGGTCCCAACCAGTGCGGGAACCGCCCCGGCGGCGAACATCGGTCGACCGCAGGGGGGCAAGACGGGAACCCACCAGAACTACATGGACGCCTGGTTCGTCGGCTTCGTTCCCCAGTATTCGACGG
>CAZQMF010000106.1:0-3550 GCA_964594235.1 uncultured Acidimicrobiia bacterium
AGTAGCGGTATCCGGTCGGGGCGGGCAGCGGCATCGAAGCTCCTTCCGGGCCACCCCGCGCGAACTCGACGACCACCGTGCGCGGTCCTTCGACCGGATCCGGAAGTCCCGCCACCAACTGGGCCGCATCGCCGGCGATCGCCGACTCCAGACGCTCCGATCGATCCTCGAACAACGTGGGTGCACCCACGGTCGCCCTCGCGCGGTCGAGACGGTCCAGGAGCCACGAGGCAGGGTCGCCAACGGCCCGCCGCGTGGAGAGTTCGCGAAAGTCCTCATCGAGAAGTACGGTCAGCGTTCCCCAGTCCCGGGTGTCGTCGAACGGGGCGTCATCGGCTTTGAAGAACGCCGTGCCCATGCCAAGCCGCCGCGTCTCCTGAGAGATGCGACGCATCGCGTGCACATATGGATAGTCATCGATCTGGACCATCGGCATGAGCCCGAAATCGTCGAGGGCCACGTCGATGGGAAGCGACGCGAGGTATCGCCGGATCTCGGACTTCCCCGAGGCCGGCAACGCGAGCAAGAGGACGGTGTCGAAAGGGTCCACGGCCATCAGCGTACCGGGAATCGAATGCGCGACCCACTGGTATCCTGGCCGTCACCTCTTCGTGAGAACGTCATGTCGAAGCGAACCAAACAGATCATTGCCGGAGTCATCACGCTCGCACTCGCGGGGATCGTCATCGCCGGCCTGATTGCGGGTGACCCTACGCCCGAAGACCGTGTCGCGAGCCTCGGGCAGCGGATCAAGTGCCCTGTCTGTCAAGGGGTGACCATTGGCGAGTCCCCGTCGGAAACGGCCCAGGCAATGATGGCCATCACTCGTGAGAAGGTTGCCGAGGGCTTGACCGACAAGCAGATCATCTCGTATTTCGAGGACCGCTACAACACGGCCATCCTGGTAGATCCGCCGTTCTCCGGCAAGACGCTGGTCGTGTGGCTCCTTCCGGTCGTCGCGATCGGTGTCGGGATCGCACTGATCGCTTCTCGAGTTCGGTCGAGAGGTTCCCAATGAGTACCGAGAAAGAGCGCGCCCGCCTGACGGAGCGTCGAGACATCATCTCGAGAGACATCGAAGAACTCGCAGAGCAGGTCAGCACCGGCGAGATAGACGAGTCCACCGCTGCAGATCTGCGGGCTCACTACGTACAAGATCTCGTCGAGGTCGAAGCGCGGCTCGCCGAACTCCCCAAGGACACGCCGAAAGCGGCCGACTCGGAGACGCCTGACATCGTTCAACAGGGGTGGTCACCGAAGAAGGTGCTGACCGCAGGCGGCATCCTCGTTGCGGCGTTCACGGTCATCCTCGTCCTTGTGGTCAGCGGAGCCAACAACGCCTCGACGACGCAGACCACGAGCGGGGATGCGATCAGCGCAACACTGCAGCAGCTCGAAGCGGCGGTCGAGGCGAATCCTGACGTGGTCGGAATGCGTATCGCACTGGCGGACGAGTACTTCGCCGAGGACGACTTCACGAGCGCGCTCGACCACTATTTGAAGGCTCTCGACTCCAACCCGACCGATGTCGAAGCGAGCCACGTCCTCGGCAGGGTCGGCTGGCTCTCCTACGTGACAGGGCAACCCGACGCTGCAGTCGACTACTTGAACCAGTCGTTGGAGAAGGACCCCACCAACCTCGAAGCGACCCTCTTTCTTGGCATCGACTACCTCTACGGCCTCAACGACGCAGAGAAGGCGCTCCCCCTCCTCCAGCAGGTCCTCGCCGACCCCGACATTCCGGCAGACCTGAAGGCGCAGATCCAGACGGCGATCGACGACGCCAACGCGGCCCTCCAGAGCTGATATTTCCTCCCGTCTCGTCGGTGACAGCTCCCCCTCCAGCGCTACGCTCGGACCGTTGACGATCAAGGAGGACGCGCATGCCGCACATGATGGACGACTTCCCACTGCTGCTCTCGACGCTCTACGAACAGGCGGTGGCGCTCTACCCGGATCAGGAGATCATCTCGGTCGAGACCGACCTGTCCGTGCGCCGAACCACCTACGCCGACACAGACCTGAGGATTAGAAAACTCGCAACGGCGCTTTCCGAGAAACTCGGGCTTGGTATCGGCGACGTTGCAGGCACCTTCGCGTGGAACAACCAGCGGCACCACGAGCTCTACTGGGCGACGGCCAACACCGGACGGGTGGCGCACACCCTCAACATCCGCCTGTTCCCCGAGCAACTCGCCTACATCGTCAACCACGGTGGCGACCGAGTGATCTTCGTCGACCCGAACCTGGTACCGCTGGTCGAACGGTTCGCCGCACACCTCGACAAGATCGAGCACTACATCATCATGGGCGACTCGGTCGGCGAGACGTCGCTCCCCAACCCGATCACCTACGAGGATCTGATCGCCGACGTCGAACCGTGGGGGGCCTGGCCCATCCTCGACGAACGCTCGCCGATGATGTACTGCTACTCCTCCGGCACGACCGGCAACCCGAAGGGCGTCGCCTACACGCAGCGCTCGACGTACATGCACACGATCTCCAACCTGGCCAATTACCCCCTGGCCGGTGCTGACAACATTCTGCCGGTTGTCCCCATGTTTCACGCCGCCGCGTGGGGCTACCCGTACCAGGCGGTCACGAAGGGGGCGAAGATCACCTACCCGGGGCCGGATCTCTCACCCAAGGGCATCGTCACGCTGTTCGAGCGCGAACGCGTGACGTTCTCCGCAGGTGTTCCCACGGTGTGGGTCGGCATCCAGGAGTACCTCATGGAGCATCCCGAGGCAGACACATCGAGTATCAGGGCGTTCCTGGTCGGGGGCTCCGCAGTCCCTCGAGCGATGATCGAATGGTTCCACGAGAACCGTGGCATCACGGTCGTACAGGGGTGGGGAATGACCGAGACGAATCCGATCGCGTCGGTATCTCAGCTCAAGCCCGACATGGAGACCTGGGACTTCCAGCGCCAACTCGACTTCCTCGAGACCGCCGGCATGCTGGTTCCGGGCCTCGAGGCGAAGATCGTGGACGACGAGGGAACCTCGCTCCCCCACGACGGCAAGGCATTTGGCGAGCTGCTGATCCGAGGACCGTGGATCGCGGCCGAGTACCTCAACGACCCGCGCAGCGAGGAGTCCTTTGAAGACGGGTGGCTCAGGACAGGGGACGTCTGCAAGATCGAACCCGAGGGCTACATCCGCATCACCGACAGGGCCAAAGACGTCATCAAGTCCGGTGGCGAGTGGATCTCGTCACTCGATCTGGAACGTGCGCTGGCGGCGCATCCCGCCGTGTCGGAGGCGGCCGTGGTCGGTGTACGCCACGCCCGCTGGCAGGAGCGTCCCCTCGCGGTGGTCGTCAAGCGGCCCGGCGAGGAAGTGACCGCCGAGGACCTGAAGGCGTTCCTCGAGTCGAAGGTCGCCAAGTGGTGGGTACCCGATCGGATCGATTTCGTCGACCAGCTCCCGAAGACCGGAACCGGCAAGTTCGACAAGCGAGCCGTTCGCGCCAAGTACGCGGACGTCGTGCTCGAGGATTGACCGGCCCTCCGGGCCGGTAGCCGACAGCCAACGGCCCTCGGCCGCAC
>CAZQMF010000107.1:0-3504 GCA_964594235.1 uncultured Acidimicrobiia bacterium
CACAGGAAGGCTTGGAATCTCAAAAGAAGTTGAGACCTGACTCATCTCTCATATTTCCGCTCGCTCCACCATATCGAATCCGTTGGGAGCGTGTCGGAGAATCGGGGCGATTTATCGGGCGGGAGGAGCCCGACCCTTCAGTTGTCGGTTTTCGGTAGTGAGTAGGAGCGCGGCCCGGAACAACGCGGGACCGCAGGGCGAGAGCGAAGCGAGCGTTGGGGGGAAGGTACCGCAGCGGCGAAGCCGCTGGGGAGGGGAGGTCGTGCGCGATCTACTCTGGTGAGAACCACCCCCTCCGGCGTCAAGCATCAGCTTGACGCCACCTCCCCCAGCACTCGGCCTTCGGCCTCGCGAGGGGAGGAAACACGGGCTCGCGCAGCGAGCCCTACCTCGCGCGATCCTGGGCGGCCCAACGGAAGAACATGACCGCGAGCGCTCCCCAGATGACAGGAACCATCCCGAGTTTCATGGTGATTCCCGCGAGTTGCTGGTCTTGAAGAGCGGTCAGGCTCCCGACCCTTGGCGCGAGCTCATAGGTCGAGTACAGCGGATAGCTGGCGAACGTGAGGAAGCTGGCAGGAACGATCGGCACGATCCCGGCGGATACGAACAGGTACACCATCTTCGCGGCGAACGAGTGTGTCCGTTGCTCCTCTATCGGGTTGAGGATCGGGAGCCATAGGACGATCCCAGAGGCCAGCCACGACATGTCCATGGCGAACGATCCGAGCTGGGAAGACCGGAGCGTGTCGACACCGATGGGCGAATGGGTGAGCACCAGCACGATGTTGAAGATCAGCCCTGACACGAGGAGGTGCTGCGACAACCACTCGTACACCTGAGCGAGGTGGAGCCTGTCGAGCACGCGCCGCGCCATCCACTCGGGCGTTCCGAGCAGCATCAGTGGAGCCACGGCGAGGGTGTAGAGCACGTATTCGAGCATGTGGACGCTGGCGAGGTAGCCGGCGCCGAGCGTTCCGATCGGCCAATCCGACGACGCCCAGAAGATCCCCATGGCGATCAGAAACGTCCACATCGCCTTGCGGTCGGTGTCCCGATGGCGACGAACGGCGATCAGGTAGGCGACGGTCGGCAGCAGGACGGTGAGCCACACGCCGGGGTAGGCGATCCAGTGCCAGCTCCACGGCTTGTTCAAAGCTGCGCACCAGAGCTTCATGACTTGTCCATGATGAGAGGCAGGTCGTGGACCCACTGGGTTTGGCGGGTTCCGTACGGGTACTCGGTGTAGGCGAGGCCGTCAGGTGCGTAGGCGATCACCTGGCCGGCGTGACCCATCGAGTAGTCGGCCCCGTCGCCGATCTTGACGGCGACCGGGACCCCGGCAGCGCGCTGTGCTGCTTCGACCTGCTCGACGGTGCCGGTCAACCCGACGAACTTCGTGTCGAACTTGTCGAGGAACGACCTGATGACCTCCGGTGTGTCGCGTTCGGGATCCACGGTGACGAACACAACTACGGAGTTACGCTCGACGTCGGGGAGTCTGTCCATCACGGCGGCGAGCTGGGCGAGTTGCACGGGGCAGATGTCGGGACAGAACGTGTAACCGAAGTAGAGCAGTGTCAGTCTGTCCTCCGTCTCCGTCCGAAAATCGAAGGGTTGTCCGTGCGTGTCGGTGAGGACGAACTCCGGTTTGGGTTCCGGTGGTTCCAGCAGTGTTCCGCCGAAGACCGAACCCGACGTCGTCGAGGTGCCGGCGGCCGAGCAGGCGACCGGAACAATCGCAAGGACGACCAGGAGACCGACGGTGGAGAGTACCTTCCGCACGGTGTGCCATGGTAGGAAACGGCGGCGATATGCGGGAAACCTGGGATGGTTGGATGGGCGGGACGCGGCGAGCACCCCGCCCATCACATCGTCGGCTTCTACCAGAACACCCCTGCCGCGAGCGGGATCGGTGACGTGATCGTCACCGAGGCGTTGCCTGTGCCCATCGTGGCGACCCGAAGATCGATCACCTGGTAGGTGCCGTCTCCATTGTCGAGGATCCGGGCAGGATCGAACTCCTGTGGGAACCTTCGGTTCCAGCAACACGGGGCTCGCGCTCAGATGACCGGAAGTGTCGTCTGGCCGACGATCTCAGATGGGGCGATCCTGCATGATCGCCAGTGGGTGCCCCTCAGGATCACGGAAGAACGCCATCCATAACTCGGTGGTCTCCGTGCGGTTGATGACGTGCGGCTGACCAACCAGTTCGACCCCAGCCGCACCGAGGCGTGCGTACTCGCGCTCGATGTCGTCCACCGTGAAGTAGAGCAGCGGGTGGGAGGAGAACTCGGACGATTCGGCGGCACCGAGGTAGAGGCGAACACCGTTGACATCGAAGAACGCCATCCGCTGGGCAGGCACATCGAACAGGAACGCCAAGCCGAGCGCATCCCGGTAGAACTCGATCGCCCGGTCGATGTCGGCGACGGTGATGTGTATCTGCCCGATCGAAGTGATCACTGGTCCTCCTCGGTTCTCCCCCCTGTCTAACACGCCGTTCCTAGAGAGTCGTCCGAGCTAGCGTGCCACCCAGAGAAGCGAACGCACCCGCCGAACCGCACGACCGGCCGGCGCTCCTCCCTGGAGGTGGCATGATGAGCGACAGCAGCCCACGCGCAACGCTCGACTTGTGGGACTACCGGCGCCGCGTGACCGACATCTACGCTCGAGTGCGCGAGATGGATCCGGCGAACGGGTGGGCGTTCTGGGTGTCCGCCCGCGACGACCTCTTCCGCACACATCCACAGAGCCCGGTTCAAGGACGAGACTCCTTCACCGGGATTCCCTACTGGCCATACGATCCGGGCCTGCGAGTAGCAGCCACGGTGGAACCTGCATCTCCAACCGTGATCCTCCTCGCACACAGTGGAGAAGGCGGGACTCCGGCCCGGAGCTTCGGTCGTGCGAGCTTCCGTCTTGGGTCGATCGAGCTGTCGCTCGTCATGTACTGGCTGGAGGACTACGGCGGCGGCGTGTTCATACCGTTCGGCGATACAACAAATGGCAACGAGACGTACGGCGGCGGACGCTACCTGATCGACACCGCGAAGGGCGCCGACCTGGGTCACGAGAGAGATCAAGTGATCCTCGATTTCAACTTCGCCTACCACCCATCGTGTGTCCACGACGTGCGCTGGAGCTGTCCCCTTCCACCCGGCGAGAACCGGCTCCTCGTCGCGATCCAGGGTGGCGAACGGCTGGGGCGGTAGCATGCCGTCATGGTTGATCAGAACACAGTGGATCGATTGGACAGACTGCTGAGATCGGCGGCGCGCGCACACCATGCCGAGTTTGGTGGACCCAACGAGGGCTGGCCCGAGTGGTACGCGTCGTACATCCAGCCCGAGATCGGACCGATCGTGGGATTCGACCCCACGATCGAACAGATAGCCGACTGGCTCCGACGGGCAGACGAACTCCATCGAGCCGAAGCACCCGACGACCGCTGGCCCCCTTTCTACGCCCGCTGGATCCTCGAGTCGCTCGAGGAGTGAGCGT
>CAZQMF010000108.1:0-3493 GCA_964594235.1 uncultured Acidimicrobiia bacterium
TTCACATGCGGCTTCGTACGCTCAAACTTCGCCTTCGCCATCACACACCTCTCTCCTAATATTCGCCACGCACCCGGGCGACGATTTCCTTTGCGATAGTCTCAGGAACATCCTGATACGAGTGGAATTGCATCGTGTAGACCGCACGTCCCTGTGTGCGTGAACGCACGTCCGTTGCATACCCGAACATCTCGGCGAGTGGCACCTGTGCCGTGACAACGCGTGCGCTGCCCCGCTGACTCATCTCTTCGATCTTGCCCCGACGAGACGACAGGTCGCCGATGACGTCGCCCATGTACTCCTCCGGAGTGACCACCTCGACGGCCATCACCGGCTCGAGGAGCTTGACGCCTGCACGCTTCGCCGCCTCTTGGAGAGCCAGAGAGCCGGCAATCCGAAACGCCATCTCGGACGAGTCGACATCGTGGTATGAACCGTCCACGAGTGTCGCCCGAACGTCCACCATCGGATAGCCGGCGAGGATTCCCTGATCCAAGGCTTCTTCGATGCCGGCGTCCACGGACGGGATGTACTCGCGGGGAACCCTGCCCCCGGTGACCTTGTCTACGAACTCGTAGCCGCCGCCCGACCCGGTCGGCTCGAGGTCGATGATCACGTGTCCATACTGACCTCGCCCACCCGACTGCCGGATGTAGCGACCCTCGACCTTCTGGATTCCGGTTTTGATGGTCTCTCGGTACGCGACCTGGGGGCGACCGATGTTGGCGCCCACATTGAACTCCCGAACGAGCCTGTCGACCAGCACGTCGAGATGCAGTTCACCCATCCCCGAGATGATGGTCTGCCCTGTCTCGGGGTCGGACCTGACGAGGAAGGTCGGGTCCTCTTCTGTGAGGCGGTGGAGTGCGTCTCCGAGCTTGTCCTGGTCGATCTTCGTCTTGGGCTCTATCGCCACCGAGATCACCGGTGCAGGGAAGGTCATCGACTCGAGCTGAATCGGAGCGTCGACCGCAGCGAGCGTGTCGCCCGTGGTGGTGTTCTTGAGTCCGACAGCGGCGATGATGTCGCCGGTGTGGACCGCCTCGAGGTCTTCGCGGTGGTTGGCGTGCATTCGCAGCATGCGTCCGACCCGCTCCTTGCGACCGGAGGCCGAGTTGACCACCTGCCCACCTTTGGCAAGCGATCCCGAATACACCCTGAAGTACGTCAGCTTGCCGACGTGTGGATCGCTCATGATCTTGAACGCAAGCGCGGTGAACGGGGCGGAGTCGTCTGCGCTCCTCGCGAGAACCTCATCTTCCTTGCCCGGCTTGAACCCTTGTACCGGTGGCAGGTCGGATGGGGCCGGCAGGTACGAGACAACAGCATCGAGCAGCGGCTGAACGCCCTTGTTGCGGAATGCCGATCCGCACAGCACGGGGGTGAAGAGGCCCTCGAGCGTGCCCTTCCTGATCGCCGTGTGGAGCTCCCCCGGTGCGATTGGAGCGTCCTCGAGGTACTTCAGGAGCAGGGTGTCGTCGACGTCGGCACACGCTTCGATCATCTTGCCGCGCCACTCGTGGGCGAGTTCCGCCATGTCGGCGGGAATGTCGACCGTGTCCCAGTGCTTGCCGTCATCCCCCTGCCAGAGGTGGGCCTTCTCCTCGATCAGATCGATGACTCCCGTGAACTTGGCCTCGGCGCCCACGGGGAGCTGGATCGGAACCGGGTTCGCTGCGAGCCGGGTGCGGATCGACTCGACCGATGCGTAGAAGTCGGCGCCGACCCTGTCCATCTTGTTGATGAAGGAGATGCGGGGGACGTGGTACCGATCTGCCTGGCGCCAGACGGTCTCTGACTGTGGCTCCACGCCGGCGACCGCATCGAACACGGCGATCGCTCCATCGAGCACACGGAGCGAGCGTTCGACCTCGACTGTGAAGTCGACGTGGCCGGGCGTGTCGATGATGTTGATCCAGTGGTCGTGCCACCCGGCGGTGGTGGCGGCCGAGGTGATGGTGATGCCGCGCTCCTGCTCTTGCTCCATCCAGTCCATGACGGCGGCACCTTCATGAACCTCCCCGAGCTTGTACGTCTTGCCCGTGTAGTACAGGATGCGCTCGGTGAGGGTGGTCTTGCCCGCGTCGATGTGGGCCATGATCCCGATATTCCGGGTCCGGCTCAGCGGGTACTGGCGCAGTGCGGCCAGCGTATCCGTTCCTCCGTTGCTCATCTGTTCCTCGGTCGCTATGGGGTTGTCAGCAGGTAGGTGCTACCAGCGGTAGTGGGCGAAGGCCTTGTTGGACTCCGCCATCTTGTGAATGTCTTCCTTGCGCTTGACCGCAGAGCCGGTGTTGTTGGAAGCATCGAGAATCTCGTTTGCGAGACGCTCGGACATCTTCGACTCCTTGCGCTTGCGGGCGAAACCGACGAGCCATCTGATGGCCAGCGAGTTCGCTCGGCGAGGGGAAACCTCGACCGGCACCTGATAGGAGGAGCCGCCAACTCGCCGTGAGCGCACCTCGAGGTGTGGTTTGATGTTGTCGATCCCGCGCTTCAGGACCAAGACAGGGTCTTGGCCGGAGCGGCGCTCGACGATCTCGAGTGCTCCGTAGACGACTGAGCGGGCGACGTTCTTCTTGCCGTCGAGCAACACCTTGTTGATGACTTGCGCGACCAACAGGTTCCGAAAGACGGGATCTGGCTCGATGAAACGTCTGGTGGCTGGACCGCGGCGCATCAGGACTCCTTCTTGCTTCCGTAGCGAGAACGCGCCTGCTTCCTGTCCGACACGCCCGACGCGTCCAATGTTCCCCTGATGATCTTGTACCGAACGCCAGGCAGGTCCTTCACACGCCCACCTCGTACGAGCACGATCGAGTGCTCCTGGAGGTTGTGGCCCTCACCAGGGATGTACGCAGTGACCTCAATGCCCGACGTCAGACGAACGCGGGCAACCTTGCGAAGCGCAGAGTTCGGTTTCTTCGGTGTAATCGTGTAGACGCGCGTGCAGACGCCGCGACGTTGCGGCGCCCCTGCGAGACCGGGCGTCTTCTCCTTCTTCGGCTTCGGTTTCCTGCCCTCTCGGACGAGCTGCTGGATTGTCGGCATTGTGCTCCTCGACACGCGAAAATCGGCGTCCGACGTCCGTCGGGTGCGCCGACCCTTATGGACCCGCTCCGAGCCTCGTTCACCGCTGCGGGTCACAGCGGTGGGCCAGTGGAGGGGTTAGGGGTTCAAGACCACGGCTGCGCAGTATATCGAACCGGCCGGCTATGGGTCAAAACGCGTGGTTCTTTGGTTGAGATGTGGGTCCTGGGTTCCGACGTCGTGGGTAGGACAAGCAAGCCCCCGACACCACAGGGCCCCAAACCGACTGTCTCACCCAGAGCCCAGAACTCTCAACCCAGACCCAGTCCGACGCCCCCTACCCTACATCCAGAAGTAGGCTGGCCAACGAGTTCTGATGCAAGTCCATATCTTCCAGAGATGATCACCTGTCCGGCCTGCGCGTCGGAGAATCCGACGAGTTCCCGGTTCTGCGGCAACTGCG
>CAZQMF010000109.1:0-3492 GCA_964594235.1 uncultured Acidimicrobiia bacterium
TAGAACCGGTCCCGAAACCGCCTCAGGTTGCGTCGCCAGATCTCAGCGAGCACCGGTCGGACAACCAGCTCCGCAACGGGCCCTCCAAGCCACCAGGGAAACGACAGCGTTTCCGTCCACGTGAAGAGGGTGCCCGTATCGGTTGGGGCCAGTATGAACCTTCCCGTGCCGCCGATCACCCCCCGGTGAGTGACCCCGATCGACGACGGTGGGGCCCACTCGGTCACTTCGAGGATGTCGGCGGTACGAAACGGTCCGACCTTGGTGAGCACTCGCATGACGGTTCCGACCCCTTCGCGAAAGTCGGTGAGGAACTCGACCGATTCGGCTTCCGCCATCCATTCAACGTGCGAGGAGAGGTCGGCAAGATCGTTCCACACAATCTCGACGGATGCAGCGATGTCGATAGGGACCGTGATGCTGACCACGGGGTCACGATAGACGGGCAGGTAGGCTCGCCGTGATGGAACCGCCTGCCGATCTCGACGTCACGAGAGGCGTGATCGCCGCGCACGATCTCACCGCGACTGCGTCGGGCTACCTGACAGCGGATGTGGCGATGACTCTCCCTTTCGAGGCGCTCGCCCCGTTCAAGAACGCGCTCAAGCGGTTCTTCTCGACGGAACCCTGGACCGACGAGGATGCGAGTGCCCTGTCTGGCTTGGTGGCGTCGAACCTGACGGAAGGCTGGTGGGAGCACGACCTCGGCGGAGGAATCTCCCTTGCCTACGGGATACGCGACGGTCGTTTCGTGTTGTGGGCGTCTGGTGCGTCGACCCCGACCGTGTCGATTTTCGACCGGGTCTTTGACGGACCGGTCATACCGCAGGCAACGCCGCATCCACGCAAGGTGAAGTTCACGACCGGCGGCGCGCCCGCACCGAGCGTTTGGTATCTGCGATCCGATCCGACGCCCGCCGACCCGCGTGTGCGCAGGCTGTTCGACGAGCCGTACGTGACCGACGTGATGGTCGCCGGCGAGTTCGTGACGATCGGGATCAGCGGGAGGGAATCGTGGGAGCGGAGGTTGGAGCCCCTGCTTGCCCTGGTGACCGAACTCTTCGAAACCGCAGAAACGTCGCAACCCGAACGGACCAGAGATGAGCTTCTGGCGGAGGCCGGCTCGCGTTCGTCGCGGCGACCCGGCGAGCTGCACCTGCTCGACCCGGATGAGCCGGAGGATCGCCGGCGCCTGCTGGACGCGCTCGACGACGAAGACGTGCGGGTGCGTCGGGTCGCGATCGCTGTGCTGCTCGAATCTGGCGACGAGACGGTGAGACGCGACGTTGCAGCACGTGGAGCGACTGACCCCTCACGGGCGGTGCGCCGCACTGCGGTCGATGCCGCCGCAGGAGCCGGAGAAGAGCACTTCCGAGCGCTGTTTGAGACGGCGCTTCGAGACGACGATTCGTGGATCCGCTGGAAGGCGGTGCGCTCCCTCGGAGAGCTGGGCCTCGGTTCGAGCAGGGAGGCAGTCTCGGCCCTCGGCGATGATTCCGACTTTCAGGTCAGGTTCGAGGTCGCGAAGGTGCTGAGGGAGAGCGGGTAGCGGATCCTGCCGAGCTGCTTTTCTCCTAAAAGAATCGACTCGACCTGTCGATAGGGAGCCATGAACTCTGGCGACGACGTGGGCCGGGGAGCGATCGACTTCCGCGAGCTCTCTCCGGTGTTTCAAACGGTTCGAGGGTTCACGGTTGCATCGACGGCTGCTGCGGTTGCCATATTCGGTGCTGCGTGGGACCCGCGGCTCGTGTGGATGTTGCTGGTCCTCGCCGCTCTTGCACTCGGCGACTCGCTGAGGAGACGTCGGATGCCTCAGGCCTCGCCGAAGCCGATCCTCCTCATCGAGGCATTGATCATCGTCGTGACCGTCCTGCTGATCGGAGGGCCAACGCTCGTAGCGGCCCCTGTCGCATACTTCCTCACCGCGGCCCTGCTCGTGCTCCCAATACGCAGAGCGCTGCTGGTGATTGGGTTTCTCACGGGGTGCACGGTCGGGGTCTATCTGTCGTCGATGTCGACAACAGACCCGCATGCCGGACTCATCGCGGGACTGGTGACAGTCCTCGTGTTCATGGGTGCAATGACCGTGCTGTTGGTTTCCGCGTTGCGGGTCAATGAGCAGATGCGAACACGGGAACGAGTGCTCCTGGAAGAGGCACAGGCTGCGAATCGCGCAAAGACCGAGATGCTGACGAGGGTCAGCCACGAACTGCGCACGCCACTCTCGGCCGTTGTTGGCTTCTCACAGATTCTCCGTGACGACTCGGGCTTCCTCACCGAGGGCGATCGGGCTGAGGCGATTCAGTCGATAGCGGAGGAGTCGTCCGACCTGTCCGGGTTGATCGACGATCTGTTGACCGCTGCGAGGTACGAAATCGGAGAGCTGACCGTTCGCGCACTGAGGACCGATCTACGGGCCCAAACGTCACAGGTGCTGGAAGCCTGGTACGGGGGGCCGACGGTAGAGATCGAGGGTGGCGCCTCACCCGCGTATGCCGATCCTGCCCGGGTTCGACAGATCATTCGCAATCTGATCTCGAACGCGCATAGATACGGAGGCGCTCGGATCAGGGTGGTCCTACGCGACGGGGAAGGCTTCGTCGGGTTGGAGGTACGCGACAACGGCGGGGGAATCCCAAGCGATCTGCACGACCGTGTCTTCGGTGCGTTCTACCGGATTCCGAAGGAAGAGATCCATCCCTCGTCGATCGGTCTTGGACTTGCCGTATCGAGAGACCTGGCCCGGCTCATGGGTGGGGATCTCACCTACCGGTACGAGAGCGGCGAGAGCATCTTCAGGCTGCAGCTTCCACCCGCCGTTGGGGAACCGGCATCGACGGTCGTCGCAATGGCTGGAGCTTCAGAGGAAGACCTGACTCGAGCAGCCCCTTCCGTCGGGTAGACGCGGCCGACAGCATGTTGAGGTGCCGGTTGTTCATGAGGTCATCTGGTGTCGAGCGCACCACCACGCGAGAACCCCGCTCTCGTGACGTGTGACGAGAGCGACGCGTCACGAGAACGGGGAATCGAGGGTTGGCCTAGGCGGCTGCCTGGTTGTCTCGATGGTTCGTCCGGTACTTGGTGATCCAGTAGATCGGGCAGAACCCGGTGGCCCCTGTGATCAGCGCCACGAATCCGAGGACGATGAGGACGACGCCCCACGCACCGGAAACGACAGCGAACCCCAAGACCAACAGCACGGCACCCAAGATGACTCGTGCGATGCGATCCCAGCTTGCTTCATTCATGTGTGCTCCTTTCACCCTGTATGTCGCGACTAGGAGCGGATTGGTCACATCTTGGTGCCCGGTTCCCGAGTCAGGACTCCAGCAGGCGGCGGATCCGCTCCCTCGCCTCCGGTGTGATGTGAAGGCGGCCGTGTTCCTGGTACAGGCGGTTGACGGTGGCGAGGTCATCGACGACGAGCCGGCAGCTCTCGCACGTGGCGAGGTGTTCGAGGGCAGCGTCGCGCTGTTCGTCGGTGATGTG
>CAZQMF010000110.1:0-3446 GCA_964594235.1 uncultured Acidimicrobiia bacterium
CGAAGCTGGCGTACCTGGACGACGCGGTCGCCGCCGTGGAACTCCAGTTGAGCGACGAAGAGATCGCGACCCTAGAAGCGCCCTATGAGCCACACCGGGTTGTGGGGATGGATCCACCGAGGTCGGTGGCCCGACCCCGGTGAAGCCTCAGTGCTCGATCTTGGTTCCGAGCAGATCGAGGAACTTGGCGATCCAGTCGGGATGTGCCGGCCATGCAGGGGCACTCACCAGGTTTCCCTCGACATGGGCCGTGTCGACGGGAATGTCCATGTAGGTTCCACCGGCCACCGTGACGGTCGGACCGACCGCCGGGTAGGCGGCGCATTCCCTGCCACCAAGAACTCCCGCTGCCGCGAGCACCTGCGGACCGTGGCAGATCGCCGCGATCGGCTTCCGAGCGGCATCGAAGTGACGGACGATGTCCAGCACCTTCGCATTCAGCCGGATGTACTCGGGAGCCCGGCCTCCGGGGATGACGAGAGCGTCGTAGTCCTCGGCGTTCACATCGGCGAACGTCGCGTTGAGTGCGAAGTTGTGACCAGGCTTCTCGCTGTACGTCTGGTCGCCTTCGAAATCGTGCACTGCTGTGCGAACCGTGTCCCCGGCCGTCTTGTCGGGGCAGACGGCGTCCACAGCGTGGCCGACCGCCAGCAGCGCCTGGAATGGGACCATGACCTCGTAGTCCTCAACGAAGTCGCCGACGAGCATCAGAATCTTCTTTCCCATGGGTACCTCCTTCGGGAAAGCTGTCGTCGCCTTCCGAGTCTACGCACGGGAGAAACACGCCGTCTGAGTACGATGAACCATTGAGAATCGGGAGGCGATTCGTGACGGAACCCCGCCTTGATGGCCCGGATAGCGTTGCATGGCGACGATGGCTGGCGGCCAACCACGCCACCGAGCGCGAGGTATGGCTCGTCTATCGAAAGGGTGGTGGAGGGGGCATTTCCTATGATGAATCGGTTGACGAAGCGCTGTGTTTCGGGTGGATCGATGGACTGATCCAGAGTATCGACGACACTCGGTACATGCGGCGCTTCACGCCCAGACGACCCGGGAGCATGTGGTCGGCATCGAACAAGCGTCGGATCAACCGCCTTGTGGTCGAGGGGAGGCTGGCGAATCCGGGGCGATTGGTGCTCGATGCAGCGAAGGCCGACGGGTCGTGGGATCTGATACCTGATGCCGAGCGTGACTGGAGTATGCCTGTCGAACTCGGGCGTGCCCTGAAGGAGGACGGGGCGGCGCGTGCGAAGTTCGACTCCTCGAGTCCTTCAGACCAACGACGGTTCCTGATGTGGGTCGCGTCGGCGAAACGATCGGAGACCAGGGAACGGCGAGCGGCCCGAGCGGTGGAGATGCTGGTCGACGGTGAGCAACCGACATGAACGAGCACGAGAAACGGGCAGGGCTGCCACTCACCGACCGATACCGGTACGCCGATGTCGTGGGCGATCGTCTGTATGTGGCGGGCCAGGTACCGCTGAACGCAGAGGGAAGGGTGGCCGCAGGGGTCCGTACGCAGGCCCGACAGTGTCTCGACAACCTCGAGCTGCTGGTTTTTGTTCATGGCTTCACCAGGAAGGACGTGCACCAGGTGCGGGTGTATGTGGCCGGCGATCACACGCTCCTTCTGGAGGCCTGGGAGGCGGTCGCCGAGTGGTTCGAGAGCGAGGTGCCTCCTGCGACATTGCTCGGTGTGGCCGGGTTGGGACATTCCGGCCAGCTGGTTGAGATAGACGCATGGGTTGAGCGAGCTGACTCGTGAGGACAATGGCGACTCCCGAGGCCCTCACGCTCGATCTCGATGACACGCTGCTTGATCTCAGCGGACTTGGCGGCGCCATCGACGCGGCGTGCAGGGCGGTTGCGGCTACATCCGGCTCACTATCGATGGCGAAGCTGCGGCTGGCGAACGCGCTCGTCTGGGAGCGTTTGTGGCCGCTACGCGAACTCGACTGGACCGTGGGCCGATTGACCGGCGCCGACCTGACACTCGAGGTGTGGTGTGAAACGCTCGAGGCGTGTCGTGCGAATGACCAACGACTCGCCGAGCTCGCAGCGTCGACCCATCTGGCAGCGATGCGGGAGTCGGTGCGATTGTATGACGACGCTCGAGTCCTGCTGGCGGATATCGCTGTCGCGAGCGTGCCGATAGCTTTGATCACAAACGGTGCCTCTGACACGCAACGCGAGAAGCTGCGGGCTGTTGGAATCGAAGGGGCGTTCGACGCAGTCGTCATCTCGGGGGAGTTGGGCACTGCGAAGCCTGACACCCTTCCGTTTGAGACGGCGATCCAGGCGATGGGAGTCGAGGGCCGCTCGGTGTGGCACGTCGGCGACAGCCTTGCGTCGGATATTGTCGGGGCCAAAGCCTCAGGACTCACCTCCGTGTGGATCAACCGGGTCGGAGGCGTACGACCTCGGGGAACGCCCGTCCCCGACGTCGAGATTCGATCTCTGAACGAGCTTTCAGGGCAGTTCCGAGGCTAACTGGGTGGACTTCGAAGGATTGTGTGGTGAGCAGGCCCTGGAGCTGCCCATCTGACGCTTCAGCCGGAGACGTTGAGCTCGCCTGGCGTCGGGATGTGACAGGCCTTCTCTGCAGCGGTGGTGGCCTCGGTTCCGATCTGCCTGATGGCCTCGGACTGTGGGGACCATCCGGAGCTGCCTGCTTGCCTGGCAGCGATGAACTGGTCGAGATTCGGAGCAGCAGAGATCTCAAGGCCGGCATTGCGGTAGCACTCGGCGAGAACCTCATACTGCTGATAGGCGATCTCGATGTTCGCCGGATTATCTCCGGGTAGGAGATACCCCGCGCGCTGTGGGAGAACGATTGGTTCCGCGAAATCACCGTGTGGGGTCGCCGGAGTGGCTCGAGGCTCCCATTTGGACCAGTTAGACCGGCGGTTCAACCTCGCAGCAACCTGGCCGCCAAGAGTGATCTGGAGTCGAAGAAGGACACGCCGAGGGGACCACGGTCCCGGCCTGGACCAGGAGAGCTCTGGGTAGAGGCTCATGTTTCGTGATTGTTGTCGAGACAGATTAGAGCTGCTGTGACAGCATGGACCAGCGAAAGGAGATGCGTGAGTGGTGCGCGGATTGCTGCCATTGCGGGGTTGATCACGATCGGGATCGTGGTTGTTGCCGTTGCACTGGGCCCCAAGAGCACAGAAGCGGAGGTGGTCGCAGCCACGACACGCACGACTTCGCCTACCACCACGACCACGCTGCCGCCGATCCTTCGAGATGCCCCGAGACTGGTGGGGATCGATGGGTGGCTGCAATCGGACGTCTCGAGTCTTGCCGATCTCAGAGGAAACGTCGTCATCGTGGAGTTCTGGACGTTCGGGTGCAGCAACTGCAGGGCCACGCTCCCGTACCTTCAAGACCTCTACGCCAAGTACCAAGGGCAAGGTCTCGAGATCGTGGGAGTCCACTCGCCT
>CAZQMF010000111.1:0-3397 GCA_964594235.1 uncultured Acidimicrobiia bacterium
GAACAGCACGCCAGTATCAACATCGGGTACTGGCTGACTCCTGACATGTGGGGAAGGGGCATCGCCACCTCCGCACTTCAGCGCTACGTTCGGTACCTATTCGACACCTTCGATCCGCACCGCCTGTACGCGACTGTGTTCGGGTGGAACCCGGCATCGGCTCGCGTTCTCGAGAAGTGCGGCTTCCGCCTCGAAGGCCGTCTGAGAGAGGCAATCCAGAAAGAGGGCCGTTTCACGGATCTGTTGATGTACGGGTTGCTGAGAAGCGACACAGTCGGTTGAGTGCCAGGTCCCCGACGCTCAACTCGCCCCGTGACTCGGTCGCACCTGAGGCCGCGTTCTTGCCGAGGACTGAAGACTGAGAACTGAAGACCGGCGGGCTAGACCCGCCGCAGCACCGCTCCGTACACGAATCCAAGCAGACCCATCCGCCACACCTTCTCGAGCTGAAGCGTCCTCCCGGCAAACAGCTGCTCGGGGGGAGGCAACTTGTCGAGGGAGCGGTGGAGATACGAGTACTCGCCCCGTGACCCGGCCAGAGCTCCGATCAACGGCAACACAGCGGCCGTGCCTGCACGGTGTACAGCCGTCGACAATCGACCCCGCGGCCGTCCGAGGCCAACCACCACGAGCTTCCCGCCCGGCCTCAACACCCTCTCGATCTCCGACAGCGTCTCGTCGACAGACCGGAGATTCCGAAACACATATGCGGAGAACACCCCGTCGAAACTTGCATCTCTGAACGGAAGCGCTTCCCCGACGGCGACGGCCTTCATGGCAGCGTTGAGGGCGAGCATCTCCGGGACCGGATCTATCGCGACGACCTCTCGTTCGCCCAACACGGGCATCGCTGCACCCGTGCCGGCACCGAGATCGAGGACCCTGCCATGCGGCAGGTACCGAATACCGGAACGACGCCAGGCCTGTTCACGGCCCAGCGACATGACCGTGTTGAGGAGGTCGTATCGCTTCGCGATCCCCGAGAAGACGTCCCCCTGGCCGTTCACGGCCCGATCACGTCGAAGCCCACGTACGGGCGGATGGCTTCGGGAATCACGACCGATCCGTCCTCTCGCTGGTGGTTCTCCAAGATCGCGAGGATTGTCCGACCGACGGCCACAGCGGTGCCGTTGAGCGTGTGGACCAGCTCGTTGCCCGACTCGCTCTTGAAACGAACGGCCAGCCTGCGTGCCTGGAAATCCGTCGTGTTCGAACAGGACGTCACCTCCCGGTAGCGCCCAAGGGAGGGGAACCATGCCTCGATGTCGTACTTCTTCGAGGCGGACGCCCCCAGGTCACCCGCCGGGATGTTCACCACGTGGTAGGGCAGTTCGAGCCCTTGCACGATCCGCTTCTCGACACCGAGAAGCCGCTCGTGCTCGGTCCACGACTCATCAGGGTGACAGAACGTGAACATCTCCACCTTGTCGAACTGGTGGACTCGGAAGATGCCCCTCGTGTCCTTCCCGTAGGTACCTGCCTCCCTGCGGAAACACGTCGAGAACCCTGCGTACCTGATCGGAAGATCCTCGATATTCAGGATTTCGTCGGCGTGAAAGGCCGCAAGTGGCACCTCGGATGTCCCGACCAGGTACAGGTCGTCCTTCTCGACCGCATACACCTGCTCGGAGTCATCCGGGAAGAACCCGGTGCCAAACAGGGCGTGCTCTCGCACCAGGACCGGAGGCAACATAGGTGTGAACCCCTCACCGTCGAGGACGTCCATCACCCACCGCACGAGGCCCATTTCGAGCAATACGGCCTTGCCTTTCAGGTACCCGAAACGGGAACCAGATGTCCGGACCCCCCGCTCGACGTCGATGAGATCCAGTGACTCTCCAAGCTCTTGATGGTCCTTCGCGTCGAACGCGAACGCCGTCGGCTCACCCCACCGCTCGATCTCGACGGCATCTTCGTCGGTCATCCCCTCAGGCACCGACTCGTGCACCAGGTTGGGGACCCTGATCCACAACTCCTGAAACCCGGCGTCGGCCTCGTCCGCAAGCTCGCTCTGTCTCTGGTACTCGTCGGCCAGGTCTTTCGCCCGAGCGATGGCTTCCTGCTTATCGGACCCCTCGAGTTGGGCAATCTCCCGGCCTGCTTCCTTCTGCGTCGCCCTGAGCTGCTCCGCCTCGGTGCGGAGCGATCGACGAGACCGGTCAAGCTCCTCGAGCCGGGAGACGTCGATGTCGCTACCTCGAAGGGCAAGCGAGCGCCTCAGTCGGTCCGGATCTTCACGAAGAACTGCCACATCGATCATGGGCCAGATGCTACAGGGAGGCGGCAGGGTGCCCGCCGGCAACTACGAAGGCTCGTTGATCCTGATCGAGATCTGCTTGACGTTGTTCTCGACATCCAATTCCTCCGGCACCACGGCCACCGACACCGTCATCGTGTAGGTACTGCCGGGCGACACCGTCAGAGGGTTGAAGTCGACCGTCGTGGATGCTCTCGGGTCGAGTGTGCCCACCCGATCCGTGAACTGGCCGGCCACGGTACCGACACTGTCCCGGAGCGTGACGGACACGACCAGGTCCGATTCCGGCTGGTTGCCGGAGTTCCGAACGCTCGCTTCGACGACAATCGAGTCCGTTGCAGGCAGAATGAGGTCCCCGTTGTCGACCTTCACCTCTTTCGGATCCAGCTTGACCGCCGACACCTCGAGATCTCTCCGGAGGTCGAGCCCCGTGGCTCCTTCAATCGCGTTCCTGATGCCGTAGAGGTAGCCGAGGGGACCAGATGGGAGGAAGGCAACCTCCGGGAAATCCACCGGCAGGTCGGTAGCCGATCGCAGCTCGTCGACGGCGTCCATGAACGCCTTGTAGGCGGTGTCGCCGGTTCGCAACTGGGCGAGTGACGCGGCCAGAGCCTCCACGGTCGCGTCGCTCGCCGAGTGATCGACGACGCCGAGCAGCCCCGGAGCAAACGACTCCAATCCATCATTCCACGATGAGAGGGCGAGGATGAGTGCGGCTGCGGCCGGCGCCACCGAGGACGGAACGGTCATCTCGGCGAGCGTGGTCGTCTTCTGCCGGGCGTCGGTGACGTACTGGGACATGAGAGCCTCGACATCCTCCCTCTGCGCCGTTCGGAGATCACCGAGGATCTGCGCCTGGAACTCGCGGGCGAGATCCTGATAGGTGTTCACCGTCGAGTCGGCTTCGACCAGATAAGCGATCGAATCACGAGTGTCGTTCCGCTGCCGACTCACAGCAAGCATGAGAAGCGAGACGACCGTGATGATGGACAGCACGATGTAGATGCGGCGGCGACCACGCCGCCGAGGAGTGTCAGTGGGGAACACGGCGTGGGCGAGGGGGGACTTGAACCCCCACGAGCGTAAGCCCACAGGCACCTGAAGCCTGCGCGTCTGCCAATTCCGCCACTCGCCCGGGCA
>CAZQMF010000112.1:0-3388 GCA_964594235.1 uncultured Acidimicrobiia bacterium
GGTTCTCTACGAGTCCCTCGCCCTCGGTTTCAAGGCTCTCAGCTGGTCGGCGCAGAGAGCTGTCGACGAAGAGGAAGAGGAACTGACGGGTCTGCAGCTCGCAGGGACGATCGCGCTGTCGGTCGCAGCGGTCATGGCGATCTTCATTCTCGCTCCTCTCGGGGTGGCGAAACTGCTGTCCCCGTTGCTTGGAGGATCCTCGTTCGCGTTCAATCTCGTCGACGGTGTCGTGCGTGGACTGTTGTTTATCGGCTACGTCTGGGCGATCGGCCGCTCGAAGGAGATCAAGCGGGTGTTCGAGTATCACGGCGCGGAACACCAGACGATCCACGCGTACGAGGCCGGTCAGGCCCTCACCGTCGAGAACATCCAGACGCATCCCCCTGAGCATCCCCGGTGCGGAACCAACTTCCTGCTGATCGTCGTGCTGCTCGCGTTGATCGTCTTCACGCTGATCGGGAGAGACGTTCCGTGGCTATGGCTGATCGGCTCTCGAATCCTGCTGATTCCCGTCATCGCCGGCCTTGCCTACGAGATCCTCAGGTTCTCGGGTCTGCACGGCGGGGAGACAGTTGGTCGGGTCCTTGCTGCACCGGGACTGTGGCTTCAGAAACTCACGACCTCCCATCCGTCCGACGACCAGGTGGAGGTGGCGGTCACGTCGCTTCTTGCGGCTCTCACCGAAGAGGAAGTGGAAGAGGTCAAGGCTCGGGGCCCGGTCTGCCCGGCAGCGCTGCGCGCCATGGAGTGACATGGATACGAGGCTCAGCGACCGGCTGGAAGAGATCAGGAAGGCGTTCGAGGACGTCGAGGTCAGCCTCTCAGACCCCGACTCGACGAGTGACAGGAATCGGTACGCCGAACTCACCAAACGTCATGCCGAACTCCGCAGGATCGTCGAGCAGTACGACGCGTACCTGGCCGCATCCTCTGAGGCGAGCGATGCGGAGGAGCTCGCCGAAGAAGATGACGATCCGACCACTGCGCAGCAGTTCCGGCAGCTCGCCGCAGAACGTCGCAGCGACATGGAGCGTCTCGAGGAAGAACTCCGACTGGCACTCGTTCCGACAGATCCCAACGACGAGAAGGATGTGATCGTCGAGATCCGGTCCGCAGCGGGAGGCGACGAAGCGGCGCTGTGGGCGGGAGACCTCCAGCAGATGTATCAGGCATTCGCCGAAGGTCAGGGATTCCGGGTGGAGACGCTCGAGATGTCACCGTCGGAGAGCGGTGGGTTCAAGGAGGTCATCTTCTCGGTCAAAGGGCACGGCGCCTATTCGAAACTCAAGTACGAGGCCGGTGTCCACCGTGTACAGCGGGTCCCACGGACCGAGTCACAAGGACGCGTGCACACGTCCACGGCGACGGTCGCCGTCCTCCCCGAAGCCGAAGAGATAGAGGTCGAGATCGACCCTGCCGACGTGCGTGTCGATGTCTACCGCTCGACAGGCCCTGGCGGGCAGTCGGTGAACACCACCGACTCGGCGGTGCGGCTCACCCACGTGCCGACAGGCCTCGTTGTGAGCTGCCAGGACGAGAAGTCGCAACTCCAGAACAAGGACAAGGCGTTCCGGATCCTTCGAGCTCGTCTCTACCAGCTCCAGCTGGAGGCTCAGCACTCCGAGATCGCGGGAGCCCGCCGAGCACAGGTGGGCACCGGTGGCCGGTCGGAGAAGATCCGCACGTACAACTTCAAGGAGAACCGGGTCACCGATCACAGGATCGGGATGACGATCAAGCGCCTGCCACAGATCCTCGGTGGTGATCTGGGGGAGTTCGTCGAAGCACTCTCTGCCGACGAGCAGGCCCACCGCCTGTCCCAGGGTGACTGACGCCGTCCTGGAGCCGAAGGCTCGTGACAGCCGGTCGCCGAGAGGTCGTTCTTGCTGTTGGCTGTTCGCTGTCCGCCCGGTTTGAAGACTGAAGACTCGCTCCGCAGTAGCGTGTTGCTCATGATCCCCAGCCTCCTCGATGTCGGCATCCCTCGCCATGAGGCCGAGCGGCTGCTGATGGTGGCGACGGGATGGACGCGTTCCGAGCTGTACGCGACCGACCCGACCCCCGAGCAGCTCGATAGGTACCGGTCGCTGGTCGCCCGCCGTAGGGAGGGCGAGCCTCTCCAGTACCTCGAGGCGAGCATTCCGTTCGGTCCTGTCGAGGTGCGGGTCGATGAGCGGGCGCTGATTCCTCGACCGGAGACCGAGAACCTGTGGGAACACGCAGTCGCCGCCCTCGACGACGCCGGTCCGGGGACCCGTATCGTCGACCTGTGCAGTGGATCCGGAGCGCTGGCCCTTGCACTGAAGGCACGGTTCCCGGCTGCACAGGTGATCGGGGCCGATGTGTCAGAGGAGGCCCTCGCCCTGGCGGCAGAGAACGCGGCGCTCAACAACCTCGACGTCGAGTGGTGCAAAGGGGACCTGTTCGAGGCGCTACCAACACGTGTGAAAGGGCGAGTCGACCTGATCGTGACCAACCCTCCGTACGTGTCAGCGAAGGAGTACGAGACGCTCCCCGACGAGATCAGACTGCACGAGCCGAAGCAGGCACTGGTCGCAGGGGCTCGGGGCGACGAGGTGCTCGAACGGATCGCCGGGGAGGTCTACTGGTGGTTGGGCATCGGCGGGTGGTTGTTCTGTGAGATCGGCGAGACGCAGGCCGATCGGGCGCTCGAGTTGTTCGGCGGGTGGCTGTACTGCGAGATTCGAAACGACCTGGCCGGCAGACCGAGGGTCCTGGTGGGCCGCAAGGGCGCCCGCTGCTGCTGACACCCCCCCCAAAACCGCGTTCTTGCGTGAGATAGGTGGCCATAGTGCACCCCACTCACGCAAGAACGGGGGAGGGTGTGGTCAAATGGCGGCCGTGAGCACGACCATCGGCATCTTCGACTCGGGAGTTGGCGGGCTCGCCGTGCTTGCAGAACTGGATCGGCTCGCTCCCGGCCACCCGATGATCTACCTGGCCGACCAGGCGTGGATGCCCTACGGCGAACGTACCCTCGAGGAGGTGCGTGCCCGATCGGAGGCGATGACCCGCCTGCTCCTCGACCGTGGGGCCGGCGTCATCGTGGTCGCCTGCAACAGCGCCTCGGCGGCAGCCCTGCACCCGCTCCGGCGAGCCTTCCCGGCTATCCCGTTCGTCGGTATGGAACCAGCGGTCAAGCCTGCCGCCGAGCAGACCGCCAGGGGTGTCATCGGTGTGCTCGCCACCAACGCGACGTTCCAGGGCGAGCTCTACGCGTCGGTCGTGGACAGGCACGCGAGCGGGGTGTCGATCGTCGAGCAGGCCTGTCCCGGGCTGGCGATGGCCGTCGAGCGAGGCGACACCGGGGTCTCCAGGGCGCTCCTCGCCGAGTACCTGCCACCGCTCATCGACGGCGGCGCCGACA
>CAZQMF010000113.1:0-3350 GCA_964594235.1 uncultured Acidimicrobiia bacterium
CTCCCCCCAACGTCGCCCTGCCGGGCTCCTGGGGGGAGAAACAAGCGAACGAAGCGAGCCCGAGAATCAGGCTTCTCCCACCGATTTGAGGAACACGGCGGCCAGAGGAGGGACGGTGACATTGATCGAGAACGGTCTGCCGTGGGAACCGGATTCGTGCGCCTCGACCCCACCGAGATTGCCCATGCCCGACCCGCCGTAGTCGCCGGCGTCGGTGTTGAGCACTTCCATCCACACGCCATCGCGCGGCACCCCGATTCGGTAGTTGTACCTCGGGACGGGTGTGTAGTTCATCACCACGAGCATCACGTCGTCTCCCCCTTTGCGGAGGTACGCAAGGACGCTCGAGGTCGGATCGTTTGCCTCGACCCACTCGAATCCCTCCGGATCGGAGTCTCGGACGTGCATCGATGGCTCCTCCTTGTAGAGGCATGCCAGATCGGAGACCAGCTTGTGAATGCCCTTGTGCGGATCCCATTGGAGCAGGCTCCAATCGAGGCTCCCGTCGCTGTCCCACTCGTGCCACTGCGCGATCTCACCACCCATGAACAACAGCTTCTTGCCGGGTTGGGCGAACATCGACGCGTAGAGGAGTCGCAGGTTGGCGAACTTGCGCCAATCGTCACCAGGCATCCTGCCGATCAGCGATCCCTTCCCGTGTACGACCTCGTCGTGTGAGAGCGGAAGCACGTAGCTCTCGGTGAAGGCATACAGACCCCTGAACGTCAGATCATTGTGGTGGAAGCGGCGATAGATGGGATCGAGCGAGAAGTACTGAAGCGTGTCGTGCATCCACCCCATATCCCACTTGAACCCGAACCCGAGGCCCCCGAGGTACGTGGGTCGTGACACCATCGGCCAGGCGGTCGACTCCTCGGCGAACGTCTGCACATCCGGGTACGTTCCGTACACCTCCTCGTTGAATCGCCGAAGGAATCCGATCGCCTCCAGGTCCTCGTTGCCGCCGTACTGGTTGGGGATCCAGTCGCCGTCACGACGTGAGTAGTCGAGGTAGAGCATCGACGCCACCGCATCGACCCTGATCCCGTCCACGTGGTACCGGTCGAGCCACACCATCGCGGACGACAGAAGGAACGACCGCACCTCGTTGCGCCCGTAGTTGAACACGTAGCTGCCCCAGTCCGGATGGAACCCCTGGCGCGGATCGGCGTGCTCATACAGGTGCGTCCCGTCGAACATGCCGAGGCCGTGCTCGTCGGTCGCGAAGTGGGACGGCACCCAGTCGAGAATGACACCGATTCCCGCCTGGTGAAGGGTGTCGACGAGGTACATGAAGTCCTGCGGGGTGCCGAAACGCGAGGTTGGTGCGAAGTAGCCGGTGGACTGGTAGCCCCACGAACCCCCGAACGGATGCTCCATCACAGGCAGGAACTCGACATGAGTGAACTCGAGCCCGCTGATGTACTCGGCGAGCAGCGGCGCAAGCTCCCGATAGCCGAGTGGGTTGCCCTCATCGTCCGTGCGCCACGACCCGACGTGCATCTCATAGATCGCGATCGCAGCGTCCTTGTGGTTGTGCTCGACTCGATCCGCCATCCACTTGGTGTCAGCCCACTCGTAGGACAGATCCCAGACCACCGACGCCGAACGCGGTGGAATCTCTGCGTACGCCGCGTATGGGTCTGCTTTGTACACTTCGTTGCCCGTGTCCCGGTTGGCGACCAGGTACTTGTAGGTGTCTCCCGACTCGACACCGGGAACGACTCCAGCCCAGATCCCCGAGTTCCCTTGCGGTTTGAGCAGGTTGGCACTCTCGTCGTAGTTGTTGAAGTCGCCGGCCACGGCCACCCGGCCGGCGTCGGGCGCCCACACGGCGAACCGGCAGCCGCCATCGATCAGATGTGCGCCCATCTTCTCGTAGAGGCGCGAGTGGGATCCCTCGTTGAACAGGTACAGATCGTCGGAGGTCAGGATGACGGGGTCGGTGGAGCTCATGGATCTCAGGCTAGCTGTGCGAGCGAAGCGAACTCTGCTCGCTCCGCTCGCGGTCTTCAGTTGTCGGTTGTGAGTTGTCGGTAGGAACGCGACCGGAGCACGGCTCGAGGCCTCAGGGCGAGTGGCCTACCGAAAACCGAGAACCGAAAACCCCGGGCGAAGCCCGGTCGGGGTCATCCGCCCCCGGCCAGCACCTTCGTCGCGTCCGAGAAGAACGTGACGAGGCCCGGCACGGCACCGACGACGAGGACGATCGCGGCCGTGATCCCGAGCGCGAGCGCCAGCGGCACCGGTACCGCCGCTTCGCGCACCTCGATGCCAGGCACCGTCGCAGGGACCGGGTCCATCCACATGGCCTTCACGACCCGCGCGTAGTAGTAGATGGCAACGACCGAGTTCAGCGCTGCGATCACCGCGAGACCGACCGCCCATCCGCTGCCGGCAGTCAGCACGGCGCGGAACATGACGAACTTGGCGAACCAGCCTGCGAGCGGCGGGATGCCTGCAAGCCCGAAGAAGAACACGGCGCCCAGAAACGCAAGCCCCGGGGCGTACGTAGCCATGCCTGCCCACCCGTCGACGGTTCCGCTGCCCGACTTGCGCGATCCGGCAATCACCAGAGCGAAAGCTCCGAGGTTCATGAACGCGTAGATGACGAGGTATGTGACGGTCGCTGCGACCGCGTTGCCGAGACCTTCCACACCGACATACGGCGCGACGACGAACGGCACGAGCATGAAGCCGGCGTGCGAGATCGACGAGTAGGCCAGCATCCTCACGATGTTGTCCTGCTTCAAGGCCGCCAGGTTGGCGATGGTCATCGACAATGCCGCCATCACCCACACGACGGGCGCCCAGGTTGCCGAGGCTGGACCGAACGCGCGGTACACGACGGCGAGGAGCGCGACGAAGCCGGCGGCCTTCGAGCTGACCGACAGGTACGCGGTGATCGGCGTGGGAGCGCCCTCGTATGTGTCCGGCGCCCAGAAGTGGAAGGGAACCGCGGACACCTTGAACCCGATGCCTGCCAGGATGAACAACACCGCCATGACGAACGCCGGCTCGTGAACGAGTCCGCCTGCCGCGGACGCGATGCCGTCGAACGTGAGCGCGCCGGTGAGGCCGAACACGAACGACGATCCGTACAGCAGCAGGGCCGAGGCAAGCACTCCGAGGAGGTAGTACTTGAGTGCGGCCTCGTTCGACTTGAGGTCCCCCTTGCGGAAGCCCGCCAGAACGTACATGGGGCTTGCGACGAGTTCGATGCCGATGAACAGGCCGATCAGGTCGCGCGCAGAGCCGAGCACGAGCGAGCCGAGGATCGACACCAACAACAAGAAGTAGTACTCGCCCTCGTAGTACCTGTCGGACTCGACGTACGAGAACGACATGAG
>CAZQMF010000114.1:0-3316 GCA_964594235.1 uncultured Acidimicrobiia bacterium
CCGGCCGTGTCCGGCCGTTCGAGGAGTCGACCACCAAGTGGTACATCCGGCTCAGGGTCATCGACGCACCTGGCGTGCTCGCCGCGATCGCAGGCGCATTCGGCGAGGCTGGGGTGAGCATCAAATCCGTCTGGCAGGAAGGCAGACAAGACGAGGCGACCCTGCTGATGATCACCCACGATGCCGTGGAGGCGAACTTGCGTGCCGCCGTGTCGTCGATGTCCGACCTCGATGTGGTGAGCGAGGTCGCAGCGACGATCCGCGTGCAGAGCGACGAACCGTGAGGGACGAGACGTGAGGTACGTGTCGACGAGGGGCGGAGTCGCCAACGCGACGTTCGAAGACGTGCTCCTCACCGGCCTGGCCCCCGACGGTGGCCTGTTCGTCCCGGAGTCATGGCCCCACCTCGATGATGTTCCAACCGACTACCCGGACGCCGTGGCGGCGGTCGCCGGCATGTTCGGGGCAGGAGAGGGCCTGAACTCACTCGCCGACGAAACCTACGGAGTGTTCGACCGGCTCGTACCTCTGACCGAACTTGGCGACGATCGCTGGCTCCTCGAGTTGTTCTGGGGGCCGACGTACGCGTTCAAGGACTATGCACTCCAGTGGCTGGGCAGGCTGCTGGACCGGACGCTGAGCAGGCGAGGGGAGCGGCTGCTCGTCGTGGGGGCAACCTCCGGCGACACAGGCTCGGCGGCGATCGCCGCGGTCGCCGGCCTCGAATCAATGGACATCGTCGTGCTGCACCCTCACGGCAGGGTGTCGGAGGTTCAGCGCAAACAGATGACGACGGTGACCGCACCGAACGTCCACAACGTTGCCGTCGAGGGGACATTCGACGATTGCCAGCGGATCGTGAAAGCACTGCTCACCCGACGCACGCGACCCGTGTCGTCCGTCAACTCCATCAACTGGGTTCGGGTGATGGGACAGATCCCGTACTACGCGCATGCGGTCGCGGCCCTCGGAGCAGACGAGATCGATGTGGTCGTTCCGACCGGGAACTTCGGCAACGTCTACTCGGCATGGGCAGCCAGGCGTATGGGGGTGCCGATCCGCAAGCTGATCGTGGGCACCAACGCGAACAGGAGCGTCTTCAGGTTCTTCGAGGACGGATCGATCGTACCCGGGCCGGTGATTCCGACCATCGCACCCGCGATGGACATCCAGATCCCATCCAACCTCGAGCGCCTCGTCTTCGAGCTGGTCGGTCGCGACGGGGATCGGGTCACCGAGGCGATGGGTGGAGGCGGTGTCCCCGATCTGGATCCCGAACCCTTCGAGGCCCATGCGTTCGATGACACCGAGATCCTCGCGACGATGGGTGACGTCGACCGACGATACGGCCTTCAGGTCGACCCACACACGGCTGTCGCGATCGCCGCCTCAGACGCGACACCACGCGACACGCCCGCGATCGTGGTGGGCACGGCCCACCCTGCGAAGTTCCCGGAAGCCGCCACCGCGGCGACCGGCAGGGTGCCGATCGTGCCGTCCCGTATCGCCGACATGGCCGGTCGAGAGGAGCACTTCACGGTTCTGCCGGCCTCGATCGACGCCATTGATCGCTTCATCACTTGGAAGATCAGCCGATACCCCGTACAATGACGGTACACCCCCGGCGCACCGACGTTGGTCGCGCCGGATCCCCAGATCTCCGGAATCTCGGAGAGCACGTCACGGAGTCTTTCTCTGACACCTGACCGAAAGGATGACATGACCACCAGAGCGGAACTCCAAGAGAAGTCCGTGAACGATCTCAGAACTATTGCAGCAGCAGTGGGAATCGAGACCGATGGTCTGCAGAAGGCCAAACTCATCGACCAGATCTTGCATTCGGATGGTGTCACGGTCAGCACCGAGCCACCTCCCATCGATCTGCCGGCCGCGTCGCCGGTGCTCGATTCGCCGGCGGGAGAGCAGACCGCAGGCGCGAACGGCTCATCCGACGACGACGACTCTGGTGACGACTCATCCGACGACGGGTCGAGCGAGGACCGTTCCGAAGACCGTCAGTACGACGGACAGTCTCGTGGGAAGCGCCGCCGCCGTCGCCCAGGTGGTGGTGGCCAGCAGCAGCAGCAGATTCCCGAGAGCGAGATGGAGGTCCGTGAAGGGATCCTCGACATCCTTCCAGAGGGATATGGGTTCCTGAGAGTGACCGGATATCTTCCAGGCGAACTGGACGTCTACGTATCCGCGAGCCAGATCCGCAAGTTCGGTCTCCGAAAAGGTGACCAGATCGACGGTCCCATCCGTCCGCCCCGCTCGCAGGAGAAGTTCCCCGCGTTGACCCGCATTCTGAGTGTCAACGGGATGACCGCCGACGAGGCGAGGGAACGCCCGAAGTTTTCGAAACTCACACCGCTGTTCCCCGACGTGCGACTTCGTCTCGAGGTGGACGGCAACCCGAACCACACACTCGCACGGATCATCGACCTCATCGCGCCGATCGGAAAAGGACAGCGAGGGTTGATCGTCTCCCCACCGAAGGCAGGGAAGACGACGGTGCTGAAGGAGATCGCACACTCGATCGAGGCCAACAACCCCGAGTGCTACCTGATGGTCGTTCTCGTCGACGAGCGCCCTGAAGAGGTAACCGACATGCAACGGTCGGTGAAAGGCGAAGTCGTGTACTCGACGTTCGACCGGCCGGCGGAGGAGCACACGCAGGTGTCCGACCTCGCTCTGGAGCGCGCCAAGCGGCTCGTTGAGATGGGCACCGACGTCGTCATCCTCCTCGACTCGATCACCCGACTTGCCAGGGCACACAACCTGGCGACCCCGGCAAGTGGACGCATCCTGTCCGGTGGTGTCGACTCGACCGCTCTCTACCCTCCGAAGCGCTTCTTCGGAGCAGCCCGCAACATCGAAGAAGGTGGCAGCCTGACGATCATGGGTACGGCGCTCGTAGAAACGGGGTCGAGGATGGACGAGGTCATCTTCGAGGAGTTCAAGGGCACAGGTAACATGGAGCTCCGACTCGATCGCGGTCTCGCCGACCGGCGCATCTATCCTGCCGTCGACATCTCCCAATCGGGAACACGCAAGGAGGAGTTGTTGTTCGACAGATCAGAGCTTCTTCAGGTGTGGAAGCTGCGCAGAGTGCTGCTGGCCCTCGAACCCGGTGCCGCTCTCGAGCTGCTGATCGACCGGTTGAAGACAACGAAATCGAACTCGGACTTCCTGGCCGAGGTGGCCAGGAATACGTAGGAGGAGACGGTGAAAGCAGGTATCCACCCGAATTATGTGGACACAAAGGTCACGTGCTCGTGCGGGAACACGTTCACGACCAAGTCCACGAAGCCTGAGA
>CAZQMF010000115.1:0-3301 GCA_964594235.1 uncultured Acidimicrobiia bacterium
GAGCGAGACCAGATCCGGTGAACCCGACGAGGTCGACGAACAGCGGGTACTCCTCATCGGTGCTTTCGTACCCCTCGGGCAGATAGACGGCCACCCGTCGTGTGGTGGGGTCGCCCAGCATGTTGCTTGCGAGTGCCTGTGACTCGATCGTGAACTCGACGCGAGTTCCCTTGGGCGCTGCGAAGTTGTGGGTCGGCATGCACGAAGGCTACCGGGCTGGCCAGCCCAACGCCCTGGGAAGCGAACCGCAGTTCCAGAGAACTCCAGATAGGCTCGAAGCGTCGAATGAGCATGAAGCGGTTGGCGCTCGTCGTGGTGATAGCGGCCCTCGTGGCCGGGTGTAGTCAGCCGTCCGCGAGTTCAGCCCAGGGAGCCTGCTACGGGGGCTCCCCCCGATTCCCTCGGGCCATGCTCGACGGCCCTCAGCTGACCGCGGAGCAGTTCGTCGGCACCGAGCAAGGCCAGATCGCGACATCCTTCTTCGTGAGCGGTGAAGGCGCCGTCGAGGGAGCGTGGTTCCCGAGGGCCGAGGGTTTCTCGATTGTGTCCTCATCACTGGTGCTCGCCTACCGACATGGTGCCGTAGAGAGCTTCATGACGCTCGAAGATGGAAGGGTGACAAGCTGGGGCTCCTGCATTCCGACGCTCGTGCGGTCCGGGGCAGAGACGGCGCGCTGGACACCGACCGAAGGCTGGGATCGGAATTCGACCGTCATTCCGATCAAGGTCAAAGGTGGTGCGTGTGTCACCGGTACGCGCACCAGGGTCATCACCAAGATCGTCGACGTCGATGTCACCGAATCCGCCGATGAGGTCCAGGTCGTCGTTTGGACGAAAGAACGATTCACGTTGTCGTGCGCCGGCGTCGGAATCGATCTCGACAGCGAGATCACGCTGTCGTCACCGCTCGGCGATCGAGCGCTCACCAACGCCGGGTTCATTCCACCTGAACGCGTCGATCAGTAGCTCGGGAACCGTCGGCCGCCCTCGGACGTCATAGAGGCATGAAGAACAGACTCATCGCGCTCGTCGCCGGGCTGACGATCGTGGCCGCCGCCTGCGGAAGCCTTCAACAGCCCGGGGCGACGCCATCGACCTCGACAACTCATCCACCCTCAACCACTTCCACGACCACCACCACAACCGAACCTGCGTTCACGGCGTCGCTGGATATCACGATCGGCACGAAGGACAAGCCGGGCGAGTTCACGACGAGCCTCGCCTGTGGTTCGACCGTATCGGCGACCGGCTACCTCGCCGACACCGCACCGGACGCGTGCGACTTCCTCGCCTCGACGCAGGACGCCCGAACGCGACTGATCGACGGGGTGCCGAAGGATCGGGCGTGTACCGAGATCTACGGTGGCGGCGAAGTGGCCGACATCTCCGGATCGATCAACGGGACAGCAGTATCGACCACCGTCGACCGTGCCAACGGCTGTGGGATCGCCGACTGGGATCTGCTGCGTCCGATCCTGGTGGAGCCGTACGACATCCTCCGCGAAACCTGCTCGGCAGCACGACTCGAGCCCAAAGATCCCGACCCGCAGGGTGACCTGCCCGCCCCTGTAGCTGCGATGCGCGAAGAACTGCTGGGTCTCGCGTCGGTCTGCAACTACGACGATCTTGCGGCGATCGCGACGCAGGACACGACGAATATCTCGTTCGGCGACACGACCGACCCCGCCTCGTTCTGGCGGAGTCTCGAGGCGAACGGGGGGACACCGATGGCGGATCTCGAGTCTGTGCTGCAACTGACCCCGGGCACCATCGACGCCGCAGACGGAACCATTTATGTGTGGCCCGGCGTGTTTGCGATGGACTGGTCCAACGTGACGTCGCAGCAACGTCAGGAACTCGTCGACATCTTCGGACAGGACGCCGTCGACGGCTGGGATGCGTTCGGCAGCTACATCGGCTACCGGGTCGGCATCACCGCCGACGGCCATTGGGCGTACTTCGTCGCCGGCGACTGAGATCCCCCGTTCTTGCGTGAGACAAGTGGATCATGTCCCCCGTTCTCACGCAAGAACGGGTGACTCGGCCGAAGGCCGAGTACGGAGGGGGCGGTACCCACCAACAAAGTCCGCGCACCACCCCCCTCCCCCTTCGAAGTACTCCCCCAAACGCTTCGCTGGGGGGAGAAACAGTCGCCCTTCGGGCTCCCCGGGGGGACCAACGCCCCTTCCACGAGGCCTGAGCCGACGCAGGCAACCCTTTGCGCGATGTGAACTGTGTGAACTTCACTAGCGTGACGCGAGTGTCACGCGCGCTGGTTCTCGGTGGAGGTGGGGTCACCGGTATCGCCTGGGAGATCGGTCTACTCGCCGGTCTGCAGGAGGCAGGCGTCGACCTGACCACGGCGGACCTGCTCGTCGGCACGTCCGCCGGATCGGTGGTTGCAGCTCAGGTCGCCTGCGGAGCCGACCTCGCCTGGATGCTCCACCGCCAGCTCGAAGCGTCATCGGGCGAGATCCCCGCTTCGATAGGGCTCGCCTTTGGGCTGCGCATGGTGTGGGCAATGCTGCTGGCCCGACGGGATCCCCAGCGGTTCGGCGCGCACATGGGCGCGATGGCCATCCGGGCACGAACCGTCCCGGAAGACGAACGACGAACCGTGATCGCCAACCGTCTGACGTCCCATCAGTGGCCGGACCGCCGGCTGCTCATCACGGCGGTGGACGCCGCAGACGGTTCGTTCGTGGTGCTCGACCGAGCGAGCGGCGTGTCGCTCGTTGACGCGGTCGCCGCGAGCTGTGCAGTGCCGCTGGTCTGGCCGCCGATCACCGTCAACGGCCGACGCCTGATCGACGGCGGCATGCGATCGTCGGCTAACGCCGACCTGGCATCGGGGTGTGACGGGGTCGTCGTCGTGGCTCCGATGGCGCGTGGTGGCGGTCTGCTCCCGGGTCCACACGCTCAAGCCGAGGCGCTGCGCTCGGAGGGCGCGACGGTCACGGTGGTCACACCCGACTCGAACGCCCTCGACGCGATCGGACGCAACGTCCTGGACCCGGCCCACCGGGACCCAGCGGCACGCGCGGGACACGTCCAGGCTGCCGCGGTCACAGATCAGGTCGCCGACGTCTGGTCCACGTAGCTCTCGTCGTCAGGTCACCCCAGATAGTCGCTCCTTAGCCTCATCCATAGGGTTAGCCTCGGTTCGTGGCAGTACCCTCAGGTGTCGTTTCCTTCTTGTTCACCGACGTCGAAGGTTCAACGCGACTGTGGGAGTCGGACCGGGACGCCATGGCGGCGAGCCTCGCCAGGCACGACGAGATCCTGCGTGAAGTGGTCGAGT
>CAZQMF010000116.1:0-3255 GCA_964594235.1 uncultured Acidimicrobiia bacterium
TCGAGGCCGTCGAGCGAGTGCGGCAGCACCACAGGGCGTCGTTCAAGGAACGGGAGGGCTTCTCGCTCACGTACCTACCGTTCATCGCCCGAGCCACGATCGACGCACTCAAAGAGTTTCCCGTTGTCAACTCCTCGTTCTACCTGGAACAGAGGAAGGCAGTGTTTCATTCGGTGGTCAACCTCGGCATCGCCGTCAACGTGGTCGACAAAGGGCTCATCGTCACCTCCCTGAAGGATGCAGACGGGCTCCGGCTCGTCGGACTCGCTCGACGCATCAGGGAGCTCTCGGAGAAAGCCCGGGGTGGGACGCTCGAACCCGACGACGTGACCGGGTTCACGTTCACGATCACCAACCCTGGTCCGTACGGGTCGTTCATGTCGGCTCCGATCCTGCCGCTTCCCAATGTCGGGATCCTGTCCACCGACACGATCGTGAAACGCCCGACAGTCGTCACCACGGCCGACGGGCAGGACATGATCGCGATCCACCCGATCGGATACCTCGGACTCACCTGGGACCATCGGGCGTTCGACGGGGTGACCGCCGTCGAGTTCCTGACCAGAATCAAGGAGAACCTCGAGCAGTGGGACTGGCGCCAGGAAATGTCGTGAGCGGTCGCAGCGAGCTGCGCCCGCGTATCCTCCCCTCGCGAGGCCGAAGGCCGAGTGTTGGGGGAGGTGGACTCGGCCGGAGGCCGAGGACGGAGGGGGCGGTTCCCAGCAACGGAGATCGCGCACGACCCCCCTACCCCAGCGGCTTCGCCGCTGCGGTACTTTCCCCCCAACACTCGCTCCGCTCGCTGGGGGGACCAACGTGTTGAGGGCCCGCTGGCTCGGGCGGCTTCCCTACGCGGAAGCGTGGGATCTGCAGAGAGCACTGCGGGAGGGCCGTGCCGAGCGACGCACCCTCGACGATTACTTGCTCCTCCTCGAGCATCCGCACGTCTACACCATCGGTCGGCACGGGAACCGGTCGAACATGCTCATCACCGACGAGCGTCTCGCCCAACTCAACGCCGAGATCTTCGACGTTGATCGAGGTGGCGACATCACCTACCACGGTCCCGGTCAGCTGGTCGGCTACCCGATCATCGAACTCGCCGACACGAAGCGAGTGTCGGAGTATGTGCACACGTTGGAGGCCGCGCTCATGGCCACGCTCGCCGACTTCGGCATCGAGTCGTGGACGGAACGGGAACTCACCGGGGTCTGGACCGACGCCGGCAAGATAGCCGCCATCGGTATCAGGGTCGCAGACGGTGTGACCATGCATGGTTTCGCGTTGAACGTCTCGACCGACATGTCCTACTTCGGCCACATCAACCCGTGTGGCATCATCGACCGCTCCGTCGTCTCCATGGAGGAACTCGTCCACGGTGTCTCGATCGAGGAGGTCGTGGAACGGTTCATTCCCCGGTTCATCGAGGCATTCGGGTACGACGAGACCGAAACGCAACTCGGGGCGTTCACGAGAGGACAGGGCAAACCCAGGGCATTCGAGGTCGACAGGCTG
This sequence comes from uncultured Acidimicrobiia bacterium, assembly GCA_964594235.1. Taxonomy (GTDB): domain Bacteria; phylum Actinomycetota; class Acidimicrobiia; order Spongiisociales; family UBA4744; genus CAYLHS01. The sequence goes on from CAZQMF010000116.1 coordinate 1,516, forward strand.
CTTGCAGGCGGCACGTTCTCTCCCGATCGACATGACACCATCCCCGTCACCCTGAAAGGCGGGCGACTGCCGGGCGAACCTGAGCGGCCCGACTGGATGCGGGTCAAGGCACACATGGGTCCCGAGTATGCCGGTCTCAAGTCGATGATGCGTGGCCTCCGACTCAACACGGTCTGTGAGGACGCAGGCTGTCCGAACATCTACGAGTGCTGGGCGTCGGGAACGTCGACACTGATGATCCTCGGCAACCTGTGCACGAGGGCCTGCTCGTTTTGCGATGTTGCCACCGGCAAACCCACCGAACTCGATCTGGAAGAACCGGAACGGGCCGCCGAGGCGATCGAACGGATGGGCTTGCGGCACGCGGTCATCACCTCGGTCAACCGGGACGACCTCGACGACGGTGGCTCCACCGTCTTCGCCATGACGATCGACGCCGTCCACCGAAGGGTCCACGATTGCGACGTCGAGGTGCTGATCCCCGACTTCAAGGGTTCGAGACGAGATCTCGAGACAGTCATGGGTGCGGGTCCGGAGGTCCTCAACCACAACACCGAGACTGTGCTTCGCCTCCAACGCGACGTCAGGACGGCTGCCAACTACGGACGCTCATTGACGCTGCTGGCGAGGGCGAAATGGCTCAACCCATCCGGGACGGTCAAGTCGGGGCTGATCGTCGGCATGGGTGAAACGAAAGAGGAGGTGCTCGGCGCGCTCGCCGACCTCCGGGCAGTGGGCGTCGACATCGTCACCATCGGCCAGTACCTGAGACCGACCGCGAAGCACAGGCCGATCCACAGGTACGTACACCCGGATGAGTTCGCCGAGTACAAGGCGTACGGCGAGTCGCTGGGTCTCGCCCATGTCGAGTCGGGGCCGCTCGTTCGTTCGAGCTACCACGCCAGAGAAGCCACCGAAGCGGCCAGGGCGGCGGTCCCCGTTTCATGAACTACCACGCGAGGGTCCGGGCAGCGCGCGGACTCATGGCCCGCAGAGGGATCGACGCGATGGTGCTGTCGGTGGGGTCGGACCTTCCCTACTTCACCGGGTATGTGGCGATGCCGCTGGAGCGCCTCACGATGCTCGTTCTGCCCGTGGCGGGTACCGCCGTGCTCATCGTTCCCAAGCTGGAGGCGCCGCGGGTGGTCGAGATTCCCGACCTGTTCGACGTGCGCCCGTGGGGAGAAACGGAACGGCCCGTGTCCATCATCGCCGGCCTGCTGAAGGACGCGTACAGGATCGCGATCGGTGACCAGACCTGGTCGACGTTCCTGCTCCAGCTCCAGGAGCAGCTGCCTTCGGGGATGTTCGTCCAGGCATCGCCTTTGACTTCCGAGCTGCGGATGCGCAAAGACTCAGACGAGATCGAGATGCTGCGCCGGGCCGGCGCTGCCGCAGACAGAGTCGTCGCCCGGCTGGCCCGTACCCGTTTCTCCGGTAGGACGGAACGGGAACTGTCCCGCCAGATTGCTGAGTGGCTGATCGCTGAAGGACACGAGACCGTTGATTTCGCGATCGTCGGCTCAGGCCCGAACGGCGCGTCCCCTCACCACGAGGCGTCTGATCGCGTCATCGAAGTCGGCGACTCGGTCGTGTGTGACTTCGGCGGGTCGCTTGGTGGGTACTGGTCGGACACGACGCGTATGTTCGTGGTCGATCACCCGCCGGAGGGATTCGAGGAGCCGTTCCGGGTGTTGCGGCTCGCCCAGGCAGCTGCTGTGGACGCGGTTCGGCCGGGCG
>CAZQMF010000117.1:0-3242 GCA_964594235.1 uncultured Acidimicrobiia bacterium
GACCGCCGCTTCGATCGACGCAGTTGCTCGTGGTGCGATCGTCGAAGCCGGGTATGGCGAGTACTTCATTCACAGAACGGGTCACGGGATCGGCACGGACGTGCACGAGCACCCCTACATCGTCGAAGGCAACGACACGGTGCTCGAACAGGGCATGACATTCTCGATCGAGCCGGGCATCTACCTTCCGGATCGGTTCGGGATGCGGATCGAGGACATCGTCGCGGTCACGGCCGATGGCGTTGAGCGACTCAACACGTCGCCGCGGGACCTCGTCACAGTCGGCTGACCCCGACCTCCCCGCTTCTTGCGTGAGTTGCGTTGACAGTGTCTACCCAAGTCACGCCAGAACCCGGGTGGGGAAGGTCCGTTTCTCGCTGCTCGGGTAACCTCAGGACGCCATGCGCTCGCGCTTCCTGGCCCGTACGGCCATTCTCGATCTCCTCTCCCTGGTGGCAGGGGTCGCTGTCGCGTCGCTGGTCGTGTTCGATCGACCGTTCCCATGGCAGTTTCGATTGGACGTGTGGCCGATGCTCTCCTACCTCTTCGTGGGGCTGGTCTTGGGGACGGTGTTTTCCACAAGAACGTGGGGCACCGCGGCGCCGAGACCCTCGTACGGAAGGGCCGTCACCATCGTCGCGCTTTCCGTCGGGTTGACCGCGCTTCTGCTCATCGGGAGCCGGTCCTACTTCTCTCGACCGTTCATCGCTGTGACGGCAGGCGTGTGGCTCGCGCTGGCGCTCGCCCACCGGGCTGTGGCCCGTTCTCGACCGTGGTCGGATCGCATGGTGTTGATCACGAACCAGAAGGAGTTCCTCGACCACCTCCGCCTGGCGCCACACGCCGAGATCGCCACGGTGCTGGACCCACACGGCCCAAACGGGGCGGCTCCCCTCCACGAGGGGGAGTCGCTGGCCGTCGACCTGCGCGAGGTTCTGTCGGAGTCGATGGCTCGCTACGTTGCATCGACGTCGCTCGCAGGGTTCCCGGTTCGCTCGCTGGCCAACGTGTATGAACAACACACGGGCCGCCTCGCACTCGCCCACATCACCGAAGGGTGGGAGGTGTCGGCCCCGCTCCAGCGGACATCGTGGTACGGGTCGGTGAAGCGGATCATCGACTCGGCGCTCGTCGTCATTGTGTCGCCGCTCGCGCTCGTGCTCGGCGCGATTGTCTGGCTGATCATCAGAGTGGATTCGAAGGGCCCCGCGATCTTCACGCAGGAGCGGGTGGGACGAAACGGTGAGGTGTTCACCTTGTACAAGTTCCGGACGATGGTGGACGGTGCGGATGAGGACGGTCCGAAGTTCGCCGTGGTCGACGACGAGCGACTGACCCGGGTCGGCAAGTGGCTTCGCCGGTATCGAGTCGACGAGTTGCCGCAGCTGTTCAACGTGCTGAGAGGCGACGTGAGCCTGGTAGGTCCGAGACCTGAACAGCCGGAGTTCGTCGACGGGTTCGTGCAGACCATTCCCTTCTACGCATACCGCCACTTGATCCGGCCCGGCCTGACAGGTTGGGCCCAGGTCAACTACGGGTACGCGGAGAACGAGGCCGACACGGTCGAGAAACTCACCTACGACCTGTACTACGTGAAGCACATGTCGGTATGGCTCGACCTCGATGTTCTCGGCAAGAGCGTGTGGACCGTGCTCTCCGGTTTCGGAGCGCAGTAGCCGCATGAGTCGTCTCCTCGGCTGGGCCTCGAAGCTCCCTCCTGGGCTCCAGACCGCGCTGAAGTCGATGCCGGGTGCTGCGTATCTGCGCATGATGGCCGCGGGCACCCCGAAACTGGCGGGTCCGGGCTCGGGTGAGCCGCGAGCCGTCGTGTATCTGCCGACGTGGCTCCGGTGGGAGGCCATGCGGCAGCGACCTCAGCATCTCCTCGAGTCCTTCGCGAAGGCGGGACATCGCGTGTACTTCGTCGACCCGCGTGAGGAAGGCTCACGAATGGCCGACGGTGTGCAGATCGTCACAAGCCTGAGGGATGTTCCGGTGAGCGGCGTGATCCTCTATGTCCACTTCGCGCCGGTGCGAAGGATGTTCCGGCTCTTCGAGGATCCGGTCGTGCTGTACGACATCCTCGACGACCTGTCGATCTACGACCGCAGTGAGGCCGGCATGCCGGCTCGAAATAGGGTCGCCGCGCACCATCCGGCCGTCATGGAACGAGCCGATGTCGTCATTGTCTCCAACGAGGTGCTGATGGAGCGTTATGGATCGGCTCGACCCGACGTGATGCTCGTGCCGAACGGCGTCGACGTCGAGAGGTTCTCGGCCCCCGCTCAGAGACCATCCGATCTTCCGACCGGCACGATTGTCGGATACCACGGGGCGGTCGCACCGTGGTTCGACTTCGACCTGTTCACTCAGGTGGCGTCTTCCTGTCCGGACGTGGAGTTCGTGCTGGTCGGGCCGGTCGATCCCGAGGTGGCCGGCGACGCTGCTCGCGTCGGGAGGCTGCCCAACGTGCATGTGTTGGGGGAGCGTGCGAGCAGTTCGATGCCCGGCTATGTGCAGGCGTTCGATGTGGGCGCCATCTGGTTCACGGTGAACCACATGACACGCGGTGTCACGCCGCTGAAGATGTACGAGTGCCGTGCGGCCGGCACTCCGTGTGTTGCGACGCCACTACCGGCCTGTGTGGCAGAGCCAGGGGTCGCGACCAGCGACAGTCCCGAGGGGTTCGCCGAGGCGATCCGGGATGCCCTCGGCAGGCCGACCAGTCGCTCGACGGACCCGTCCATAGGCTGGGATACGCGGTTGGCGCCGGTGCTGGAGAGGCTGGCCGTGCTCGGTCTGGATCGCGTCCGCTGACTATCTCGCACGATCCGCTGCGTCGGCGAGGGTCAAGACGCGCTGGTCCCACGTGTTGTTGCGGGCCGTAGCTCTGAGACGAGATCGGTATTCGGCGTCGTCGCGAAGGGCGACGGCGTCTCGAAGACGCTGGACGTACTCGACGGCGTCATGGCCGATCAGGACCCCTGGATAGCCGCCTGCTTCGCGCAGGTCGGGGATGACGATCGGCTTGCCGCCTGCCATGTACTCGAACAGCTTGAGCGGTGAGACACTGTGCGTTACGTCACTCACTTGGAAGGGGATCGTCGCTACGTCGAACCGTTCGAGGTAGGCGGGGAGTTCTGCATACGGCTTCGGGCCCAGCCACGTGACGTTCGGGAGATCGAGAATCCGCGACCTGCCGAGCGTACCGTCGTAGTCGGGTCCGATGAACACGAACTCGT
>CAZQMF010000118.1:0-3218 GCA_964594235.1 uncultured Acidimicrobiia bacterium
GCGGACGGGCGGTCGGCAACCCGGACGACACCCACAGGCCTCGACTCGTCGGAGAAGCGACCCTGAGCGCCATCCAGCATGCCGCACATGACGCGCTCGTTCTCGATCTCGCCGCCGTCGCCACACAGGAACTCGGCATCGCTCGGATCGCCCTGGCAGAGGTCGACATCAGAAACATGGACGAACGACTCGTCGGCAGCGCCCTGATCCGCGACGACGATCCGTCGCTCGCGACCGTGCGGGCGGTGCTCGACGCCCTCAACCGACGGCTGTCGCTCCTCTAGGCTTCGTCAAGGGCGAGCCGTTTCCGGTTCTGGGTTCTCGGTTTTCGGTAAGACAGTCGCCTTGGAGCATCGGGGTGTCTCGGGTCGCGTTCCCACCGAAAACTGAGAACTGACCACCGCGGGCGGCGCCCGCTGGAATACGCAACACCGGCTCGAAGTTGATATAGTTACACTTAGATTTTCTATAAGGCAGTCATGGATTTCGAACGTTTCACCCACAAGGCCCAAGAGGCTCTCGCCCAGGCGCAGCACCTCGCCGAGCATGCCCGCTCCATCGAACCCGCACACCTCGGCCTCGCCCTGCTCGCCCAGACCGACGGCATCGTCTATCCGGTACTCACCGGTCTGGGCGTGCAACCGCCGACCCTCCGAATAGCGCTCCAGGAGTACGTCGATTCCCTCCCCAAGGTGTATGGCGGAGAGCTGTCCATGTCCCAGGCGCTCCTGCGCGTGCTTCAGGCGGCGGACCGTCAGCGGTCCGAGATGCGGGACGAGTACGTCTCCGTCGATCATCTGCTCCTCGCACTCGCCGGCAGCACCGATCCGGCAGGCGAGATCTTTCAGCGTCTCGGTGCGACTCGGGAAGCGATCCTCTCCCGACTGGCGGAAGTGCGCGGGTCGCAACGGGTGACATCGCAGGATCCCGAATCGACATTCAACGCCCTCGAGCAGTATGGACGCGACCTCACGGCGATGGCCCGCAACCAGGAGCTCGATCCGGTCATCGGTCGGGACGACGAGATCCGTCGCGTCATCCAAGTGCTATCCCGGCGAACGAAGAACAACCCTGTGCTCATCGGCGAGCCGGGAGTGGGCAAGACGGCCATCGTCGAAGGGCTCGCTCGCAGAATCGCCGACGGCGATGTCCCAGAAGGGCTCAAATCCAAGCGCATCGTCGCGCTCGACCTGGGGGCAATGGTGGCCGGAGCCAAGTACCGAGGCGAGTTCGAGGAGCGCCTGAAGGCTGTCCTGAACGAGATCAAGTCCGCGCATGGCGAGATCATCACATTCCTCGACGAGATGCACACCCTGGTCGGTGCCGGAGCCGCGGAGGGCGCGATGGACGCCTCCAACATGCTGAAGCCGATGCTCGCCAGGGGTGAATTGCGCATGATCGGCGCGACCACGCTCGACGAATACCGCAAACACATCGAGAAGGACGCAGCACTCGAACGGCGCTTCCAGCCCGTCTACGTGGAGCCACCGAGCGTGGAGGACACGATCGGGATTCTCAGAGGTCTCAAACAGCGGTATGAGGTCCACCACGGCGTCCGAATCACAGACGCGGCAATCGTCGCCGCCGCCGTCCTCTCCGATCGGTATCTCACGGGACGGTTCCTCCCGGACAAGGCGATCGACCTCATCGACGAGGCCGCCTCCAAGCTTCGTATCGAAATCGACTCGATGCCCGAGGAGATCGACGATCTCGATCGACGCATCAAGCAGCTCGAAATCGAGCGCGCAGCTCTCCAGAAGGAGTCCGATGACGCGTCCAAGGATCGCCTCGAAGCGATCGAGAAGGATGTCGCCGACCTGCGCGAACAGATCGGAGCGCTCGAAGCGCACTGGCAACTCGAGAAGGCCGCAATCGGCGGGATTCAGACGCTGAAGTCGCAGTTGGAGCAAGCGGAGGCCGACGCCGAGCATGCCGAACGCTCCGCCGATCTCGAGCATGCTGCAGAGTTGCGCTACGGGACCCTTCCACGCCTCAAGGAAGAACTGACTGCTCGACAGACCGACCTCGCAGACCTCCAGAAGACCAATCGGATGCTCAAGGAAGAAGTCGATGACGAGGACGTCGCCGAGGTCGTCGCACGCTGGACCGGCATCCCCGTGGCGCGGCTCATGGAGGGCGAGCTCGAGAAGCTCGTACATCTCGAGGAGTACCTGCATACTCGAGTCGTCGGCCAGGACGACGCGGTGACCGTCGTCTCAAACGCGATCCGCCGGAGCAGGGCCGGCATATCGGACCCGAACCGACCGATCGGCTCGTTCATCTTCCTTGGCCCGACCGGTGTCGGAAAAACCGAGCTCGCGAGAGCTCTCGCATGGTTCCTGTTCGACGATGAGCGCGCGATGGTGCGACTCGATATGTCGGAGTACATGGAGAAGCACACGGTCAGTCGTCTGATCGGTGCGCCCCCCGGCTATGTGGGATACGAGGAGGGTGGTCAGCTCACCGAAGCCGTTCGGCGCCGTCCCTACTCGGTGGTGCTGCTCGACGAGATCGAGAAGGCCCACCACGACGTGTTCAACGTCTTACTCCAGGTGCTCGATGACGGACGCCTCACCGATGGGCAGGGCAGAACCGTGGACTTCACGAACACGGCGCTGATCATGACTTCGAACCTCGGATCCGAGTTCATCGAGCCCGAACTCCCAGATGAAGTCGTCCAAGAACGCGTGATGGGCGCGGTGCGGGCATCGTTCCGTCCGGAATTCCTGAACCGGGTCGACGACATCGTCGTGTTCCACCGGCTCAGCAAGGAAGACCTTCGGCACATCGTCGAGATCCAGGTCGAGCACCTCGCACGACGACTGCGCAATCGCAGGATCGATCTCGTTCTCACCAACGGCGCTCTCGACTGGCTCGCTGATCACGGATATGACCCGATCTATGGTGCCCGTCCCCTCAAGCGTCTGATCCAGCGCGAGCTCGGCGATCGTCTCGCACTTGCCGTCCTCGACGGTGAGATCTCTGACGACAGCACGGTGAAGGTGGACGCCGGGTCAGACGGCTTGTCGTTCGCGTGAGTCCCCGACCCGCGACTATCTTGCGGTGCAAGGTTCCGACGGCTATAGTGCATTGCATGTTAGGAGGTTCATGGGCGTCGAACACAGCTCGCAACTCCTCAAAGGTGCACTCGATCTCTGTCTGCTGGCGGTGATCTCGGAGGAACCGAGCTACGGCTACGAGATGGTTCGCAAGCTCCA
>CAZQMF010000119.1:0-3201 GCA_964594235.1 uncultured Acidimicrobiia bacterium
ACCAGCTGGTGCTCGGCACGGCCGGCCCGCCCGGCTCGATCGCGATCCTGCTCGGATCGTCGACCGGTCGCGACGGGATCGGCGGGGCGTCGGTGCTTGCCTCGACCGGGTTCGACGAGGAGGCTGCGGCCAAGCGTCCATCGGTGCAGGTCGGTGACCCGTACGAGGAGAAGAAGCTCATCGAAGCGTGTCTCGAGCTGTACGAACGAGACCTCGTCGTCGGGGTACAGGACCTCGGTGCGGCAGGGTTGAGCTGCGCGACGAGCGAGCCGGCGGCGAGGGCAGGTGCCGGCCTGGACCTCGACCTCGACGCGGTCCACTGCCGCGAAGCAGGCATGACCGCACCCGAGTTGCTCATGTCGGAGTCCCAGGAGCGCATGATGGCGTTCGTCGACCCCGTCCACGTCGATGAGGTGCTGGCTGTCGCCGACCGCTGGGAGATCGCCGCGTCCGTCGTCGGGACGGTGCGCGAGGGCGACCGCTTGCGAGTGTTCCACGACGGTCGGATCGTCGCCGACCTGCCCGCGTCGAGCCTGTCGGAGGACGCGCCGGTGCTACGCCGGCCCATCGCGCGGCCAGATTGGATCGACGCTCTGTGGGACGACCAGACCCGGCCTGTAGAGGCAGACCTCGTCGAGACCCTCGTCGCGTTGCTCGAGCACCCGTCACTTGGCGACCCGTCATGGGTCTACGAGCAGTTCGACAACATGCTGTTCCTCAACACGGTCACCGGTCCGGGCCTCGACGCCTCGCTCGTGCGGGTGAGGGGAACCTCGAAAGGTCTGGCCGTGTCAACCGACGGCGACGGTGCCCTCTGCCACCTCGATCCGCGGCGAGGCGCCCTGCGGCTCGTGTGGGAGGCGGCACTGAACGTTGCCGTTGTCGGGGCGCGGCCGCTGGCGATCGTCGACAACCTCAACTTCGGCAATCCCGAGAACCCCGAGGTGATGTGGCAGTTCACCGAGACGCTCGCCGGCCTGTCCACCGGCTGCTTCGATCTCGACGTACCGATCGTCGGTGGGAACGTCTCGTTCTACAACGAGACTGACGGCGTCGACATCTACCCGACACCGGTGGTCGGCATGCTCGGGCTCGCCGACCCGATGCCGCCGCTGCGAGGAACTGTCTCGTCCCGTATGGCGATCCTCGTCTGTGGACCCACGCAGAGCACGAACCTCGCGGGTTCCGCCGTCCAGGCGATCATGCACGGCACCCACGCCGGACGTCCCACGGATGTCGAACCGGTCCATGGGACAGCATCGATCAACACGGCGATTCGCATCGCCCACGAGATCGACGGTGGGATCCTGCACGACATCTCCAAGGGTGGCGCCCTCGTTGCGCTTGCGGAGTTGCTCATGCCGGCAGGTGTCGGTGCGTCGCTCTCACCGACCCCCTACACGTCAGCGTTCGGTGAGGATCCACACCGCTTCTTGTGTCTCGTTCCGGCAGAACGCATCGAGGAGACGGTGCGTATCGCCGTTGAAGAAGGCAACAGAATCGAGCTGTGGGGAGCGACGACCGGCGTACCGGAACTGACCATTGGACACACCAACGTCGTACCGGTCCAGCACCTCGCGGCTGCGTGGAGGGGTGCGATCGCCAACCGGATGGCTGGTGGTACCGGTGAGTGATCGTCCGCTCGATCGGCCCGGTGAAGCCTGCGGCGTGTTCGCGGCCTCTGTCCCGGGGGCACAGGTCGCCAACCTCGTCTACTTCGGTCTGTTCGCCCTGCAACATCGCGGCCAGGAGAGCGCAGGGATTGCGGTCGCCGACGGCGAACAGCTCACCGCCTACAAGAACATGGGGTTGATCTCGACGGTCTTCGACGAGCACAAGCTCGCCGGCCTTCAAGGTTCCATCGGGATCGGCCATACCCGCTACTCGACGACCGGTTCGAGCAGCTGGGTGAATGCGCAACCTTCGTTCCGGGCGATCGGTGATCGTGCCGTCGCCCTCGGGCACAACGGGAACCTCACCAACACGATCGAACTGGGAACCCGCCTCGGATCGGCGCCAGGTTCGACCGATTCGGAGTTGATGACCGAGACGATCGCCCGCACGCTCATGGATGGTCCGTCGCTTTCGCTACCCGAAGCGATCGCCGCATCGATGCCCGAGTTCGAGGGCGCCTACACGCTGGTGGTGATGGATGAGACGGTTGTCGTGGCAGTGAGAGATCCCCACGGGTTCCGCCCCCTGTCGCTCGGCAGGCTCCCTGGAGGCGGACATGTCGTGGCCTCTGAAACCGCTGCGCTCGACATCGTCGGCGCCGAGTTCGTTCGAGACGTCCGACCAGGCGAGATGGTCGTGCTGTTCGATGGCACCGTCGAGTCCTCGTTCCCGATGGAACCGGCCCCGTCGAGACTGTGCGTGTTCGAGTACGTGTACTTCGCCAGACCCGATAGCACCGTCGCCGGACAGAACGTCCACGCGGCCAGGGTCGAGATGGGGCGCCATCTCGCAGCCGAGAGCCCCGCCGGCGCCGACGTGGTGGTTCCGGTCCCCGAGTCGGGCATCCCCGCAGCGCAAGGCTTCTCCGAAGCATCGGGACTCCCGTACCGCGACGGTCTCGTCAAGAACCGGTACGTCGGAAGGACATTCATCCAGCCTGACCAGCTCCTGCGCGACCGAGGCGTCCGGATGAAGCTCAACCCGATTCGAGAGTCACTCGCTGGACAGAGGATCGTGCTCGTGGACGACTCGATCATCCGTGGCTCGACCACCCGCCAGCTCGTCGACATGACCCGGGCCGCAGGAGCGACCGAAGTGCACCTGCGGGTGTCGTCACCGCCGTACCGCTGGCCGTGTTTCTACGGGATGGACACCTCCGACCGATCCAGTCTTCTGGCGGCACATCGATCGGAGGTGGAGATCGCAGAGTTCCTCGGTGTCGATTCGCTCGGCTATCTGAGCTACGACGGGCTCCTCGCGTCGATTCCCGACGCAACGGAATCGTTCTGCACCGCGTGCCTGTCCGGCAACTACCCGACGCCGATCGGCACCGACAAGTTCGTCAGGGAACAGCAGTGAGCAGATACGCCGATGCCGGGGTCGACCTCACCGCCTCCGACGAGTTCACCGTCTCGATCGCCGACCGGGTGCGAGCCACGTGGAAGGACTCGGTGGTGGGCTCCTTCGGGAGTTTCGCCGCCGGGGTGACGATCCCATCCGGGTACCGGGAGCCGGTGATCATGATGA
>CAZQMF010000120.1:0-3150 GCA_964594235.1 uncultured Acidimicrobiia bacterium
CCCATGCCAAGGCGCAGGCAGAGCTGCACGAAGCAACCCCGGAAGGGGCGGAGTCAGAACTCCGGGAGGCCATCTCGGTGACCCAGGCAGACGCCAAGCTCGATGAGCTTCGCAAGGAACTCGGGCTCGAAACCTGAATCGAGCGCTGTTCGTTCGGGGCGGCGGTGAGCCGCCCCGAACCCGCGTCCGGGGGGAGTCTCCGGCTCGGTACACTCGACGCTGAAGCGTCCAAGGAGCAGCATGGAACCTCGCCGCCCGACCGTCAGCAGGATCCTTGGAGCTGCCGCCGCCGTCGTCTTCCTCGGGACACTGCTGTTGTGGTGGTTGGGAACGCTCCCAGGGCACGTCGAGTTTCCGGTCGGTAGGCTGATCTTCGGGGACATTCCGGACCCGTTGATCGCCTTGTTCTATGTGGGGATGGCGGCGTTCCTCGCACTGAGCGTCTACCTGTTCTCGCTCCGATCCCGGAACTGGGAGCGCGGCGGTCCCGACCTTCGGTGGGGGCGCTGGAAGGATCGAGTGAAGTCGCTCGATTCGGCACTCCGCATGCGCACGGTGATGAGAGACCGCGGCGCCGGTTGGATGCACGCGATGATCTATTGGGGCTTCGTCGTCCTGTTCCTCGGGACGGCGACCCTCGAACTCGACCACCTCCTCCCGGACGGGTTGAAGTTCCTCCACGGTGCGGTCTACGAGGGGTACTCCCTGATCCTCGACGTGGCGGGCGTTGTGTTCCTTGTGGGGGTGCTGTGGGCGATCGTTCGACGCTACGGAGTGCGGCCGTGGCGATTGCGCTCGAAGACCCGGGACGAGGACGCGTGGATCCTCTTCACGCTCGCCATGATCGGCATTACCGGACTGTTGGTCGAAGCGGCCAGGATCGCCCTTGTCGGGCGGCCGAGCTTCGAGGTCTGGTCCATCGTCGGGTACCCGCTCAGCGGTCTGTTCGGTGCATCGACGGTGCAGGCGTGGCACCGGGCGCTATGGATCCTTCACGTGGTGTCGTTCACGGCGTTCCTCGTCCTCCTCCCAACCACCAAGCTCCGCCACCTGTTTCTCTCACCGGCGAACATGGTCCTGTCGACCCGTGAACGCCCCAAAGGGGCGATGCGGGAGATGCCCAACCTCATGGAGGCTGAAGACATCGAGACCGTTGGTACGTCTGTGGTCTCCGATTTCACGTGGAAGCAACTGCTCGATACCGACGCGTGTACGGTCTGTGGACGGTGCACGTCCGTGTGTCCCGCGAATGTGACGGGAAAGCCACTCGATCCCAGAGAAGTCGTCCTGAAACTCGGTGAAGTCGCAGCGACCACCGGAACGCCGGTCGTGTCTTCGACGGTCATGGGCGATGGGGCGATCACCGTGTCGGCGGATAGCGTGTTCGAGCGGATCACCCCGGAGGAGCTCTGGGCGTGCACCACTTGTCGAGCCTGCGATGAGATCTGCCCGGTCAACATCGAGATCGTCGACAAGATCCTCGACATGCGCCGCTACCTGTCACTGATGGAGTCCGAGTTCCCGTCAGAGTTGGGCAAGACCTACGTGGCGCTCGAGAACCAGGGGAACCCCTGGGGCATGGCACAGCAGGACAGGGTCGCCTGGACGAAGCGTGTCGATTTCGACGTGAAGATTCTCGAAGAGGGTGTGAGCGCGGAGTATCTGTATTGGGTCGGGTGCGCCGGGTCGTTCGACGATCGGAACCAGAAGGTGACGATCTCCACCGCGAGGTTGTTCCACGAGGCCGGTGTCGACTTCGCGATTCTCGGCAACAGAGAGAGGTGCTCGGGGGATCCGGCGAGGCGGTCCGGGAACGAATACGTGTTCCAACAACTTGCGCTCGAGAACATCGAGACGCTCACCTCACTTGGCGTCCACAAGATCGTCACCCAGTGCCCCCACTGCTACAACACACTGAAGAACGAGTACGCCCAGTTCGGGGCCGACTTCGAGTTGATTCACCACAGCGAACTCCTGAATTCGTTGATCAAGGAGGGACGCCTGTCCGTCGACGCCGGAGACTCGAGCGCGACCTATCACGATCCGTGCTACCTCGGCCGCTACAACGACGTCTACGACGCACCCAGGGCCGTGGTCGGCACCGCCGAGGGATTGATCGAGATGGATCGTTCGAAGAGCTCATCCTTCTGCTGTGGAGCTGGCGGTGCGCAGTTCTGGATGGAGGACAAGATCGGCAAGAAGGTCAACGTCGAGCGGGCACAGGAGGCACTCGCGACCGGAGCGGATGAGATCGCGGTCGCCTGCCCCTTCTGCTTCATCATGATCGACGATGCCGTAAAGGAGCTTGGCCAGGAGGTTCCGGTCAAGGACATCTCGCAGATTCTCGCCGAGCGGGTGTTCAGGTAGGGGCCTGCTTCGCAGGCCGTCTTCGGTTGTCAGTTGTCGGAAAGACGGTCGCCCCGGAGCCTCGCGTCTGCTCAGGCTGCGTTCTTACTGATGACTGAAGACTCAAGACTGATGACTGCGGGCGAGGCGAGCCATACCCGCTGACTAGCTACTCCGTCCGGGTTGTGTTTGATCCTCGCCAGTCCCACGCATAGTGGTAGTGTTGCCACACAGAGCGCGTAGGTGGGATGCGCTTGTGGGCCGGGGACGTAGGGCGAGCATCGGTCGACCGACGAAAGTCGGTGGGGCATCGGCCGATGCTCGCGCTTGTCAAGGGCTTGATTCTCGGGCCAACCGAGCTTTGCTCGGCGTGCCTCGTATCTCGTACCTCGTACCGTGCCGGCTGTGGGAGAGGTACGACGGTCCTGTGTTGGCTGTGGTCGCGCTCTGGCAGCTGGCTGGAGACTGGCGACTGTCTGCTGTCAGCTGTTGGCTGTCAGCTCACAGTCCAGACTGCCCCGGTGCGGGGGGGAAGGGCGATGCGTACCGTGTCGCGGTCGAGGCTGACACCTCCGGTCCCCCAGACGGTGTGATAGGTGCCGATTGGCCCGTGAACCTCTGCACGTGATGCCCGGTCACCGGCGTTCACCGCCACAACGATGCGTTCCTGCTCATCGGCCCTCGAGAATACGAACATCCCTTCGCGAGCATGGAGCGACTGGTACGACCCGTGGCGGAGTGCCGAATGGGCATTGCGGAGTGCGATGAGCGACGTGAACACGGAACGAAGCGAGGTGTTCCACC
>CAZQMF010000121.1:0-3141 GCA_964594235.1 uncultured Acidimicrobiia bacterium
GATCGGGGACGATCGGGCCGTCGGTGCCGAACAGCGGGAGCAGCGCCGGAGACATGGTGGCGTCGGAGCCCTTGTCGACCGCGATCATGAGGCCGAGCTCGGTGAACCCGCCGATGTTCCAGGCGACATTGTGGAGACCCATGTACGCATCGACGAACGGAGGGCCGGGCGGATTGGGTTCGGACTCCATGTAGAAGATCGAGTTGTAGCCGTCGGGTTGCGACAGGGCTGCTGCGGTCGCGGCGCAGAAGCCACCCTGGGACATCCCGATCAGCCCGATCCGTGATGTGTCCACTCCGGGCACGCTTTGCAGGTATGTGAGCGTGTCTGGACCGCCGCAACCGATGTCCTGGTTGGCACCGTCGGACGCGCCGTGACCGGTCATGTCGGCCGAGACGACAACGAAGCCGCGCCTCGCCATCTCCAGTGCCGTGTTGCTCATGTACTCCTTCGAGTTGTTCAACCCGTGCCACATCGCGATGCCGGGCGCCGGGTTCTGTGCCGACACGCCATCGGGCATGTACACGAATGCGCTGATCTGGTGTCCGTCGGCGGCGAAGATCGTCGCCTCGGTAACCGTGGAGGCTCCGCCGTTGGTGTTGATGAACCTCGCAAGCAGGCCGCCGAGGAGCATGAGGGCGACAGAGATCACCAGCAACCGCTTGGTCCTATCTGAGAACCATGACCCTCGACCACCTTCTCCCGATACAGACCCGCTCCGCGGGTCAGTTGACATACTCATCGATTACCTCCACTCCCAGTGTGTTCTGCTGTCATACCAAGACATGATCATGTGCGTTCCCAGCGCCTGGGCAACGTGGCCACGACGGGTGATCGCCGTGACTTCGTGCTGAGTCGCTTGGGGTCTGCGGTTGTGACACCTTTGTGCCCTGTGGGGTCCCGCCTTGACGTCCTTCGGAGCTCCTCGACATCGTCGCACTCGTTGCCGTGTGCACCAGGAGAGGCGCTCCCGAAGAGGATCGACTGATGTGAAGGATCGGGAGAGGGAGCTGGCGTTGCGTCCCTCACTTTGGCACTCCCCGTCGGTTCGCCCGACACGGCCACGCAGCCGAGCACGGCTCGGTGTCTGTTCGGCTCCATGCTTGTTCCTTCTCCACTGCCTCCTTCGGTTCGCTCTCTCATGTACATCGCTGTTCGTTTCTCATCGCGACCGCTCATCCCAGTCAGGTCGGTCATGGCTGTCGAGTCTTCCGCCCGAGTCCATCCATGCGGTCGGTGTGCGCTCAGGGGTGCCCACGTACTCGGGTTTCCGACCGATCTGCGACATGAAGGCTCGGACAACATCACGGTCATCGTGCAGCGTCCGTGCTCGCTTCTCAGCCGAGGCCAATGCCAAGTACTCGGAAACCTCGCGGTGAGAAGCGTCCCTGTCCCACCCGAGGAGTGGAGCAATAATCGAGACGACCTCCTCGACGGCCGAGATGCCTCGTTCAGGAAACTCGAATGCGATGTGTGTGCGACGAGAGAGGACGTCGTCGACATGGAGAGCACCCTCGTGTGTCACTGCATGTACGATCTCGGCCCGGAGATACCTGGGGGCCGAGCGGAGTGGCTCCGCGTTCCCTGCATCCTCTGCACAGATCGCGATGATCTCACGTGTCTTGTCTCCATAGCGGCCCAGCAGATGTTCAACCGTCCTGTCACTCCACGCGAACCGCGACGACCAAGAAGTCGATTCCTTCTTCACATCTGTGAGGCCCTCGGCGCCGGCGATGGGGGTCGTCTGTGTCACCGATGGCATCCGCTCCGCTCGTTCACCAAGGGCATGGTCCACAGCATCTCGAGCCATCACCCGGTACGTGGTGAGCTTCCCTCCTGCGATCGCCGTGAGCCCGGGGGCAGGGGAAGCTACCGTGTGCTCTCGCGAGATCCTGCTCGAATTGGTGCCTGGCTTGACACCCTTCTGGAGGAGGGGCCGCAGTCCGGCAAACACTGCCACCATCTGCTTTGCTTCGATGGGTGTAGCCAGGATCGAGTTGGCCTGGTCGATGAGATACTCGACATCGGACGCGTTCGCCAGGGGATTCGATGGGTCAAGGCTCCACGGCGTGTCCGTCGTTCCGATCAGCCAGTGATCCTCCAGCGGAATGAGGAACAATACGCTCGACTTGGTTGGAGCAACCACCGCCGCGTTTCCTCGAACCGCGTCGCGTGGAACCACGATGTGTACGCCCTTGCTGGCAAGGACGCGAAGACCACCACTTGCCGAAGCAAGCATCTGCGTTTCCTCAGTCCAGACTCCCGTTGCGACGACCACCGACTTGGCCGCGATCTCGAATTCACGACCCGACTCGAGGTCCACGGCGGCCGCCCCACGCACAGCTCCTCCCGTATCCTCGAGCAGCCGTACCACCTTGGCTCGCGATATCGTGCGGGCCCCCGCGCGCTGAGCCGTCCGTACCAGACTCAGCACGAGACGAGCGTCGTCAACGGTCGCATCCCAGTAGGTGATACCGCCAACGAATTCATCGGGATCAAGCCCGGCACACAGATTCTGAAGCCCCTGCCTTCCAACGTGTCGGTGCCTTGGGAGTCTTGTATTGCGTCTACTTGCCCCGAGCATCTCATAGAGCGCCACCCCGGCCCCGATAATCGGTCTCTGCCATCGCTTCAGGGGGAAGACGAACTGCTGCGGAGAGACCAGGTGCGGCGCCAACGTTGTGAGCAGCAGGTCCCGCTCGGCCAGCGCCTCTCGAATCAGCCTCCAATCGAGGGTTCGAAGGTATCGAAGCCCCCCATGAACCAACCTGCTCGAACGGCTCGAGGTTCCGACGGCCCAGTCGCCGGCTTCGACGAGGCACGTTTCGAGTCCTCGGGTCGCCGCGTCGACGGCGATGCCGGCACCGGTCACTCCGCCACCGATGACCAGCATGTCGAGTCGGGCCTCGCCCGCCGACGAGCCGGCGACCTCCGCGATTGCGCGCCCGCGATACTCGGAGTCGAGCCGGTCCTCTCCCAATCCTCCTCCTCGGTTGGCTTCGCCGACCGTTGACCTAATAGTTGCACCTCAGGTAGGCTCGCTGCAAGACTTCTCACAGAATCTGCACGTATGTGCAGGGAAGGTTTGATGGCAATGAGCGAGGGACGGGGCGTGTCCTTTGATGAGGAAGAGCTCCTGGC
>CAZQMF010000122.1:0-3135 GCA_964594235.1 uncultured Acidimicrobiia bacterium
CGATGCTGCACAAGGCGCTCGAGCAGTTCCTGACCGACGTGTTCTGGGACGAGCCCGAGTACCTGCTCATCGACACGCCGCCCGGTACCGGTGACGTCGCGATCTCGCTATCGCAGTTCCTGCCGAGGGCCGAGGTCCTGGTCGTGACCACTCCGCAGCCAACCGCCCAACGTGTCGCCAAGAAGGCGGCGTTGATGGCGGAGAAGGTCAACCAGGATGTGATCGGCGTCGTGGAGAACATGTCGTGGTTCACCGGCGACGATGGCACCCGCTATACGCTGTTCGGCAGTGGTGGTGGTGCCCAGCTCGCCGAGGAGCTGAACGTCCCATTGATGGGCCAGATCCCGCTCGTGCCGGCGATGCGCGTCGGCGCCGATCAAGGCATTCCTGTCGCCGTCGCTGCACCGGACAGCGAGGCTGACGACGCGTTCGACCGGTTCGCGGCGAAACTCGAAGCTACGGCACCCAGGGTGCGCACCCACCCCGAGCTGATCATCAAGTAGCTCAGGCTGCCTGGACGGGCACCCCGTGCGCGATGCGCGTGACGTTGTTGTGTTCGTCGAAGTGCAACACCGTCGGAACGTGGGCGTCAGCCTCTTCTTCGGTCATCGCCGCGTAGCTCACAATGATCACCCGATCACCCGGGGATGCCCTGTGGGCGGCGGCACCGTTCACCGAGATGATCTTGGAGCCGGCCTCTGCCCTGATGGCATAGGTGATGAAACGCTGGCCGTTGGCGATGTTGAAGATGTGGACCTGCTCGTGTTCCCTGATCCCCGCGGCTTCCAGCCAGTCCGCGTCGATGGCGCAAGAGCCTTCGTACTCCAACTCGGCGTGGGTGACCACCGCGCGATGCAGCTTGGACTTCATGAGTGTGACGTGCATTGCTCGAATCCTTCCGGTATCCGGCGACCCACACAGTATACCGGTGGCCGGGGGTTGATCTCCGCTGCCAAGGCTCGGAAAATGGGGGAAGGCTCGTCTCGGTCTCCGGCTAGCGTGATCGTCATGGAGTATCGACCGATCACAGAGGACGAGTTCGACGCGTTCATGAGCGTGCTGTCACACGTGTTCGCGTGGGAACCGAAACCCGAAGAGCTGGAGATCGACCGGAAGCGGATGGAGTTCGACCGCTCGATCGCCGCGTTCGATGGCGATCACATCGTCGGAACGGGCGCCAACCTGACGTTCCGGATGAGCGTTCCCGGAGGGAGGATCAACGTAGGCGGCGTGACGATGATCGGTGTCCTTCCAACCCACCGCCGGCAGGGAGTGCTCACGTCGATGATGGCCGGACTGCTCGAGGACAGTCGGGGTCGAGGGGAGCCGGTATCGATCCTGTGGGCCTCGGAGAGTGCAATCTACGGGAGGTTTGGATACGGAGAGGCGACCCGCCACGCGAGTCGCAAGATCGAGCATGCTCACGCCACGTTGCGATCTGGCGTCGGCTCGTCCGGCACCGTGAGGCTCATCGACAAAGAGGAGGCGTTGAAGAGACTTCCTGAGCTGTACGAGCATGCGGTTTCCCGTTACCCGGGCATGATCGAACGAAGGCTCGAGCATTGGGAGATGGACCTCGCCGACCTCGAATCGTGGCGAGGGGGGTACACCGCGAACCGTTTCGCACTCTACGAGGAGGACGGGGTTCCCCGAGGGTTTGCGCGCTACCGCATCAAAGACGAGTGGAAGGACGGACACGCGCAGAACACACTGTCGGTCACCTTGGTGATCGGAGTTGACGACGTGGCCGTCCAGGGACTGTGGCGGTTCCTGTTCGGGATCGATCTCATCAAGACGATCCACGCTCGCCACCGGCCCCTCCGAGACCCGCTCGCCTACCTGCTCACCGATCCGCGTCGCATGTCGTTCGAGGTTGTCGAAGGCATCTGGGTCCGCATCCTCGACGTACCGGCGGCGCTCGAGGCGCGGCGCTATGCGGTGGAGGGATCACTCACGATCGAGATCACGGAACCCGGTGATGTCGCGGGCACCTACAGACTCGACGGCGGACCGGACGGGGTGAGCTGCACGCGAACGAACGGCGTACCTGACCTTCGGATGGGGATATCGACGCTGGGTATGCGCTACCTCGGTGATCACGACTTCGAGTCACTCGCCGGTGCCGGCCTTCTCGAAGGATCGCAGGATGCCTTGCGCAAAGCCGACCTCATGTTCGGGTGGCACGAGCCAGCCTGGTGCGTAACCGGGTTCTAGTGCTCGCTGCGCTCGCAGCCAACAGTCAACAGCGAACAGCCAACAGCAGGAAGGGACTCCCGTCTCCCTTGTGAGACAGCTGCGGGTGTGTCGACGGAAGAGCTTGTATCAACAGATCTGGCTGTGAGCTGTCGGCTGTCTGCTGTCAGCTTCTACAACACGATCAGTGCGACCGTTCCGATCACGAAGCAGTAGATGGCGAACGGTGCGAGTCCACGCTTCACGAGGATGCGAATCAGGAACGCGATGGCGAAGTAGCCGGATACCGCCGCGACGGCCATTGCCAGCCACACGCTCGACGTGAGACCGCCGGCATCGGCGAGGTCGACAGCTTCCAAGAGCCCGCCGCCCAGAATCGCCGGGATGGCCAGAAGGAACGAGAACCGAGCGGCGTCCTCCGGCTCGATACCCCGCCCGAGGCCCGCGGTGATCGTCATGCCGGACCGGGAGACACCGGGGAGGATCGCGAGCGCCTGCGCGAGTCCGATGAGCAATGCGCCGAACGGCGTCTCGTCGCCGAGGGCCTTGGCTCGGCGAACGATGAACTGGGAGCCGAGCAGGATCACACCGGTCCCGAGGAGCGCAATCGCGACGAGCGTCGAGGAACTCTGGAAGGTCTCGACCTGGCTCTTGAACACCAGTCCCAGACCGGCGGGGAGCGTCCCGATGATCAACAGGATCCACAGGTGGCGGGCCTTGTCGTCGAATCGGAACAGCCCGGCGATGTCCTTGCGGTAGTAGGCGAGTACGGCCAGCAGGGTACCGAGATGCAGGACAGCCGTGGTGGCCAGGTCAGGAGGGTCCATGTGGAGCAAGTCCGGTACGAGCACCAGGTGTCCGCTCGACGAAACGGGGAGGAATTCTGTGAGGCCCTGCACGAGACCCCAGATGATGGACTGAAGCACGAGCGGGGATGCTAGC
>CAZQMF010000123.1:0-3133 GCA_964594235.1 uncultured Acidimicrobiia bacterium
ACACTGAGTGTCGGCATGGATCCCGAGGAATATTCGGCAGTCGTACACGACGTCACATCCAGGATCGAACGACTTTCCAGCGGAGCCCCTTTCATGGTTGCTGTCGATGGTGTCGACGCTGCCGGCAAGACCACCTTCGCCGACCTGATCGCGGTTGTCCTTCGAGAAGACGGCGTACCGGTGCTGAGGGCTTCGATCGATGGCTTTCACCAGCCGGTTTCGAGACGACACCGACGTGCGGAGTCGAACCCCGGCCGCAGCTACTACGAAGACTCGTTCGACCACGCGGCGCTCGAGGATGAGCTGCTCGCTCCCTTCAAGGAGGGACGTCCGGTGCGAACCGCCGTGTTCGACTACCGAACCGACAGGGTTGTGACTGCATCACCGGTTCACGTGCCGGCCGGCTGCGTGCTGGTGTTCGACGGTGTCTTCCTCCAGCGGTCGAAGCTGGCCTCATGGTGGGATTTCGTCATCTTCCTGCGAATCGATCCGGAAGTGGCTCTGAAGCGCGCCACCACCAGAGATGGAGGCAGCATGGCCGACGACGCCGAACGTCGGTACAGAGAGAGGTATATGCCCGGTCAAGAGCTCTACCTGCGGTCGGTAGGTCCGGAGGCGCAGGCGGATCTCGTCATCGATACCGGCGGCGTTCCCTTCATCGTGCGGCCCTTCAGTCGATGAAGGTCTCCAGCCACTCCCGGGCGGCTTGCTCGTTGGTAAATGTGCGGGTTTCCACCTCGGGGTTGTGGAGGGTCTCGAACAGCTGCGCGATCACCTTGGATGCCGCGTCCCGCACGAGTATCGCCCTGGCTTGTGCGTAGTGAGCCGACGCGATCTGATCTCTCGCGTCGCGATCCACCCAGGCGATGCCCGTGATATCCGCGAGGAACGGTGCCGGCGTGGGAATGAAGGCATCCAGTGCCGCGACCAGGTCGGATGCGTCTTCGCCGTTCAGCCGCGTGTCCGGATCGATGCGCAGATGCACGATGCCGGATGGCTCTCGACACAGCGAGCCTGATGGGATCTTGACCCAATCCACTCGGTCCTCCTCACGAGAGAACGGCCCAATATGGTCAAGCTACCACTGGTTCATTCGACCGTGGGGATGTGCCACGGCACTGCTTCACCGGTCTGCACCTTCCAGAGCGAGGCGTAGATACCGTCGAGTTCCAGCAGTTCTGTGTGAGAACCCTCCTCGACGACTCGACCCCGATCGATCACGTATGTCGTGTCGGCGTGGCGAACAGTCGACAGACGATGGGCGATCGCGATCGTGGTGCGGTCCCTCGTGATCACTTCGAGCGAGCGTTGGATGGCGGCCTCGGTTTCGTTGTCGACCGACGATGTCGCTTCGTCCAGGACCAGTACCGGTGGGTCGGCGAGGACGGCGCGTGCGATGGAGATTCGTTGGCGTTGGCCGCCTGACAGCTTCTGCCCCCGTTCGCCGACGATCGACTCGTACCCGTCGGGGAGTTCGATGATGAAGTCGTGCGCCTCCGCCACCTTCGCTGCTGCAACCACCTCTTCGATCGAAGCGTCGGGCCTCCCGTACGCGATGTTGTCTCGCACGGTCCCATGGAACAGGTACACGTCCTGGCTGACCAGGCCCACCGTCCTGCGCAGGGAGGCGAGTGTGAGGGTCCTGACGTCAAGGCCCTCGATCGTGATGGAGCCTTCGGTGACGTCGTAGAAGCGCATGAGGAGCTTGATCAGAGTCGTCTTGCCCGACCCGGTTGCACCAACGATCGCAGTGGTTTGACCCGCAGGGATGCTGAGGGTCAGGTCTTCGATGACAGGAAACCCAGGTGTGTAGGCGAAGCCGACATGGTTGAACTCGATATGACCTTCGACAGCGGTGAGCTCGTCGGGGCCGTCGACGATGGACGCCTCCGTTCCGAGGAGGTCGAGGATCCGGTTCGTTGACGCCATCGCCCTCTGGTACAGGTCGAAGGTCTGCCCGAGTCTGGTCAGGGGCCATAGGAGTCGCTGGGTGAGGAAGACCATCACGCTGTAGGCGCCGACGTCGATTTGTCCCTCGAGTGCGAGGAAACCACCGGCAACGAGCGTGGCCGTGAACCCGGTGAGGATGACGATTCTGATGAGCGGGGAGAAGGCGGAGCTGAGTGTGATCGCTCTCCGATTTGCCTCTTGATACTGGTGGCTTCCCGCCGAAATGCGCTGTCTCTCGCGCTGCTCGGTCGTGAAGCTCTTGATCGTCGTGATCCCGCTCAGGTTGTTGGAAAGCAGCTGATTCACGATGGCCGCTTGTTCTCTGACGTCGGCGTAGCGCGGCGCGATCCTGCGCTGGAATCGGAACGATCCCCACAGGATGAACGGGATCGGCATGAACGACATCCACGCGACCGTCGGTGCCAGAGCGAAGAACATCACACCTACGAGCACGACGGTCGTGAGCACTTGGAGCATGTCGTTTGCGCCGCCATCGAGGAAACGCTCGAGCTGGTTCACATCGTTGTTGAGGACGGCCATGAGCCCGCCGGTCGAACGGCGCTCGAAATAGGCGAGGTCGAGTGTTTGGAGATGGTCGTATCCGTCGACCCGAAGGTCGTGCTGGATTGTCTGTGCGAGATTCCGCCAGGTGACGCCGTACGCGTACTCGAAGACCGACTCGAGCACCCAGATCACAAACGTGATGATCGCCAGGAAGACGAGCTGCTGGCGGGGATCGGCGAGACCCAGGCGAGCGAGAAAGGAGTCCTGCTTTCGCACGATGACGTCGACGGCGACGCCGATGAGGACCGGAGGGGCAAGATCGAACGCCTTGTTGAGCACCGAGTAGGCGGTCGCGGCGACGATGCGACGCCTGTAGGCCGTCGCGTAGGCCCACAGGCTCGAGAGGGGACGCCGATCAGGGTTCAAAGCTCGTCTCCTTCAGGGTGTGCGGGTGACTGGGCCGCGCCCACCGCCGTGAACAGAGACGCGAGAAGAAACAGCATGCCGATCGTCGTGAATCCGAGGATCCCGATGATGGCGAACGCGATGGTGGCGCTGGTCAGGAGCCTACGCGCACGGTACGGGTCGTCCACCGACTCCATTGCGGCGATCACCCCGGCGAGGACGATCGCGATGAACACGAGCGACCCCCACGGGAAGCCACCCTGACCAATGAGCA
>CAZQMF010000124.1:0-3070 GCA_964594235.1 uncultured Acidimicrobiia bacterium
TTATCTGTGTGACCCTGCGTCCTTGGACAACGGCCACTTCGAAGCGCACATCCCCGACTTCGAAGATTTCGCCCACGTGGGGGACTCTGCCTGCCAGGTCGAGCACGAGACCGCTCACCGTATCCCACTCATCGTGCTCGAGTTCTACTCCGAGCGTCTCCCCGAGGTCCTCGACGGAGAACCGCCCATCCACGAGGTATCCCCCATCGTCGTGTTCGACGAGGAGCGGCTCCTCGGTGTCGTACTCGTCGATGATCTCTCCGACGAGCTCCTCCAGAAGGTCCTCGATGGTGACGAGGCCGGCGGTCCCGCCGAACTCGTCTACCACAATTGCCATGTGCTGCTGTCGGGACTGCATGTCACGAAGGAGATCGGGGACGCGTTTCGTCTCCGGGACGAAATAGACCGGTCGCATGATGGTCGTGACCGGAACCTGCCCTTCCCCGTTGTCCGTGACGCCCAGCAGATCCTTGGCGTACACGAATCCGACGATGTCATCCGGACCGTCTCCGACGACCGGGATCCGCGAGAATCCTTGACCGACAACGATGTCGAGTACCGCGTCGGTCGTCGCGTCTCGGCCCACCGTCACCATGTCGAGACGGGGCACCATCACCTCTCGAACCAACGTGTCCGAGAACTCCAGAACCGAGATGATGAGCCGTCGCTCCTCCACTTCCTCCTCGTCCTCCTCGTCCTCGAGCTCAGGTTCCTCGATCAGGAGTTCACCCGCCCGCCGGCCGAACCGGGCGGCCGCAGAGAGCAACCCCGACACCCGATAGGCGTGGATCCCCGGATGTGCCCTTCCGTAGGAACGAGGGAGCATGTCTCCCACCAGCAGGACGAGAATCGCGAGCCCCAGCAACGTGGCGGCGAGCCACCACCCTCGAATGGCGGTCGTCAGCGCCCATGCCGCGGGGACGACAGCTGCGACGAGAATCGCCGAGTGGACCATTCCTATCGACGACTGGAGTCTCGGCCGATCATCCAGAAGACGTGCCACCGTATCCGCACCGTGCACCGAATCCGCGTCGTCGCGTAGGGCGTCCGCCCGCGTAGTCGACATCAGGGAGGCTGCGCCGGACCGAAGAGCCCCGGCGAATACCAGCACTACAAGCGATGCGGCCAAGCCGCCGATCATCGTCTCTCCCTCCCCACCTGTGCAAGAAGCTGGCGCTCGCGAGCTTCCATCACTTCGGCGTCTTCATCGGTCATGTGGTCGTAGCCCAGAAGGTGAAGAAGCCCATGCACGACCATCAACGACAGCTCGTCCTCGAACCGCACTCCCAGCTCCGCTGCCTGACTGCGCACATACTCCGGCGCGATCACGACATCCCCGAGACTCAGGGGAGGATCTCCGGGGTCCGGTTCGGGATAGCGTCCGGGTGTGAGCTGGACGAGTGGAAATGCCAGGACGTCGGTTGGCCCGGTCCTCTCCATGAAACGTTCGTTGTACTCGGTCATCTGGTCGAGTCCCACGAACATCACCGTCACGTCGACACGATCCGGCAGGCCTTCGCGTTCAAGGGCATTGACCACGAGCCGCCGAAGCGGCTCGGCGTCAAGCGGATCGTCCTGCTCGTCGGCAAGAAAGACGTTCACGACGGAAGCTTAGGCCCGGACTGCTGTGGAGTCCCCGGGAACCCGGGGTACGGGATCCGTTGGTGGTAGTGCCCGACGAGCGAATCGATGAACGCCCTCTTGACCTTCGTCAATTCGCCCAGAGTGAGATCGCTCTCGCTGAGCTGCCCGTCGTCTTCCTTCTCTCCGACCACCTGGAGAACGAGCTCTTCGATGCGTTCCGGTGTTGGCTCCTCGTCGGCGAACACGGCCCTCGACGCACTCTCGACCGCGTCCGCCATCATCAAGATCGCCATCTCCTTCGACAGCGGCTTGTGGCCCACGTGGCGATAGTCGTCGACGTTGACGTTTTCCGTGCCGTACTGCTCACACGCCTTGTGATAGAAGTAGCGCATGATCCCATCCCCATGGTGGGACACGATGCCTTCGGCGACGGCAGTGGGTATCCGGTACTTCTTCGCCAAGTCGACTCCCTTGGCCACGTGATTGCGAATCAGCTCCGCCGACTCTTCTGGTGGCAGCATGTCGTGCGGGTTCGGGATGCCGAATTGATTTTCAATGAACAGGGTGGGGTTTTCCGTCTTGCCCAGGTCGTGGTAGTAGGCGGCTGCCCTGGCGAGCAGGTTGTCGGCGCCGATGGCTCGGGCGGCCCTGTCCGCAAGTGTTCCAACCATCAGCGAGTGGTTGAAGGTGCCGCGTGCCTCCTCCTCCATCATCTGCAGCGCCGGATGGTTCCGGTCCGTGAGGTCGAGCAAACGCAGTGAAGTGGTGACGTCGAACATGATCTCCAGGAATGAAACGGCCGCGACACCGATCAGACCTGAGAGAAACAGCCCGTTCGCGAGCCCGTACAGGCCGGCAGGTATGGCGGTGTCCGCTCCGTAGAAGAACCAGGCGATTCCCGCGGACATCGGGAACATGGCGAGCGACGTGTACACGATCGCCTTGCGCAGGTCGCCACGTGCCGAGATCGCGGAGACGAACGGGATCGGAACCATCGTGGAGAGCAGGGCGAACAGGGTCAGGCCGGGGTCCTTGGTTGCGAGACCGGTCAATGCACCAACAGCCATCGCCATCACGACGCCGATCCGGGCGTCGAAGAGGATCGCCGCCATGAACCCGAACATCGCCGCAGGCAGAAGAAATCCCACTGCAGGCTGGTCGGAAGGCACCAGCAACCCCGTACCCCGCGCAACGAGTGCGGCCAACACGATTAGCAGTCCGAACAGCAGCACCCGTCTCGTGTGCGCCCAGAACTGGGCCCGGAATCGTGCAAGGTAGAAAATGAGCAGCCCTACGACGAGAAGCACGACCAAGAACAGCGCGGCCTGTTCGGGACCGGTCGGGCGCAGCAGCTCCAGCTCGTCGATCGCATCCAGCTCGACCTGTGTCACCGTTTCGCCGACGCCGACGATCTTCTCTCCCTGCTGATAGGTCTCGGTCACGTCAGGGACCTCGTTCATCGCCGCCTGTTGCTCGCTCTGGGTCT
>CAZQMF010000125.1:0-3005 GCA_964594235.1 uncultured Acidimicrobiia bacterium
GGCGATGTCTTTGGGGTCAAGCGTCAGTTCGGCCATCGTTGCTCCTTCATCGGCGCTGCAGGGTCTGGCGGAGACTGTCGAGGCGGTGGCGGATCGAGCCGTCGATCACGATGTCGCCGATCGTGGCGACCACGCCGCCGACGACGCTCGGATCGACGACGAGCTTCGCTTCCACGGTCTTGCCGGTGGCTTTGCCGAGCGCTTCTTCGAGTTTCCGGAGGGTTTCGGCGTCCAGTGGGACCGCCGCACGGATTTCTGCGACCGCCCGGTTGCGTGACGCTGCGGACCGGGCCACGAACGCGTCCACGACCGCAGGGATGTCCCGTGCGCGGCCGAGGCGTGCGACGAACTGAATGAACGACGAGGTGAGGCTGGATGCCTTGCCTTCCAGCAGGTCGGCGAGCACGGCCTCTTTGCGCTCGTTCGGGAGGCGAGGATCGGCGAGCGAGTCGGCCAGTTCGGGGGACGCCTCGATCGAACGGGCGACCGTGAACAGCTCGGCTTCGACCGAGTCCAGACTCCCTTCTGCACTCGCAATCGCGAAGATCGCCTCGGCGTACCCTTCGATCCGGTCGTTCATCAGCCCATCCGTTCGAGCTCGTCCAGATACCGGTCGATGAGCCCTCGCTGGGCATCGCGGTCGAGGCTGCCTTGAACGACCCGCTCCGCGAGGTCGATCGACAGGTCGGCGACCTCCTGTCGCACTTCGGTGAGCGCACGGTCGCGCTCGGCGACGACCTCGGCACGAGCTTTCGCGACGATCTCATCTGCCTCGGATGACGCCTTCGCCGTCATCTCCTGTCGCATCGTCTCGGCCGTCTGACGGGCCTCTTCGATGATCCGGTTGCCTTCGTCCTTGGCGTTGGCGAGCTGCTGGCGGTAGTCGTCGAGGAGACCCTGCGCCTCCTGCTTCGCCTGCTCAGCCTCCTGCAACCCGCCGACGATCGCCTGCTGACGTGCGTTCAGCATCCGGTTCATCGCCGGACCTGCGAACTTCCAGAGGAAGAAGGCGAGGACCGCAAAGCTGACGATGCCCCAGATCAGCTCGTGGATCTCCGGAAAGATGAGGAACAGGCCCGACCTGCCCTGCTCGGCTTGGGCGAGCAGCAGTAACGGCGACATCGTCACGCCTGCCCGAACAGGATGAAGAACAGCAACAGGCCGAACAGGGCCAGCGCCTCGGTGAAGGCGATGCCGAGGAACATGGTCGCTCGTACCTGACCCGCCATCTCCGGCTGACGTACCATCGCCTGGACGGCGTTGCCGGCCACGATGCCGATGCCGATGCCAGGTCCGATGGCGGCAAGGCCGTAGGCCAGACCCGCTCCAAGGAGTGCTGCGGCATGAATGTCCAATGTGGTTCTCCTCTCAGTGCTCCAAATGGATGGAACTCTCGATGTAGACGGCGGTCAGCAACGTGAAGATGAACGCCTGCAGGACCCCTACGAAGATCTCGAACCCGGTGATGGCCACCGCGAACGCGAACGGGATCGGGAAGGCGAGCAGCTTCGGAGACAGCACGAAGTAGGCGGCGGAGGTGAGAAAGAAGACCGTCAGCATGATGTGGCCGGCGAGCATGTTGGCGAAGAGTCGGACGGCCAGACTGATCGGTCTGATGAAGAACACGGAGATGATCTCGATCGGCGTGACCAGCACCAAGAGCGCCTTTGGGACTCCCTCGGGGACGACCGTGCGGAACAAGTACCGGAGTCCGTGCTTCTTCATTCCTACGAACAGGAAGACGACGTACACGAACACCGCCATGAATGCAGGGATCGCCATCCTGGAGGTGGGCGGGAAGTTGATGAACGGTGTGACTTCGAGAATGTTGAGAAACAGGATCCAGAAGAACATCGGGATCAGCAGCCACTCGTAGTTCACCGACTCGGGTCCGATGATGTCGCGCCCGATGTCCTTCTTCACGAACTCCACGGCGGCTTCGGCGGCCACCTGAAGCTTGGTGGGGACGATGCGCGGCGTGCGGAACGGGAGGTAGAGGAACAGGAACGTCACGATCGCTGCGAGGAACATCAGCAGGACGACACGGTTGATACCGAACGGCAGGATGGCAGGCCAATCGAACATCTCGTTGATGTCGCTCGGCACCTGGACGATCTGCGCGAGGATCACCTGACAGCCTCCTTCCGGGCCTGCATCACGAGCAACCCGATGTACGTGACAGCGAGCCCCACGAAGAGCCCGATGAGGTCCAATTGTAGAAAGCGGATCGCGACCCAGACGAACGCGGTCAGCAGCAGCAATCTAACGAGGAATCCGGCGAGTGCCGCAGTGCCGAGCGCCGTAGGGGAACGACGGGCCGCCCATGACAGCGTCTTGCCTGTGAAGAGGAAGACGAGGGCGACGACTGCCGCGCCGACGATCGCTGCGAGGGCTGCCGGCGGTCCGCCGATGAGGAGGGCGACGGCTGCAACCGCAGGGCCGAACCACAGCGAGCGCAGAGCCATCTCCGCTCCCATGCGTGCTTCAACGTCCACGCCGCTCCATCTCCTTCGCGTACTGCAGCATCCAGTAGAACCCGAGCGCGAAACCTGCGATCGTTCCGAGAGACACGAGCCACGGCCAGGTACCCAACCATCGATCGAGTAGCCAGCCGAGCACACCTCCCGATACCACCGACGCGAAGAAGCGACTCGAGACGTCGGCGGCCTCGGCGATTCCTCTTCCCGCGCTGTAGTTCGGCGGCATCGTTATCGATCCTCGGTCCCTATGCAAATCGACACGCCGGGCTCCGCCCGGCGGCACTTTTCGCTTCGTCCAGGGCGCGACGACGAGCTTCGCTCGGGATCCTGGCGCACAGGCAACACTCTACCCGGACCTGGTCCTCGGCATCCGTGGCCTCCTCGCAAGACGTCAAGCTCCGCCCGGCGTCTTGGGTCATCGGCAGTCCGTTCGCGACCGCACGCGTCCAGAGACAACGGGGCGACCGCCCTACCGAAGACCGAGAACCGACAACTCATGACGGCTCACGAAGTGAGCTAGACGTG
>CAZQMF010000126.1:0-2936 GCA_964594235.1 uncultured Acidimicrobiia bacterium
TGGGCGACGTCACGGGTGGACAGCCCCTCGATCTGTCGCAGCACGAAGGCAGCCTTCAATGGTGGGGTCAACGTCTCGATGGCCCGGTCGAGGGCGGCGGCCAGTTCGAGAGTCAAGACGGAGCGCTCCACGTCGACGGACCCGGCGCCGGCGAGATCGACAATGTCGACGGGATCGGTCGGGAAGTCACGCCTCGTGCGCTGCTGCGCGATCGCCGCCCGGTAGGCGATCCGGTACAGCCAGGCTTCGATCGGCCCTTCACCCCGGTAGGAAACAATGGACCGCAGGGCAGCCAGGAAGGTGTCCTGGACGACGTCCTCTGCGAGATGTGGGTCACCGAGCAGCCGGTACCCGAGCGTGTACACACCGTCGACCAGGCGATCGTACAGATCGAGGATCGACGCGTTGCTGGCCATGGGCTCCTGTTCGATCTGGCGAGTCTATTGGTTCGACTCGACGCCGTACCAACGCCACACCCCCTGCTACGCTGCCCGCAAGTCCTTTAAGGGCCGGTCCTGCGAGGCCGGGAAGGAGCACGCATGCACGGTACCCGCGGTACGCACCCAACGATCGTTGCACTCCTCCGTCTCCGGCCCGAACGTTTCGCGCCGGGACGCAGGCGATGAGCGGGCTTCTTCTCACCGCAGACGGAGGGACGTTTCGGGGCACCCCGATCGGTGCCGACGGGATCACCACCGGCGAAGTGGTGTTCAACACCTCCATGACCGGCTACCAGGAGATCCTCACCGACCCTTCCTATTCCGGTCAAGTGGTCGTGCTCACCACCTCTCATGTGGGCAACTACGGAGTGTCCGACGTCGATGCGCAAGCCGCCCGTCCCCACGCTTCCGGCCTCATCGTGCGATCCCTTTCACGTCGCCATTCCAATCCTCGTGCGGATGGCAGCCTCGCGGCCTACCTGCGTGAGAATGGGATCGTCGCGATGGGCGACGTCGACACGCGCAGGCTCACCCGTCACATTCGCGAGAGCGGCGCCCAGTCGGTCGCGATCGGCAGCAACGCGACCGAGTCGGAACTGCGTGACGCCGTTGCTGCCACACCGAGTATCGAGGGAAGGGACCTCGCGTCGCTCGTCACGACACCGGAACGGTATGTCGTGGCGGCAGAGGGCACCAGGCGGGGGAGAGTGGTCGCCATCGACTTGGGAATGAAGCGCGACATCGTCAGGAACCTGATGCTGAGGGGTCTCGATGTCGAAGTGGTTCCTGCCACGACGTCGGCCGGCGAGATTCTCGCCACCGATCCTGACGGTGTGTTCGTCTCGAACGGACCGGGTGACCCGGCGCCACTCGAGCGCACGATCGCGACGGTCCGGGGTCTCCTTGGTGAGCTGCCTGTGTTCGGGATCTGTCTCGGCCATCAGGTGCTCGGCCTCGCCCTTGGCGCCGGCACGTTCAAACTGCCGTTCGGTCACCACGGCGGCAATCATCCCGTCCGTGCCCTTGACAGCGGTCGAGTTCAGATCACCGCACACAATCATGGGTTCGCCGTCGACCTGTGGTCGATCACCGATCGGACCGCCCCTCGTCGTTCGGGGCTCGTCGCGCCCGACATGCTCCCCGACGAGGTCGATACCCGTTTCGGTCGGGTAGTCCCCACCCATCAGAACCTCAACGACGGCACTCTGGAGGGATTGGCCTGCCTCGACGTTCCCGCGTTCGGTGTGCAGTACCACCCGGAAGCCGCACCCGGACCGCACGATGCGGCTCCCCTGTTCGACCGGTTCTGCGACCTGATGGGAGTGTGCTGATGCCGCGCAGGAACGACATCGAGTCGATCCTGCTCATCGGTTCGGGTCCGATCATCATCGGTCAGGCCTCTGAGTTCGACTACTCGGGCACGCAGGCGGCGAAAGTGCTGCGAGCGAACGGCTATCGGGTGATCCTGATCAACTCGAACCCGGCAACGATCATGACCGATCCCGAGTTCGCCGACGCGACGTACATCGAACCGATCACACCTGAGATAGTCGAACGGATCATCGCAAAGGAACGACCCGACGCCGTGCTGCCAACCCTCGGCGGCCAGACCGCGCTGAACGTCGCCGCCGAACTAGCCCGCACCGGCGTCTTTGACCGGTACGGGGTCGAGATGATCGGTGCCGGGCTCGATGCGATAGAGAAGGCAGAGGACCGTGGTCTGTTCGCCGAGACGATGGCGTCGGTCGGGCTGGCCACGCCGCGAGGGGGATATGCGAGGTCGCTCGAAGAGGCGGCACGCATCGCGATCGAGATCGGGTTCCCCGTGATGGTCCGGCCGTCGTTCATCCTTGGTGGCGGGGGCACCGGGATCGCGTTCGATCCCCATGAGTTCGACTCCATCGCGCGGGCGGGGATTGCTGCATCTCCGGTCGGGGAGATCCTCGTCGAGGAGTCGCTCGCGGGTTGGAAGGAGTTCGAGCTGGAGGTGATGCGAGACGGCGCCGACAACGCGGTGATCGTCTGCTCGATCGAGAACCTCGACCCGATGGGGGTACACACGGGCGACTCGATCACTGTCGCGCCGATCCAGACTCTGTCGGACCGTGAGTACCAGGCAATGCGGGACGATGCCATCACGGTGTTGCGTGCGGTCGGGGTGGTCGCGGGAGGTTCGAACGTTCAGTTCGCGGTCGATCCCGAAACGGGTAGGCGGCTGGTCATCGAGATGAACCCGCGCGTGAGCCGTTCGTCGGCGCTCGCATCCAAGGCGACCGGTTTTCCGATCGCGAAGATCGCCGCGCAGCTCGCCGTCGGTCTCAGGCTCGACGAGATCGTCAACGACATCACCGGCGCCACTCCCGCGAGTTTTGAACCGGCACTCGACTACGTGGTTGTGAAGGCACCCCGGTTCGACTTCGCGAAGTTCCCTGCCGCATCCAACACGCTGGGGACGACGATGCGGAGTGTGGGCGAGGCGATGGCAATCGGCCGTTC
>CAZQMF010000127.1:0-2858 GCA_964594235.1 uncultured Acidimicrobiia bacterium
ATCTCGATCTCGGGGTCCATGGCGCGCTCGGCCGTCCCCTTGAAGAGGGTCACCAAGTACCCCCACAGTCGTTTCAAGAACCCCATCGGTCTCCTCCTGTCGTGTACTGCCTCATCCTACGATCTCCTCCGGCGCGCCCGTCCGGTCGGTGAGGATCTTCTCGTTGCGCGGGCCGAAGCAGGCGCCGTCGTGCGTGTCGCTGTCCTTGTGGGAACCACCCTTCCCCTGGAGGTTCGGTACTGAGTTGCGGCACCCATCCCCGCGACGATCACCTGAAACATGCTCGCGAGGTCGATCCCGCCACCTCCGTGCGAAGCAGGAGCCATCGGGACGGGAACCCGGCGGCCGTTGACCGGTACCGACCGAGGCGTCGGAGCCTCCCCCTTGCGCAACCGTTCGGCGCATGAATGGCACACGCTCACCGTCTGTGAGCCTGCCGGCGTGGTGATGGTCGCCTCCTCAATGCCGCCCTTGTGGGTCGGATCGAAGAAACAGGCGGTCCGGCGTTCCTCGGGTTCGGTGGGAACAGGACGACCTTCGGTGATGGCATCGGCGGCTTCGAGCTGCCAGCGAGCCTTGTCCAGACGCGTGGAGATGTTTTCGAACTCGGCGAGCGAGGTTGCCTTCTCGAACGTGTCCGTGACGTCATCGAATGTGGCCGACGCATCGCGGAAGTACCCGGTCGCTTGGTCGTTTGCAGCCACTTGGACCTGGTCGCTCAGTTCGAGGATTCGGTTCGCAACGGCGTCCAGCTGGCCCTGGATCTCTGAACGGGCCTCGGCGAATCGCTGCTGCTGAACCTGTTCATCACTCTTCTTCCCCCGCCTGATCGCGATGACGGCGATGACAATCAGACCAGCGACGATCACAAGGACAACGAGGCCTCCACCTGCCGAGGATCCAGAAGAGGATGATCCCGACGGAGACGCGTCAGCCTGCAGGAGGGTGTCAGCGAACACCCCGAACCCTTCGACATAGCTCGTGTCGAACACGTCCAACGACGCGTCCAGGGCACCAGAGAGCTGAGCGTTCGAGTAGTCCGAGCTCACGGCACCCAGGTCGGTCGGACTGACCACGATCACCGTGCCGGATGGAAGATCAGCGAGAATGTCGCTTGCGACGAGGTCCGCTCCGTCCGGCGAGTCGCTTGCCAGTGCTATGAAGTAAAAGTCCGGACTCGAGGGTAGTTGCGCGACCATCGCCTCCATCGCGTTCACGTCGACCGGCGCCCCATCCTCGATCGCGTAGTGACGCAGGGCTGCTTGATCGGCGAGTGACGTGACATCGGCCGCCAGCGCCGGGACGGCGGCGAGCATGAGGGCGGCGACGGCACCAATCAGCAGTCGTTTCACAGCAGCGCCTCGACGAGTCGCTCGACGTGGCCCTTGGCCTTGACATTGCGATACACGTGACTCACCGTGCCGACTGAATCGATCACGAACGTCGAGCGGATGAGTCCTTCGTACTCGCGGCCGTAGTTCCTCTTCATTCCCCAGGCACCATAGGCGGCTGCCACCTCGTGATCCTGATCGGAGAGCAGGGGGAAGGTGAGATGCTCACGCTGTTTGAAGGTGGCGAGTTTCGACGGCGGGTCTGGGCTGATCCCGACCACGGCGAATCCGGCCGAGAGCAACCGATCGCTGCTGTCACGGAAGTCACAGGCTTCCGTTGTACATCCTGGGGTCATCGCCTTCGGGTAGAAGTACACGATCAGATGTCCTCCCGCGTACTCCGACAGGCTCCTGGTGACACCCGACTCATCGGGAAGCACGAACTCCGGTGCTTTGTCGCCAACGTCGATCATTGGGCCATTCTTGCAGTTTCACCTGCAAGGAATCGAGTGGTCCCAATCGGCCAGCAGCGTCCGCAACGCCGCGACGAATGCGATCGGTTGATCGAGGATCAGGTGATGGTGGGCTTCGGGAATCGACACGACCGGCGCGTTGCGGTCGAGCAGCTCGTACATGTACTCCGCGATGTCAGGGGGCACGATCACGCTGAGGTCTCCCCGGAAGAGAGCCACCCGCGTCGAGATCGCTCTGAGTCGCTCGCCGAGAGGACGCAGTGTCGGTTTGAACACCTTGGGGTCGAACTTCCATGTCCATCCGTCGGGCGTCTCGTGGAGCGAGTGCCGGGCTATGTAGTCGACGATGTAGCGGTTTTCGCACGGTTGATCAGGGATGAGGCGGAATCGCGCGAGCGCACTCTCGAGATCCGGATATACACCCGGAGATACGAACGCCTGCCCGCGAGCGGCCTGTTCCGACTCAGGGTCCGGTCGCCGTACCGGAGTGTCCACGATCACCGCGCCAATCAGCCGGTCGCCGTACGCGGCCGCCGTCTCGATGACCACCATGCCACCAAGACTGTGCCCGACGATCACCGGGGGGCCAGGAAAACCCGCATCACCGCTGACCGCCATTACTTCGCGAGCCCAGACCTCCCTCGAGTACTCGGGGCGCCTGCCACTGTCGCCGTGCCCCGACAGGTCGAAGGCCACCACGTGCCAGCGTGTCGAAAAGAGCGGAGCGAGATGACTCCACCATCGAGCGTGGGCAGCGCCACCATGGATGAGAACAAGCCCGGGGAGGTCCCCCGACCCCCAGTCGAGGTAGTGGATCGGGCACCCGTCGACATCGATGGTGTGCTCGGACGGTTCTGTTGCGATTGCCTTCAGGTACCAGTCGGGCGTCATCGGCCAACCAACGCTCGGGCGAAGAACAGCAGATTGGCGGGTCGTTCTGCCAGCCTCCTCGTCAAGTACGGATACCACTGGGAGCCGTACGGCACGTACACCCGCAATGGATAGCCCTTGGTCATGATCTCGCGCTGGATGGTCTCACGGATCCCATAGAGCA
>CAZQMF010000128.1:0-2841 GCA_964594235.1 uncultured Acidimicrobiia bacterium
CGAACTCGATGACGTGCTGGATGCTCGGCTGGTAGATCTGCTCGAGAAGTCCGAGAGACCGGGGACGCGATGGTGTCGGGTTGTGCTTGTTGAACACCCACCCTCGTCTGCCCGCGTACCGAAAGAATCGAGCGAGCGCGAACCAGACCACGGCGATCCCAATGACCACGAGAACCACTTGAAGTGTCGGACTCACGACCCAATTGTCGCACCTCGGGCAGAAACCGACACCTGATCGTGTTGTCGAAGACAGCAGAAAGGACTCATCATGAACCCAACCGATCTCGTCCTCCTCATCCTCCGGCTCTGGCTAGGGGTCGTCATGCTGGCGCATGGCATCAATCACGCCCGCAGCCTCGATGGAACCGAACGGTGGTTCGCCTCGAAAGGTTTCGAGAACGCGAAGCTCAACGCGAGGCTTTCGGCCTCCGGGGAGCTCGCCATCGGTCTCGGTCTTGTGACCGGCTTCCTCACGCCTTTCGCGATCGCCGGACTCATTGCCACGATGACCGTCGCTTTTGGATCGATCCATCGGTTTGCGGGGTTCTTCGTATTCCACCGCCCCGACGAGGGCTACGAGTACGTGGTCACGGTGTCGGTGGCGGCACTCGCCCTCGCGACAATCGGTCCTGGGGCCGCTTCGCTCGACACCGCGTTCGGGACGACCATCGACGGATGGGCGGGACTGATTGTCGGGCTCGCGGGGTTCGTGGCCGGAGCGGCGCAGCTCGCGGCCTTTTGGCGCAAGCCGGAGGTCGCGTCATGAGCGGTGCACGCAACCCCCGAGCCGAAGCCTCTGCGCTGCTACCCGAATCGTATGAGGCACGAGTGCTCGAGCCATCGCCACCGGCCAACACCGACCCGAACTGGTTCGCTGACGATCCGACCGCCCTGTCGGACACGACCCGTCAGATCGTCACGCCGATCACAGGCGAGGGCATCACCTGGGATGAGATAGCACGAGATGACCCGGCGTTGGCCTCCTACGCCGCGGACCACTGGCTGGGTGCGTACCGTCGACTCGAGTCGTTGCCCGGCGGCTACCAGGATGGCCGGCGTGCCCTCCACCAGATCGCCTTCTTTGCCGTCGCTCCCACACGGTACGCGAGCACCGGCAAGCTCGGACTGCGGTATACGCACCGCGGGTTCGGTACGCCGTTCTTCGGCGCTGACGAGCAGGTACGCGTCGCAGGAGAACACCTCATCTACCAACGAGAAGGCGAGGTGCGCACCACTCCGATCTCGACCCTGCGAGCAGCCACGAGTTTCCTCGACATCGCCTGCCGGGACGTCTGGTTCGACGACTTCCACGACCCGCTGGCCCCGGTCGATCCCGATACGGCTCTCGTGATCGACGCAAGCGTGACCGACGCGATCGGCGACTGGTTCGGGTTCGCGACCTCGGTTCTCGAACAGGCCCGGCGAACGCCCGGCGCGGCTGAGGTGAGCAGGGTCCAAGTGTGGCCTGAGCACTTCGATGTCGCGTTTGAAATGGGCGCTGGCGACAGTCGGGCGAGCTACGGTGCGTCACCCGGCGACGACAACCATCCCGAGCCGTACCTGTACGTTGCCGCGTGGGGTTCCATCGACCGATCCGATCCCTACTGGAACGACACCACCTTCAATGGTGCCAGCCTGCCCTATCGGGATCTGCTCGCGGCTCAGGATCAACGAGCGTCCGCACTCGACTTCTTCCGGCAAGGGTACGAGAGGCTGAACGATGAGTGATCCCCGGATCGACGACCTCGCAGGGCTGTTGACCGAGACGGCCGAGCGTCACCATGCCGCCTACGAGCCGAGTTGCGGGTTCGATCCCGAGTGGCCGCTTTGGTATGCGCCGTTCTACCAAGCGCACCTCGGCGAACGGCTCGGAGGTGTCCCGACTCGGAGCCGGCTGACACACCTCCTGGTTGCAGCCGACGAGGCGTTCAACGCTGAAGTGTCCTAAGAGTCTTGGGAACGGTTCTACGCCGCCTACATCTTGGAGCACTACCCGACGTGATTGGTCGGCCGAAGACCGACCCGAAAAGTGGCATCGAAGAGTCCCTTGGGCACATCGATCCCCACACGTCTGTAGACCTCGCGGGGAATGCCGATGTCCGCGAGAGTCAGGGCACCGGCTGCCGGTGAACCCAGCCCGGTCTTGGGCAGCGCGAGCGTGAGCGTCGCACTCGCACTGACGTGTGGGCCCGACGATTCTCCCGTCGTCGCGTCGATGCCCGAGGGCACGTCCAGCGAGAGAATCGGGGCCGGCTGTCCGATCGCCCACTCGATGAGCTCTCTGGTCGCCCCCCGGGGTACGCCGCCGAGGCCGTACCCGATGAGCGCGTCGACGACGAGTCCGGGGGACATACCGATTGGCGAGGGAGCGAGCACTCCGCCTGCGGCACGGAAGACACCGAGTTGCTGCTCGGTGACCGGGGCACATCCGGCACTGTCCGATACCACCACCGTGACGGTGGCGCCCCTGTTGGCGAGATGACGAGCCGCGCAGATGCCTCCTCCGCCGTTGCCTCCGGAGCCGGCCAGCACGACGATGGGAATCGAGCGCCACCCGGCACCAAGCATGTCGATTGCGGTGAGGGCACAACTGCGGCCTGCGTTCTCCATCATCTGAAAGAGGTTCGGACCGACCTCTTCGATTGCGATCCGATCGATCTCACGCATCTGGTCCGTATCGACAGCCGGGACCTCGACGCCGGCCTCGGTTGTGTACCAATGTGTTCTCACGATCGTCCCCGTTTCCGGGCATCGTATCAACCGGGTCGTTCGATGATCGCGAAAACCAGCCCCACGCTTCAACCATCGGTCAACGAGGTTGTCGCTGTCCACTCTTCCTCC
>CAZQMF010000129.1:0-2816 GCA_964594235.1 uncultured Acidimicrobiia bacterium
GCCATGGCGGCGAGCCTCGCCAGGCACGACGAGATCCTGCGTGAAGTGGTCGAGTCGCGGTCGGGACATGTGTTCTCCACCGCCGGCGACGCGTTTGCTGTCGCCTTTCCCAGTGCCGCCTCAGCTGTCGAGGCAGCTATCGACGCCCAACTCTGGCTCAACCGTGCGGACTGGCCGGGACCGCCGATCACAGTCCGGATGGGTATTCACACAGGAACGGCCGAAGAACGCGACGGCGACTATTTCGGGCCCGTCCTCAACCGGGCGGCCCGAATCATGTCGGCCGGGCACGGCGGCCAGATCCTGATCTCATCGGTCACCGCCGAAGCCATCGACGATCCGCTGAACGATCTAGGAACGCACCACCTCAAGGACCTCGAAGAGCCCGAGCACATCTTCGAGGTGCTCCACCCCGACCTCCCTCCCGTGTCCAGACCCATCAAGACGGTGGATGTCCGCAGGCACAATCTGCCGGACTATCTGACATCGTTCGTGGGTCGCACTCGAGAACTTGCAGAGATCGACGAGCTGATCCAGGACGCACGACTCGTGGTTCTCACCGGCACCGGCGGGACGGGGAAGACCCGGCTCGCGATGGAAGCTGCTCGCCAGTCGATGGAGAGGTTCCCCGACGGGGTGTGGGTCGTCGAATTGGCGCCGGTGACAAACCCGGCGTTCATCATGTCGACCATCGGCGACGTGTGGGGTCTCCGGCCCGGCGAGGGGGCGTCGATCGAAGATGTCGTCACCCGCTATCTGTGGGGCAGGGAGTTGCTGCTGGTGGTGGACAACTGCGAGCATCTGATCGACGGTGCCTCCGACGCGATCCGTCAGCTCCTCAATGGTGCCCCCAAGGTGCGGATCCTCGCCACGTCCCGCGAGTCGCTGGGCATCGGAGGCGAGTCCCTCATGCGGGTCCCCTCGCTGGGTCTGCCCGACTCCTCACATCCCGGCGACGCCGAGGCGGTGCTCCTGTTCCTGGACCGTGCCAGATCGGCTCATGCCGACTACCGGCCGAGCGCCGACGACATGGGCGCTATCTGGCGTATCTGCACCCGCATCGACGGCATTCCGCTCGGGCTGGAACTCGCAGCCGCCCGCCTTCGCAGCATGTCCACTCTGGAGCTGGCATCCCGGCTCGACGAGAGTTTTCGGATCCTGTCCACATCGAAGACGGCGATCCCCCGCCAGCGAACCCTGCAAGCAACCATCGACTGGTCCCATGAGCTTCTCAAGCCCCAGGAGCAGGTAGTGTTCCGCCGAGCCTCACAGTTCGCAGGTGGCTTCGATCTCCAGTCGGCGGAAGCCGTGTGTTCCGGCGATGAGGTGTACGAGTGGGAGGTCCTCGACAATCTCGACTCACTCATCGACAAGTCGCTCATCATCCCCTCCCAGCACCCCGATCTCGGAACGCGCTACCGGATGCTCGAACCTGTTCGCCAGTACGCGGCCGACCGCCTCGACGCAGCCGGCGAGAAGGACGCGACGCTCGCTGCACACGCCCGTAGGTTCGTCGAGTTTGTCGCAGAAGCGTCCCCGCACACTCGCGGTCCGGATCAGATGCCGTGGGAACGGCGCCTCGACGCCGACTACGACAACATTCGGGTGGCGTTCCACACCCTCCTCGAGACAGGTGACTTCGGTCCGTACCTCACCATGGGTTTCGACCTGTTCCTCTATTGGATGCACCTCGGTATACATCTCGAGGGTGTCACCACATTGGTCGCGGGCCTCGAACAGGCACCGGCGGATCTCGATCCGAACATCGTGATCAAGGCCTGGGCCACCGCTGCCGGTTTGGGAGCCGAGATCACCGACCCCGCATCGATCGCACATGCCCGCACGGGACTGGAGGTCGCCAAAGTGACGGGTGACCCCAACCTGATCGGCAGGATGGAGGTGCAGCTGGGAGCCTCCATCAACCACTCGACTACCGATCCAGAGTATCTCGAGCATCTGCTGGAGGGCCGCCGCCTCCTCGACGCGAACCCTGAGCCCTACTGGTGGGAACCGGAGTGGGAGCGGGCGTTTCTCAATCTGATCTACGCCGCGTACCTGCCCAGCTCAGACGAACGAATGCTGGAACATGTGCAGATCGCCCTCGAAGGGTTCGAGAAGGCGGGCGACCAGGCGCTCCTGGCAGCAACACTCGGCGACAGCGCCGGTCTGTGGGGGCAGGTCGAAGACGACTGGATCATGGCCAATCTCAATCGTTCGGTCGAGATCCTCGGGAGCATCCAGGTGCCCTACTGGTATGGGCACGCCCTGCAAACGCTCGGCGCGATCGTGGCCGAGGGTGGCGATCACGACGCGGCCGTGCGGTATCTGTCCCTCGCGGCGGACCACCTCGAGGACTGCGGTGACGTGGCGTGCTGGGCCAATAGCTCCCGACGCCTCGCGACTGCCGAAGCGGCACTGGGCAGGGTCGACGACGCCACCGCACGGGTTACCGCCGTGATCGATGCCATGCCGATCCTGCCGATGAAGGAGGTAGCCAAACCTCGAACCCTCGATGCCGCGGCAGAGGTCCTGTGCGCTGCGGGTCTCGACTCCGAAGCCGCCGTCGTGCTCGGACGGGCAGTGGCGACCGAGTTCCCGGTGGAAACGCTCTTCCCTCGCGAACCCAGGCATGATGCGATGAGGTCTCTGCTTCTCGAACGTCTCGGCGATGGGGAGACCCGGCGTCTGATGGCCGACGGCGAGGCGATGACCGTCGACGCGTGTATCGAACAGGCGAAGGCCTGGCTCGCTGGCTGAGCGCTCGCTACGCGAGCAGTGATCGGTTGTCAGGCGTCGAGCTGATGCTCGACGCCGGA
>CAZQMF010000130.1:0-2678 GCA_964594235.1 uncultured Acidimicrobiia bacterium
CGAGGGAGCGTGAACCCCCTACACGCTTTCCAGGCGTGCGCACTAGGCCAGACTATGCGATCCCTCCTGAGGGCTCATAGTGTAGAGGTGATGGAGCACGCCGAGGCCATGCAACTCGCCTTGTCGGAGGCCGCAAAAGCCCCCGAACACGGTGACGTGCCGGTCGGCGCGGTGATCATCGGGCCCGGTGGGACGGTCGTCGCGTCCGACCACAACCGCATTGAGGAACGGTCGGACCCGACCGCACATGCCGAGCTCCTCGTCATTCGGTCGGCTGCGAAAACACT
Source organism: uncultured Acidimicrobiia bacterium (assembly GCA_964594235.1). GTDB lineage: Bacteria > Actinomycetota > Acidimicrobiia > Spongiisociales > UBA4744 > CAYLHS01. Next base: position 288 of record CAZQMF010000130.1, read on the forward strand.
TGGTGACTGGCGTCTCACGGGGCACGCCCTCGTCGTCACCCTCGAACCGTGCCCCATGTGCGCCGGCGCCGCCGTGTGGGCACGCCTCGATCGCATCGTCTACGGCGCCGCCGATCCGAAGGCCGGGGCCGCGTGGAGTCTCTACAACATCCCGCAGGACGCTCGTCTCAACCACCGGTGCGAACTCGAGGCCGGTGTCATGGCGGACGAAAGCGCTCGATTGCTGACCGACTTCTTCTCATCTCGGCGCTGATTCATGGCGCCGGAGTCAGCCACACCCTGTACTCGCGCACGTTGATCTGCGACCCGTCCTCGGCGGAGTCCTCCCACACGATCAGTGACCCCCACTGCGGCTGGTCGACGTCGTAGTCGATCGTTTCGTCGAACGTGCCCCACCCCTGTCCCTCACTCGTCATCAGATATGGCGGCTGCGCGATGATCACGCCGTCTGCGTCGGTCACCGCTGCCTGGAACGTCGCCTCGAACGCGGCTGCCACGCCGGTCAGATGGGCAGGGTTGCCCAATGTCCCCCCGTACGCCGGATCGTCGACGAAGACCATCGGCAGATAGTCCAGATAACCGTCCCTCGTCTGTGGCCCATCCAGGTCGATCCCCTCGGCGGAGAATGTCGTGACGGGTGCTCCCCCGAGTTCGAACACCACCGAGTCGACCCCATCGAGCCGTGTCGCCGTGTAGACGACCTGGGCAAGCCGCGCCATCATCGAGAACGAGCCTCCACCCGATGCGAAGTCGTCCGACATGTCGATCGTCGCGACCCCGTCGGCGACTTGCGTTCCGAGAAGCTGGGTCCCTTCGGGGATGGCGCTACTCATTGCCGGAACCATCTGGGTCTCATCCTCTGTCGGCCCCGCGAGGAGCGCGGTCAGTGTCGAGTCGAGGTCGTCGCCGACCGACTCCCTCACCACAGGTACGAGGAATGGGCCGGGTCGGTTGACGGACCCTGTCGTGTCCATCGTGAAATACACGACGACTTGTGCGGCAGGCGCCTCCGTCGTCGAGGTTGTCGCCGGTTCCGTCACCGTCGTGGCGGACGGCCGTGTAGTCGTTGTCGTCGCGCCAGTCGATGTGCATCCCGCCATTGCGAGCGCGATCACTGTGACGAGCCATCGCTTGAACACACTCATGGGGTCGCCTCTCTGTGCACAGGGCATGTCATGCATCTGGGACCGCCCCTCCCCCGAGGCAATTCGTACGACGGAATCGTGTGCACCGTTACCCCCGCTTCCTCGAGGATGCGGTTGGTGACCACATTCCGTTCGTACGCGATCACCTCTCTCGGGGCAATCGCGAAGGTGTTGTTCGCGTCGTTCCACTGCTCGCGATCGGCTTCCGCCTCCCGCATCGACGGCTCGATCGCTTCTATCTCATCGACGCCACGGGCCCATGCGAGACCTTCAACGAGATCCTCAGACTCCTCGATGATCAGATCCCCCCTGTCCCCGGGCGTCACCCGAAAGCTGCGGACCCCTGCACGGGCGCGCGGGTACAGCACGATGCTGTCTCGGTCCACGAAGGTGACGACGGTGTCGAGGTGCATCGTTGCTCGACCCTTCGGCAGCTCTACAGCGAGTGCCCTATCGATCACCGATTGCTCGAACAGACGAGAGATCATCGCCGACGCTCCGGCCGGTGTGGTTCGCTCGGAGATCCCGACGGCGATGCTCCGGTCCGATACCACGAGGACGTCACCGCCCTCCACCGATACTGGGAAACGTTCCGACGCCGAGTCGCCGAACCAAATCGACGTGCCCCGGAATCGCGGATGATGGTGATACACCAGCCTGAGTAGGTCGGTCTCTCGCCTTCGTACCAGCCTGTTCATCGGGCTCAACATGACCCCGTCGCCGATCCAAACCGATGAGTCGCGCATGAATACGGTGTTTGGCAGCGGAGGGAGGATGAAGTCGTCGGGACCGTGAAGCGCGGCGACAAGACCCCTGTTCGTTCCCACGTCACCGAACGTCACTCCGCCGATCAGATGCTCTACCAATCGGTCTGACGGAACCTCGGACAAGTACGCGCGAACCGTCTGTGCGAGCCGGCGACCGCACAACTCGTCAGGGATCTGCTCGCTGATCGTCACTCCGGCGAGTTCCTCGTCCACGAGGGCTTCCTCGAGGAGCGACTCGATGTACAACACCTCGGCGCCACAACTCCGTAGAACGTCGGAAAGCGCGTCGTGCTCCTCAGCCGCTTTCTCCACCCACACCAACTCATCGAACAGCAACTCGTCCTTGTTGGCGGGTGTGAGCCGCTCGAGTTCCAGTCCAGGACGGTGCACGAGCACGGCACGCAGCGCTTCGGTTTCTGATCGGATCATGCGATTCATTCTCCCAGAACCGGTGAGTACACTGCCCGTCTGCCGGAGGG
>CAZQMF010000131.1:0-2666 GCA_964594235.1 uncultured Acidimicrobiia bacterium
CGGAGGTGACAATGGCTATGACGACCGGTGGTGGACTCATCGCCGACATCCTGGTCGCCGAGGGTGTCGAGAAGGTGTTCGGCATCCCGGACGGCACCTACATGGGTCTCCTCAATGCACTCGAGGCTCACAGCATCGATCTCGTCACTCCTCGCCACGAGACAACCGCCCTTCACATGGCAGGCGCCTACGCCCGCCTCACCGGACGGCTCGGTATCGCCATCGCGAGCAACGGACCTGGAGCTGCCAACGCCCTCCCGGGTGTCGTCGTCGAAGAGGCCGAAGGCAACCGTGTCCTACTGATCACCTCGTCGCGGCGCACCGGCATCACCGCACCTGATCGCGGAGGCGCCTACCAGTACTTCGATCAGGTAGCCACGATCGCCCCTGCTGCCAAGTGGTCCGAGTCTGCAAGAGAGATGGGCCGCATCCCCGCCCTCGCCAGAGCAGCGCTGCGCATGAGCTACACGGGCCGGCCAGGTGTCGTGCATCTCGACGTGCCCGAGAACCTGATGAACGGCAAGACCAAGGAGATCCCGGTTCTCTCCCCCGACCGGTACCGCCCGACCGTGCCTGCCGCACCCGACTCGGCAGCGGTCGCCCGCGCCGCCGACCTCCTGGCAGGCGCATCGCTACCCGCAATCCACGCCGGCGGCGGGGTGATCCACGCCCGTGCCCATGACCAGCTCGCCACCATCGCCGAAGCCCTCTACGCGCCCGTGGTGACATCGTGGAGTGGTCGAGGTTCCATGACCGAAGCATCACCGCTGGTGTGGCCCATCACCGCGATCGAAGCGACAACGAAGGTCCGAACCTCGGCGGATGTCATCCTCGTGCTGGGCTCCCGGATCGGCGAGACCGACTGGTGGGGAAAAGTCCCCTACTGGTCGGACGAGCAGGTGGTCATCCAGGTCGACATCGACGAATCGTCGATCGGAAGGAACAAGGCGATCGATCTGGCCGTCACCTCCGACGTAGGGCTCTTTCTCGAGGCTCTGGCCGTCGAACTGAAGTCCCGGCAGGCTCCTTCCGACGAAAGGCGCCGGCGAGTCGACGATCTGATCGCCGAACGGCAGGCCGACACCGCCAAGCTCTCCAAGCACCTCGAGGATCAATCGGTCCCGATGAACACGGCGCACGTCCCGAACACATGCAGAGAGGTGTTCGACGATGACGCCATCTTCGTGATCGACGGAGGCAACACCGCCGTCTGGGCGAACTTCTTCCTCCAGGTGCGCACCCCGAACACGCTCCTCGCAACCCCTCACTTCGGGATGCTCGGCGCAGGTGTCGGCCAGGCGCTCGGTGCCGCGGAAGCATTTCCGGATCGGCAGGTGTGCTGCATCATCGGGGATGGTGCGTTCGGGTTCCACCCGCAAGAGATCGAGACGGCCGTCCGCAACGGCAATCACATCGTGTTCCTGGTGGTGTCGGATAGGCAATGGGGCATGGTGAAGATGACCCAGTCGATCGCTCGCCATCCAGTCAAGATGATGATCCACAAACGTCTCGACGACGACGAGACGATCAACACAAACCTCGGCGAGATCGGCTATGACGCCATGGCGCGTTCGATGGGTGCCGCCGGTGAACGAGTCGCCGACCCGTCTCTCCTCGGATCGGTCCTCGAGAGGGCACTGGCTCACAAAGGCTGCACGGTGATTCACGTCGACGTCGACAGGGCCAAGCACCTGTGGGCGCCGGGACTCATGCACTTCAAGAAGATGCACCAGGAACCGGGAGGGTGACCGTGGTCGACAGTCTGGTCCTCAATTTCGACAAGGGCAGTCTGCTCATCTTGAACGTCCTCATAGGCCTGATGATGTTCGGCATGGCACTCGACCTGGACGTCGAAGACTTCCGGCGACTCCTGCGCAAACCGAAGCCGCCGGCGATCGGCCTCGGCGCCCAGTTCATCCTGCTGCCTGCGTTCACGTTCCTCCTGACCCTGGTTCTCAGACCCGACCCGTCCATCGCTCTCGGGATGATCCTCGTTGCGTCCTGTCCCGGGGGGAACCTGTCGAACATCATGACGTACCTGGCCGGAGGCAACGCCCCCCTGTCGGTCGGGATGACGGCGGTGTCGACCGCTGCGGCGATCGTGATGACACCGCTCAACTTCGCGGTCTGGGGCAGTCTGAACCCTGACACGGCACCGATCCTGAAACGCGTATCGATCAGCCCCCTCGACATGTTCAGCACCATCGTCCTCATCCTCGGCATCCCGCTCCTGTTGGGGATGTTGGTGGCCCACTGGAAGCCGGCGATCGCGGAGAAGGTCCGACGGCCGTTCAAGGTGTTCTCGGTGATCGTGTTCGTCGGGTTCGTCGGCGTCGCCCTCGCGAACAACTGGCAGAACTTCCTGCACTACATCGGGTACGTCGTGTTCGCCGTGTTCGTCCACAACGCGCTGGCGTTCACCCTCGGCTACGCGGCAGGTCGACTCACCGGGCTCGAGGAGCGTGACGTGCGTGCGGTTTCGATCGAGGTCGGTCTCCAGAACTCGGCGCTCGCTTTGGTGCTGGTGTTCAACTTCTTCGGCGGGCTCGGCGGCATGGCGCTCATTGCCGCGTGGTGGGGCATCTGGCACATCATCGCCGGACTGTCGCTGGCTACCTTCTGGTCACGACGACCGGCCGTCGCGACCGCCGAGGCATGACCCGCTC
>CAZQMF010000132.1:0-2601 GCA_964594235.1 uncultured Acidimicrobiia bacterium
TTGGCTCGACAGGATCCTCGGCTTGATCCGGTCGGTCTCGGCGAGGTCCAGCTCGTCGAGGATCGCCGAGCCCGCGGCACGAGTCTCCGCCTGCTCCGGCGAGTGGATCTCCAGCATCCCGTAGTAGCGCTCGACGACCTGCATCCCGGGTTTGACCTTCGTCGACTTGAGCGCCACGTCCGTGAGACGGTTGATCTCGATGCCAGGAGAGATCTCGATGTACAGCGACGCGTCCCCTGCGAGTGGCAGAAATCCCTGCGCGACGGTTCCGAGGAACGCGGCGTACTGGGGCTGGAGGCTGTCCAGAAAGGCGTAGGTTCTCAGCTCGATGTCACTCACCGGATCACCCTCCCGTCACGATCTGTACGCCGGCCGACGCACCGATCCTCGTCGCACCGGCGGCCACCATATCCCGAACGTCCTCTGCGGTGTGGATACCGCCTGCCGCCTTCACGCCCATTCTGGGTCCGACGGTTTCCCTCATCAGGAGCACGTCGTGGACCGTCGCTCCGCTCGAGGCGAACCCGGTCGAGGTCTTCACGTAGTCGGCTCTGGCTTCCCTGGCCAGCGCCGACGCGATGACCTTCTCCTCGTCTGTCAGCAGTGCCGCCTCGATGATCACCTTGTTCAGCGCGCCCGACTCGTGGCATGCGTCAGACACCTTTGCGATGTCGTCGCGGACGAGGTCGTAGTCCCCCGAGCGGAGCGCTCCGATGTTGATCACCATGTCGATCTCGGTGGCGCCGTCCCGAATGACCCTGCGCGCTTCGAACGCCTTGATCTCCGACGGTGTCGCGCCGAGCGGGAAACCGATCACGGATGCGATCTTGACCGGCGTGCCGCGAAGGTTCGTCGCGCACCGCTTGACCCAGTAGGGGTTGACACACACCGCTGCGAACCCGTACTCGGCCGCCTCCGCGCACAGCTGGTCGATGTCGGCCGACGTCGCATCTGGCTTGAGGAGCGTGTGGTCGATGTAGCGAGCGAGATCCCGGGGGACGTCGGCACCAGACCCCCGGTAGGAGACCCGGTTGGCACCGTTGGCGACGACCTCTCGGACCTGATCGGGACTGTGGTACGCGCAGGCGCCGTCGCAGTCGTCCTCATGGGTGGCGAGCTGTTGAAGGACCTGTTTGGTGATGATCTCGATCAGTTGCTCGTTGGTCATGTGCGATACCTGCGATCGATGTCGTCGATCATCCCGACCCGTCGTTCGTGTCGTCCGCCGGCCCAGTCGGTGGCGAGCCATTCGTCGACGATCTGGAGCGCGAGGTTCGTGCCGATCAGCCCGGCGCCCAGAGTGAGGACATTAGCGTGGTTGTGCTCGCGGCTGTTGCGAGCAGACGATAGGTCGTAGCACAGGGCGGCTCGCACCCCGGGGACCTTGTTGGCGACCATGCAGGAGCCGATTCCTGCTCCGTCGATGATGATCCCCCACCGGCACGTCCCGTCGGCGACGAGCCGGGCGACGGCGTGTGCGAACTCGGGGTAGTCGACCGAGTCGCCGCTGCTGGTGCCGCAGTCGTGCACGTCGAAGCCACGCTCCCGGAGGTGGAAGGCGATCTTCTCCTTCATCGGGTAGCCCCCGTGATCGGCCCCGACGGCGATGGAGCTCGTGGGGGCGTCCGTTCGAGGCGAGTCGTCAGAGGCGGGCTGGAGTGCCTCGACGGCAGCGCGCACGAGTTCCCGAACCTCCGACTCTGACGGCATATCGGCATCCTAGGGCACCGGGAACCAGTCATCAGTTTTCAGTTCTCGGTTCTGAGTTGTCAGTAAGAGGCTCACCCGCGAGTCCCGGAGACCGGTGAGTGATCTCTTACCGAGAACCGAGAACCCAGAACCGAAGACGGCCCACGAAGCAAGCCCTCACTAACCTCCCTCTCATGGATCCGGCCTTCGTCTGGCAGAGCCCGTCCGCTCCCCCGCCCCCACGGAGTTGGGTGACGCTCGACACGGCGGCCGACATCACCGGTCTGCCGGCCAAGACCATCCGCAATTGGGCTCGCAAACAGAAGATCGCATCGAAACTCATGGACGGCGAGCGCGTGGTGCTCAGGTCCGAGGTCGTAGAGCGGGCGCGGTCTCGCGCCAAAGCCGAAGCATCGAAGCAAAAGAAGCAGAAACAGAAACAGAAGAAACGACCGGCCGAGCCACCGAGACAGGACAAGCGACCGGCCGAAGAACCGCCCGCTCCGGCCACACATGCAGATGAAGGACCGCCGGCTCCCCGCGACACTGGCGTACCCCCGACGCAGCCCCCCATGCCGCCCGTCCCGGAGGGCTCGATGCTCGTGCCGATCGACGAGTGGCGCCGTCTCCTCAACCAGTTGGGCAACCTGCACGAAGCGGGCCAGCAGCTCGCAGAGGCGAGAGAGCGGGCCGCCAAGGCCGAGACCGAGGCGCAGTTCCTGAAGGAGCGGGTGCGTGAGCTGCGTACCCGACTCGAGACTGCCGAGCAGCCGCCGCCCGAACCACCGGAGCCCACACCGGAGATCGAGCAACGCGACCCCGGGCCGCTCTGGCTCTACCTGGTCCGTCGCTGGGGATCTCGCGGGCGATAGACGAAGCACGCCTTCCGTCTCCTCCCCCGCGAGCGAAGCG
>CAZQMF010000133.1:0-2515 GCA_964594235.1 uncultured Acidimicrobiia bacterium
CTGAGTGATCCCCGCCTGCCAGATCTTCAGCACGTCGTCGAGGTACTGGTTGCCGGTGAGATCGGTGAACGGGTTGATAACCGGTTGCACGTCGACTGGTGGGTTCGTGATCGGCCCCACAGGATCGCCATTCAGTCCGGTGACGTGCGGAGAGGGAAGTGACAGGTTGGCGCGCAACCATGCGCTGCCCTTGACCGCCGTCACTGGAGAACCGTGCGAGGTCCCGCTGAACTGCACTGTCGCGCTCGGGGCAGGATTGATGAGGGCGGCGGCGTCCATGCTGTCCCACCCCAGGTCCGCAGCCACAACTGCAGTATCCACGTCCTTCTGCCAGACGGCGTTCGGGTTCATGTTCGGATCCGCAGACCAGTGGTCGTCGACGGACACCAGGTAGGGGTACTGGATCGACGAACCGAAGCCGTCGATATTGGACTCTGTGTCTCCTGCCGACGACGAGAAGTAGAACGCACCGATCACCTGGCTCTTGGTGAAGTCGGGCCAATCCGATCCCTGATACGAGACGACTTGCCCCGAGGTGGCGGCCACGGCGGTGACCCAGTTCGCTTTCGCGCTGCCTGCCTCCGCCGCCCAACCGAGGTACACCTGATCGGCGGACGTGTCTTTGATGTGGCACCAGCAGCTTGCCTTGCGACTCGCACTCAGGCCGGCGTCGGCGTCGGTGCGCAGTGACGGGATCTCGTTTCCGAAGAAGCGGTACACGGCGTATGTCCGGGCTGCGATCGCCTGCGCCTTGAGCGCCTCCATCGGCCAGGCTGCCGGCATCTCTGCGATCCCGCGCAGATAGTCCTCGAGATCGATGGCGAGGCTCACGTGAAAGTTGCCACCTGCGACCCCGGTGCTGCGGATCTTGATCGTCCCGTATGCGTACTCCTTGCCATCGAGCCACACGTGGGTCCCGTCAGCCCACGAGATCGAGGCACGACACGAGCCGACTTGCGCACCGGTCGCCTCCCCGTTCCGATAGAAGCGGCATCCACTGCCTGTTCGAGCGAAGGTCCACGTCTCGCCCGGCTGGGGATGCTGGCTTCTCGGACAAGGACCTTCGCCATCGCCGGATTGACAGAGATCGAGTTCACCGCCGATCGGCTTGAACGTGATCGAAGACTGGCTCTGCTCGAGCCCTACCCACAACGGGTCCTCGACGGTGCTCAGGATGGTGTTCGAGAGGGGAAGCTGGTCCAACTGCGAGACCTGGGTGCCGGTGTAGTAGTGGGTGAGGATCTGCTCGGAGGTCGACCCTTCGAGGGCCATCCCGTACGCGCCGTACTGGCTCATCCCGACTCCGTGACCCCATCCGCCCCCTTGGACACGAAGCACGCCCGTATCCGCCCCAGCGACTCCGGCCGGGGCGAGTGCGGCACACAGCGATAGAACCAATGCGATCGAGAGGCGCCTCATGACACCACCGATCCCCATCCGAGTCCGCTCATCATTCGTGCAATGAATGCAGCCATCTGTCCCCTCGTCACCAAGCCCGAGGGATCATAGATGCCCGGACCGGTTCCGCTGGTTATCCCGAGTGATGCAAGCTCGTTGATCGCGAGCTGCACGTCGGGAGGAAACGTCGAGATGTCCAGGAACGCGTTCGTGTTGGCGACGGGGAGCGCAAACCCGGCATCCGCCCGGAGCCTGGTGAGAAAGAGTGCCATCTGCCATCTGGTCACCGGCTGCTCAGGTCCGTAGCGGTCGGGGGCGACACCGTCTGTGATCCCGAGCTCGGCGATCTGGTTGATGGCTCTCTGCATGTCCGGGCTCAGTTCCGAGACATCGGCGAAACCGGCATCGGTCCCGACAGGAGGCACGAACGTGGACAGCGACCAGAGCCTGCTGAGGAACAGGGCCATCTCGCCGCGGGTGACCGTCGCCGTCGGGCAGTACCGGTTGGGCCCGCATCCCTTCGTGATCCCTGCGTCGTAGATGGTGATGATGTCCGGTTCGAACACCGACTCGTCGTCATCGGAGAACGGCGGATTGTAGGTTCCGAGGTGGAACGTGAACGTGGCAGGACGAGGAGCTGCGGCGCCGGACTGGGGGGTTGCGGCGAGGTTCGCGGTGTAGGTGCCAACCGCCTCGGCCGCCCCTTCGAACGTGCCATCCCATGTCACCGACCCGTTGGATCCCTGTCCGTTCGTGTCGAGGAGCACGGTACCGTCGGCGTCGGTGATCGTGAACGTCCATCCCATCGGCTCGGTGAACTGGAACGGGAACACGGCGGGGTCGTAGCCGGTGTCCGGGAAGCCCGCGACCGGGTTCTCGGTCGGCCATCCCCCGTAGATCTTCGGATCGGGATCGGAGGCGACCGTCTGACGGTACGTCGGCAGGAGCGCATAGTTGGCGTTGCCGGGACACGCCGTGACTCCGGTGTCGCGGTGTCCCGCGATCACCGGCAGTGTGACGGACACGCCCTCTTCGAACTTGGGCGACCCGAGTGACACCACGGTCGTGGTCGAGAGCGGATCTACGTGGTTCACGTCGAGGATCCACGTGGCCAGCG
>CAZQMF010000134.1:0-2509 GCA_964594235.1 uncultured Acidimicrobiia bacterium
TGCCGGAGATCACACCGTGGCGGCCCGCGATCGGCATCCACCCGTCGCAGAACTCCACGAGGTCCGCGATCGTGCGCGGTCCCGCCGCCCCTCCCAGGATGATCGGCGGGTGCGGTTGCTGGACGGGTTTCGGCCACGCCCAACTCGGTTCGAGGTTCACATGCTCGCCCCCGAAGGAAGCGACGTCCTTGGTCCACAACTCCTTCATCGCGAGCACGTTCTCTCGGAGAATGGCTCGTCGTTGCAGGTAGGCGATGCCGTGATCGGCCATCTCCTCTTTGTTCCATCCATACCCGACGCCGAACAGCACACGACCATGCGAGACCACGTCGAGGGACGCGACCTGCTTGGCCAGCCAGATCGGATCCCTCTGGGCCACGAGGGTGATGCCCGTTCCGAGCTTCAATGTCGTCGTCGCGGTGGCCGCCGCGGTGAGCCCGACGAACTGGTCGAGGGTCCTCGAGTAGTACTCCGGGAGCGGTCTGGCGTTCTTGACCCCTCCCCATGGCGTGCGCCGGCTGACCGGGATGTGGCTGTGCTCGGGAAACCACAGTGACTCGAATCCACGAGCCTCGACCTCACGCGCCAGCTCGACCGGCTGGATCGCCTGATCAGTCGGAAACATCGAAATGCCGAACCGCATGGCTATCTTCCTTCGAGGAACCGGGCGAGGACGCCCGTGTAGTCGTGCGGCGCGTTCAGGTACGTGAAGTGGCCGGTGTGATGAAACGTGTGAACCTCTGCGCTCGGGTAGGTGCGTCGCAGCATCTCTCTCAGCTCTCTCGGTACGAGCGGATCGTTGTCCGATTCGATGATCAGGTGCGGCATCGAAGGCTCGGCAGGATCGAATGGGTCGATGACACACCGATACCTGGCGAGGAACTGCGCTTTCGACATCTGCCCGTAGGACTGCTCGAAGAGGTAGGCACGGACCAACGGCGACCCGCCGGCGGACGGGACCACCGATGTCGCTAGGTTGCGACGAAACCCGTACATGACAACCCGCTCTGGAAACAGCCTGCCGATCGCCGCGGTCCCGCCGTTTCGCGCTTCGATCAGGTCGTTCGGTGGGAACGTGTTCCCGAACACGGCACGATCGATCCTTCCACCGTCGGTCGTCACCAGGTACTGAGCCAGATAGCCACCCAGGGACGAGCCGATCGCCGAGAAACGGCCGACTTCCTCGGCGTCGAGGATGGCCATGATCCCTCTGCGAAGCCCCGCCAAGGTGGGAACGGCCGGGTAGGTGAATGACACGACCCTGAACCTGTCGGCGAGCACTTCGAGCTGCTGCCACCAGATGTCGTAGGCGCCACCCATCCCGTGAAGGAACACCAGTACTTCGTCGCCGGAACCGAACGAGACATACCGCCACATCTGATTGTCCACGCGAAGGCCTCGAAGTTTCCGCTCCCATCGGAACCGTGTGAGGGACGAGTACTCGGGAACATCGGCGTACAGCCGGTCTGGGGTATGACGTACCACGGTGCCGATGATAGGACCGTTTCAGAGGTCCTCGACACGTCGAGGCCTGGCGTCCTTGAGGAACCTGGACCTCGCTCGATCGGCGAGGAGACGTCCATCCGTCTGACAGGTCGCGCAGTAGTTCGTCTCGTTGTCTGCATATACGATCCGCTGCACGGGCGACCTGCACACCGGGCACGGTTCACCGAACTTACCGTGTACCGCCATCTCCGGATGAAACGCCGTGACCTTCGTCGGCCACCTGTCCCCCGCCTGAGCGAGGAGACGAGTCGTCCACTCGGAGAGAATCGCACGTGTGGCGCCATGCAGGCGCTCGATCTGCTCGGTGGTCAAGCGCTCTGTTCGTTGCAGCGGTGACAGGCGCGCCCGATGCAGGATCTCGTCCGAATAGGCGTTGCCGATCCCGCTGAACCACGACGGGTCCGTCAAGGCCCGCTTGAGGGTTCTGTTCTCTCCGGCGAGCACTCGACCAAACTGCTCCGGCGTCGCCGTCAGTGGGTCGATGCCGCCACGATTCAGCTCCTCCACTCCGCCGCGAAGGAGATGAAGCGACGCCCGCTTGGTTTTCGACGCCTCCGTGAGCACCAGCATCCCATTGGGGAACCCAAACGACGCGAGCCCCCGTGTGGTACCACCGGTTCGCCACTGGAGCCGGCCCGAGACCATGAGGTGGATAGCGACAAAGAGGCCGCCCTCCATCTCCCAAACGATGCGCTTCCCCATCCGGCTGACGGCAGCGACCCGCCTTCCCTCCAGTGTGGAGATCGGCGGGTCGTAGGTTCTCAACAGTGACGGTGAAGTGATTGAGACATGCTCGAGCGGTTCGCCAACGATGCGACATTCCAGCGCGTGGAGGTACACCTCGATATCGGGCAGCTCGGGCATGCCTCAAGGGTAGGCATGCCGGGTGATCGCTCACCCGGCACGACGGCTACTCTCCTCGTTCGAAGTCGTCCTCGAACGAAACGACCTTGCGTCGCGGCCTGTCGCCGCCACGGTTCCCGTCATCACTGCGGTTCCGATC
>CAZQMF010000135.1:0-2496 GCA_964594235.1 uncultured Acidimicrobiia bacterium
GGGTCTCGGCCTTTCGGTCGCTCGACGACTCGCCCGCCTCATGGGCGGCGATCTCACCTACCGATATGTCGGCGGCGAAAGCGTCTTCGAACTGACCCTTCCCCTTTCGACGCAGCCCCTTGCTTCTGAGATCGCTGGGAGCACCGGCGCTGTCGAGGCCGAACGTGCTGGGGTGTGGGTCGGTGCCGAAGGTGTTCTGCCGGCGTATCCGTCAAGCGAGCCTCGGTACCAAGCCGCACAGCAGCCCTGACCTGTGTCCCCTCGCGTTCGTTGAGGGGGTCCTTCACATCGGGGCAGAGATGACGCGAACGGCTCTCGGGGATCGATCATCCGAGCAATTGAGAGGCTACGACCCGCAGGGCTAGCCTTCAACGGATGGCGAAGTACCTCCTCCGTCGGACCGCCTCAGGGATCGTCGCGTTGGTGGTGTTCACGGCCGGGATGTTCGTCCTCATCGATGTCCTGATTCCGGGCGACTATTTCTCTCCGTTCCGGCTGGGCATGACCGGCGAAGAGGTGGAGGCGCTCAGGGTGCAGTACGGCCTCGACCGTCCGATCTACATCCGCTACGTGCTGTGGCTCAAGAACTTCGTCTTTCACGGATTCGGTCAATCCACGACGGGCTTCGTACGTCACGGTCCCCTCCTGGGGTCGTTGTCCGCGACGGTGCTGGTGTTCCTCGTCGGTCTTGGACTCGCGTACCTCTTTGGGTCGTGGCTCGGGAGGATCGCCGGCTGGAAACGGGGAGCTCGCGGGCGGAGCCTGACGTTCATGGCGATCACCACCTACACCATCTTCCCGCCGTTCCTGGGATTCCTCCTGCTCTACTTCTTCAGCGGCAAGATTGCAGACCTCCGCCAGCACCTCGTCGGAGGCTCGGTCGACTGGAAGCAGATGGATCAGACGTCGGTGATGACGGGGATGAGCCTCACCATCATTGTCGCGACCATGCTCGTACTTGTCGTCGGGGCCGTGATCGCACGGGCGTTCGGGAAACGACGGCTCCTGTCACCGTTGGGCAAGGTGATCGTGATCGGTGTGGTCAGTTTCGGATGGTGGACGTACAAGGGGATCCTCCCCTACACGATCGACGTCTGGCTCCAAGCCACCATCCCGACTCTTGCGTTCGCCATCCTGTCCTACGGGGACTTCCTCCTGGTGATGCGCACGTCCATCTCTGGGGTGATGAACGACGACTACGTCATGACGGCCACGGCGAAAGGCATGCCTAGCCGCGTCGTTCGCGATCGCCATGCCGGGCGCAACGCGGTCTTTCCCGTACTCGGCCGGCTCGTCGTGAGCATCCCGTATCTGCTCAGTGGGCTCGTCATCATCGAGCAGTCGGTCGGGTGGGGCGGCATCGGGACGACGTTGTTCGACGCGGTCACTGCACAGGATCTGCCCCTCGTCATGGATGTACTCGTGCTCATCGGCATCTTCACGCTGGTCGTGAGATTGGTGTTCGAGGTCGCCCAGGCGGCTCTCGACCCGAGAGTATGGAAGCCCGCGTGAAGCTTCTGCTCGAACGTCTCCGGGCGCGACGCCGAAGCATGGGTCGAACGCTGCGTGCCGTTCTCGCCAGCCCCACGGCAGTCGTCGGTTTCGCTTTGATTCTCCTCTTCGGCCTGGCGGCGATCGCACACCCGATCCTCATGAAGACCGTGTGGCCGGCCAAGGTGTACGACCCGCTGACCGGCTATGACTTCAGTGTCATGCCTCCGGCACCGCCAACGTCCGCCCATCTGCTCGGAACCGACTCCCTGGGCAGGGACGTCCTCAGCATGATTCTCGCCGCAGCCAAACCCGCCTGGATAGTGGCGCTCGTCGCTGCCGGGGTCACCGGAGTTCTGGCGACGTTCATCGGGGCAATCGGAGCGTTCTTCAGGGGATGGGTGGACGGCGTCCTGTCACACATCTCCGACGCGTTCCTGATGCTCCCCGCACCGATCTTCGTGCTGATCGTCTCCGAGCAGGTCGAGCTGTCACCATGGCAGTTCGGGCTGGTCTTCGGTCTGATCAACGGACTGGGAGCGGGTGCGATCGTCTTGAGGAGTCAGGGACTGAAGGTGATGGCGGAGCCGTTCATCGAAGCCGCGAGGGTGTCGGGCGGAGGTGGGTTCCACATTCTCATCAGACACCTGATTCCGCAGCTGCTCCCGCTCACCGTGCTGTACATGATGCTCTCGGTCGTCGGAGCGATCGTCGCTCACGGATTCGCGGCGTTCTTCGGGCAGACCGAATCGCTCGTAAGCTGGGGCGCAATCGTGTTCTTCGGTGTGACGGCGTACCGGTCATTCGGTGCCGCCGTGCCGTGGACGGCCCTCATCGCAGCATCGGCGGCGCTATCGCTGTTCGCCGGTTCGTTCTACCTGGTGTCGTCCGGATTGCAGGAAGTTCTCGACCCTCGCCTGCGGGCCAGATGAGTTTTGCCGTCGCGCAGTGGCTTGGGTAGCGTAATGGTCCCTTCGGGGGTGGTGTAATCGGCAACACTGCAGG
>CAZQMF010000136.1:0-2455 GCA_964594235.1 uncultured Acidimicrobiia bacterium
GTTCTTGTCAACCTCACCGTCGCTCAGCGGGGCTGATCTTGACAAGAACGAGAAGCGGACTACCCGGCGAGCGCTTCGCGCTTCTTCTCGATCGAGTCGAGCAACCCCTGGTAGGCAACGGCGAACTTCTCGACGCCCTCATCCTCGAGCACTTGGACGACATCGTCGTAGTCGACGCCGACCTTGCCGAGGAGCGCCAGCGTGTCGCGTGCGGCATCGATGTCCTCAGCGGTGAACACGGGCGGGTCTTCGGGGCCGTGATCCTGGTACGCCTCGATCGTCTTGATCGGCATTGTGTTGACCGTCTTGCCGATGACGAGATCCTCGACGTAGAGGATGTCGCTGTAGGCGGGATTCTTCGTCGACGTGGACGCCCAGAGCGGCCGCTGGATGCGGGCACCGAGCTTCTCGAGCCGTTCCCACCGGGGCCCATGGAACGTCTCGAGGAACGCACCGTAGGCGGCCCGCGTGTTTGCCACAGCCGTAGTTCCACGCAAGGCCAGCGCCTCGTCCGTACCGATCGCCTCGAGACGCCTGTCCGCTTCGGTGTCGAACCTGGATACGAAGAACGACGCCACCGAGGCAATCCTGGATACATCTCCGCCCTGCGCTTCCAGCGTCTCCAGGCCACCGAGGTAGGCCCCCATCACGTCCCGATAGCGGTCGAGAGCGAAGATGAGGGTGACGTTGACGGAAATCCCGTCACCGATCAGCCACTTGATTGCCGGGATGCCTTCGATGGTCGCGGGCACCTTGATCAGCAGATTCGGACGACGAATTCGCCCCGACCACGCGTGCGCCTCCTTGATCGTCGCCTGCGTGTCGTGTGCGAGCTCGGGGGACACTTCAACCGATACGAATCCATCGAGACCACCCGTGCGGTCGAATACCGGTCGCATCGCATCACACGCCGAGCGAATGTCGTGGGCGACGAGTTCCGTGTAGATGTCGTCGGTCGACGCACCCCGCTTGGTCATCTCGGCGAGCGGCTCGTCGTAGTCGGCCGAGCTGGTGATCGCCTCCTCGAAGATCGAGGGATTGGAGGTGACCCCGGTGATCGCGTCGGCCTGCATCATGCGGGGAAGGCCATCCGGTTCGAGAAGCTTGCGGGAGATCGAATCGAGCCAGATGCTCTGGCCCTTGGCGGCAACACCATCCAAACGTGACATGCGGACTCCTGAAATCGACAGTCCAACGCTAGCCCAGGGGCCCGAGTACCGATCATGCGCCGGAAGTGCCTACCCGATGGCTGGTTCGTGTCTCTCGCCGACCGGCGTACCCTTGGGGTGAAGATGTCGGAAGACCTTGCGGTCGTCACCGGAGCGTCCGGGCACCTGGGAGCCAACCTCGTGCGTGCCCTCCTTGATGGCGGCCGCTCTGTGCGAGTAGTGCAGCTTCCCTACGATCCGACACCGGCTTTGGAGGGCCTTGCCGTAGAACGAGTCACGGGCGATGTGCTCGACGAAAGCTCGCTCAGGCGAGCGTTCCATGGGGCCGGAACCGTGTTCCATCTGGCCGGAATCATCTCCATCGAAGGCGGGCGTCAAGACCGCGTGCTCGCCGTGAACGTGCACGGCGTGCGCAACTCCGCCGAGGCCGCACTCTCAGAGGGAGTGCATCGGTTCGTTCACTGCTCGTCCATCCACGCCTTCGACCCTGTCCCACTACGGCGGGCCGTCGACGAGCACCGCCGTCGGCCCCTCAACGGGGGGAGGGCCGCATACGATCGATCGAAGGCTGGGGGAGAAGCCGAGCTACGCAAGGCGATCGAACGCGGTCTCGACGCCGTGACCGTCAATCCGACCGGGGTCATCGGACCGTACGACTTCCAACCATCGAGGATGGGGCGAGTGTTCCTGATGATGCGGGCCGGGAAGCTCCCGGCGCTTCCGGACGGAGGGTTCAACTGGGTGGATGTTCGCGACGTCGTGGATGCCCTCCTTCTCGCAGAAACGCGTGGGGTCCGAGGGGAGTCGTACATCGCCGCGGGTCACTGGCAGTCGATGCGCGACCTCGCTGAACTCGTGTCCGCGGTCACTGGCAGCCGGGTGCCGCCGGTCGTTCCTATGGGACTTGCCAGACTCGGAATCCCCCTGGTTGGCGTGGTCGACCAGCGGCTCGGCAGGGACCCGTTGTTCACCACGGAGTCGCTCAGGGCACTGCGAACCTATCGTCACATCGACCACGCGAAGGCCACGAGATCACTTGGGTACATGCCCCGGCCGACCAGGGAGACTGTCGAAGGCCTTTTCCTCTGGTTCGCAGAGACTGGCGTGATCGAACGTATCGAGGCGCCAAGGTTCAGGATCCGGGCCTCGCTTCGCGCATGGTGGAGGGGCGTCACCGGCCGAGGCGTCGGAAGGCAGTCAGCCTGACCCGACTCGTGGCCAACGACCCTCCTGCGGTAACCTGCGGGTCGCAATGCCACGCAGGATCCTGATCGCAAAGCCCGGTC
>CAZQMF010000137.1:0-2440 GCA_964594235.1 uncultured Acidimicrobiia bacterium
CGCCACGTCGAGCGTGATCGGCATCGGCCACAGCGTTCCATCGGCGAGGCGCATCTCGTCGAGCACGGTCTCGTAGTCGGCCCGGCCCATGAACCCCATCAACGGGGAGAACCCTCCATTGAGCAGGAGCTCCAGATCGTTGACCTGGCGGTCGGTGAGGTCCCACGAGGGCCAGTCGCGCGATGCCTCTTTCAGGTCGTCGGCACGTCCGTGGTCGATGGGATCGACGAGGACGCCTCCGTGAGGTTCGATGAGATGATCGGACATGGGCTGCTTTCGTTTGCGGCCGTCAGATTGTAGGGGTGACGATCCTGCCAGACGAGAGGACGGCCCGAATCGGGTGTCGACCGGCCGCGAGTAGCCTTCCGATCGACCAAGAGGAGCGCTCATGACCATCGAACAACTCGCCGTCAACACCATCAAGGGACTCGCGATCGACGGGGTTGAGAAGGCCAACTCCGGTCACCCCGGCGCGCCGATGGGTATGGCGAACCTTGCTGAGGTGCTGTGGTCGGAGTTCCTCAACGTCGACCCGGACCACCCCACGTGGCCGGACCGTGACAGGTTCGTTCTGTCCAACGGCCACGCCTCGATGCTGCTGTACTCACTGCTTCACCTGAGCGGGTTCCCCGTCTCGATGGACGATCTGAAGCAGTTCCGGCAGTGGGGATCCCACACGGCAGGGCACCCCGAGATCGACCAGTCAAGAGGGATCGAAACGACGACCGGACCGTTGGGGCAGGGATTCGGCACGGCAATCGGCATGGCCATCGCGGAGGAGCACCTGCGGGCGGTGTTCGGCACGGACCTTGTCGATCACCGCACGTGGGCGTTCGTTTCGGACGGCGATCTGATGGAAGGCATCTCATCCGAGTCGGCATCACTCGCTGGTCACTTGGGACTGGGCAGACTCGTCTACTTCTACGACGACAACCACATCACGATCGATGGTCGCACCGAGATCACGTTTACCGAAGACGTGGCTGCACGGTTCAAAGCGGTCGGGTGGCACACCCTGTTCATCGACGGTGAGGATCGCGCGGCGATCGAGGAAGCGACACGAGAGGCCATGGCGGTCACCGATCAGCCCTCTCTCGTCATCGCTCGAACCCACATCGGGTTCGGTGCCCCGACGAAACACGACACCCCCGGGGTGCACGGCTCTCCTCTCGGCGAGGAGGAACTCCGGGCGACGAAGGAACTGATGGGCTTTCCTCCCGACCGACCGTTCTACGTCCCCGACGGCGTGTACGAGTACTTCTCCAAGGCGATGGACCGAGGACGTGCCACGCACGAGGCATGGTCCATGCGCTTCGCTCAGATCGACGACGAGACCGCAGCCCGGTGGCGTTCCTACTTCGAACCCTCACCGATCAGCCTCGAGCCGCCCCCGTTCGAAGGAAAGATCGCGACTCGCGCCGCCATCGGGCAGATCTTCGACCAGGTAGCGGAGAAGACGCCCGGCTTTCTCGGAGGCGCCGCAGACCTCGTCGCCTCCACGAAAACCAAGATCGGCTTCTCCGGCTCGTTCTCCAAAGAGGACCGAACCGGACGCAACATCCACTTCGGCATTCGTGAGCATGCGATGGGCGCCATCACGAACGGCATGGCTGTCCATGGTGGCCTGCGTCCATACGGCGCGACGTTCTTCGTGTTCTCGGACTACATGCGACCGTCTGTGCGGCTCGCCGCGTTGATGGAGGCTCCGAGCATCTTCATTTGGACGCACGACTCGGTCTTTCTCGGCGAGGACGGTCCGACGCACCAGCCGATCGAGCAGCTTGCGTCGCTCCGTGCGATGCCGAACCTCTGGGTGATCCGGCCGGCCGACGCAGGCGAGACGGTCGAGGCGATGGAGTTGGCGATCAACCGCGTCGACGGACCCACTGCCCTCGTTCTGACACGCCAGTCGCTCCCTGTTCTCGAACGACCCAGCGGCGGCGTCGCGAAGGGTGGGTATGTCCTCAGGGATGGCGGCGATGTGGTGCTCGTCGCCACCGGATCGGAAGTGTCGCTGGCGGCCGGAGCGGCAGGACTCCTCGAGGAGGACGGCATCTCCGCAAGGGTCGTGTCGCTGCCTTCCTGGGAAGCCTTCTTCACCCAGGACGAGACCTACCGCACCTCGGTACTCGGCTCCGACCTCCCGATCGTATCGATCGAGGCTGCTTCGACGTTCGGGTGGGAGCGGATCATCGGAGCCAACGGGCTCGCCATCGGGATCGACCACTTTGGTGCCTCCGCACCTGCAGGCGTCATCGCCGAGCACTGGGGGTTCACACCCCACGCGGTATCGGCCAAGGTCAAGGACTGGCTGAATCAGAGGTAGTCGGTTCTCAGTTTTGGGTTGTGGGTGAGAGGCGGCGCCTCCCTTCCGCGAGCCCCTACGGGCCGGCAACCGAGAACCGAGAACCGGCGGGAGGAGACCACTGCCCGGCAGTCA
>CAZQMF010000138.1:0-2433 GCA_964594235.1 uncultured Acidimicrobiia bacterium
GCCTGTCGGAGGTGCAGGTGATCGCAGCCGCCCTGGCAATCCGCGACCCGCGGGAACGCCCGGCCGAGCACCGTCAGCACGCCGATCAGCTCCACGCGCGATTTCGGGATCCCGACTCGGACCTGCTGTCGTGGCTCCGGCTGTGGGAGTACCTCCAAACGGAGCGCAGGGCCCGTAGCTCGAACCAGTTTCGGAAACTGTGCCGCGACGAGTACCTGCACGAGGCGCGTGTCCGGGAGTGGCAACACATCCACGCCCAGCTCGGCGATCTCGCCCAGGAACTCGACATGGTCCGCAACACGACCCCTGCTCCACCGGAGGCGATTCACCGGTCGATCCTCACCGGGCTCCTCTCCCACGTCGGAGTCAAGAGTCCGGAGGGGTACGAGTATCGAGGTGCTCGTGGCGCCCGCTTCTACATCGCGCCAGGATCGGCCCTCTTCAAAGGGGCACCCGAATGGGTGATGGCCGGGGAGCTCGTCGAAACGAGCAAGCTGTGGGCGCGTGACGTGGCACCCGTCAAACCCGAGTGGATCGAAAAGGCTGCCGTCCACGTGACCCGATCCTCCACCTCGGACCCGTGGTGGGATGCCCATCGGGGGGCCGCCGTCGCCGCCGAAACCGTGACCCTGTACGGCCTGCCACTGATTACCGACCGAACCGTTCTGTATGGCCACGTCGACCCGGTCGGGGCCAGGGAGCTGTTCATCAGGTCCACGCTCGTTGCCGGCGAGTGGGAAACGCGCCACGAGTTCGACGCTCACAACAGGGCAATGATCGAACATGTCCACGACCTCGAGGCCAGGGAGCGACGAACAGACCTTCTCGTCGATGACGACATCCTGTTCGAGTTCTTCGACACGAGGGTGCCCGCCGACGTCGTGTCGGTCCGTCACTTCGACCGCTGGTGGAAGGATGAACGGCAACGACATCCGCGTTTGTTGCACCTGTCGCTCGACGATCTGATCGACCCGCGGGTTGCCGCTCCGGACACCGAGGCCTTTCCTGACGAGTGGCGGCACGGCGATGTGACCATGCCGCTCTCCTACGCCTTCGAGCCGGGAACCGACCTCGACGGTGTGATCGTTGACGTCCCCCTCGGGCATCTCGATCGGGTCGACCCCTCGGTGTTTGATTGGCACGTGCCGGGCTACCGCGTCGAGTTGATCACAGAGCTGATCAGGACCCTCCCGAAATCGTTGAGGAAGCCGTTCGTCCCGATCCCCGACACGGCCAGACTCGTCGCCGAGAAGCTCGATCCCGCGGATGGCAGGCTCGTCGTCACGTTGCGACGGGAGCTGTCCCGTCTCGCCGGTGACCAGATTCCGCTCGATGCCTTCGACCTGGACAGGTTGCCGGCACACCTGCGACCGTCGTTTCGCATCGTGGACGACCGAGGCGAGCCGGTTGCCCAGGGTGACGATCTCGCAGAGCTCAAAGGGCAGCTCAAGGAGCAGGCGCGCGCCGCCACCGGCCCGGGCCATGACCTCGAGCGAATCGGATTGACTTCGTGGAGCATTGGCGAGTTGCCACGGGTCGTCGAGATAGGGGATCCGCCCGTCAAGGCATATCCGGCGCTCGTGGACGAAGGTGGCTCGGTCGCGGTCCGTCTTCTCGCAACACCGCTCGAGCAGGCGGACGCCATGTGGAAGGGGTGTCGCCGCCTCCTCGCGCTCAACCTTCCATCGATAGGGCGGATCCTGCGGCTGCTCCTCACCGACGAAGCCAAACGATCAGTGCGGTCGGGGCCGCATGGATCACCGGCCGAGTGGACCGCCGACTGCACGACATGTGTCGCCGGTTCCGTTCTCACCGACGCTGGTGCACCAGCCTGGAACGCCGTCGAGTTCGACGCCCTCCTTGCCACGGCCCGCGATAACCTCGCCGAACGCGTCGACGCCGTCGGGGGAGCGTCGCTCGAAGTCCTCGCAGTTGCCGCCGAGGTGCGGAGGGCTCTCGTGGGGGTGGAGGGCCCCGCAGGCGACGACATGCGTGGCCAGCTCGACCAGTTCGTCTATCCCGGGTTCGTCACCTCGGTCGGAGCAGGTCATCTCGCCGACGTCGAACGGTACCTGCGCGCCATGCAGCGCCGGCTGGAGCGCCTCGCGGTGGATCCCGCCCGAGATGCCGAGCTGATGGCAAACGTGCAGCACCTCGAGGCGGAGCATGATCGACTCGTCGGCGTGATCGGCCCGACACCAGAGCTGGCCGATATCGCGTGGATGCTCCAGGAACTGCGTGTCAGCTTCTTCGCTCAGACGCTGGGCACCCGCGGCAAGGTGAGCGAACAACGTATCGCGAAAGCGCTCGCCGACGCGGCTCGGTAGTCGGCGACCGGGTGGTGATCGCGATGGCCGTACGGCTGTCGCGGGCGACCGGGCAGCTGTCTGCGTGGAACCCGAGCACGCGTTCCACTGTGGCCCATTGATCATC
>CAZQMF010000139.1:0-2406 GCA_964594235.1 uncultured Acidimicrobiia bacterium
CCCAGCCCCATGCACCCAACCACATGGTGAACAGCGTCGTCACCCAGTCACCGTGCCATGCGAGGCTCAGCCACGTTGCGAGCGGGTAGACGATCTGTCGGCGGATGAGCGGATCCGTCAACGTCGCAAGCCCCATCGTCACAGCCCCGAGTACGCAGGCAAGGATCGACACCAGGGGTATGCGACGCCACGCCAACGCCAACGGCGCCGCCAGGAACGGCAGGGCAGCCAACATGTATCTCGGTCCCGGCGAGTCTCCCCCCCACGGGTTTCCCCACATCAGAGGAATCATCAGGAACCCGAGGAACGTAGCGGCCGACACGATCCCCTCCGCCCGAAGGGGTCGGCGCCGGATCATCAACACCACACCGATGAGACCGACGACCACGAGGGGTGTCGCGGCTAGGAACCCTCGAGGAGCGAGAAAGACCTCGACCAAGTGACCAATGTGGATGCTCGAGAAAACGCTCCCAACCGAACGTGGCGCCTCAACCGTCCCGCCAAACGCCGACACCTGGTAGGAGAGCACGATCGGGTTACCGAAGACCGCCCAGTTGTAGGCGGCGAGGGCGAGAAGGAATGGGGCTCCGCCGAGGATGTACCAACCGGTCTCCGCACGTGCTTTCCAGAGAAGATAGACACCCAGAACCAGCGCCAGGATCGCCATCGTGTACTCGACGGTGACCGCCAGCCCCATTAGACCGCCGGCGAGCAAGACGCGCCGGGACGAGGGATCCTTCGACACCAGAAGGAATGCCCAGAATCCCAGGAACGCCGCCAACACATGGCCAAACAGCAGCGTCGAGAAGGGAAGCAGCATCGTGGTGAGCGCCATGCCCAGCGCAGCAGGAAGGGCTCCATCCGGTGCAACACGAAGAGCGGCCCGGTACATGAGCACCGCCAAGCCGGCCGCCGGAAGGGCAGCGAACCAGAACGTCAGCCACCACAAACCCAGGTTCCCTTCCACACGCAACATCGTTCCCTGCTCACCACCCACCCACCGGTACAGCGCATAGAACGGGACCGCGAGCAGCGGCTGCCCCGGAGCCTTGTCCGAGTACGTATGCCCTTCGTAGAACGCCCGGTCCACACCGAGCACCTGCACATAGTCGTCCAGAACGAACGTGTGCTCCTCAACGACAGCCGCGGTGAGTGCGTAGCGGGAGGCCTGCTGGGCTGCGTCCTTCTGAACGACGGGACCCACGATCACCAGCACGAGCAGCCCGAGGAACAGCTCGACACGGTGCCTTTTGAGCCACCCGCTGAAGCCCGGGACGGGCTCGCCCTGCGGGGAGCCCTCGAGACTCAACCCGGCTCTGTGGGTCACCGAGCCGCCTCGGTCGCGTCCCGCAGATCGCGTTTCAGTTCGGCGATCTCGTCACGGAGCCTGGCGGCGTACTCGAAGCGGAGTTCCTTGGCCGCTTCGTGCATCTCGTCCTCGAGGCTCAGAATCAGCCGCTGCAAGTCGTCGTCGGCCAAGTCGAGTGGTTCTCTGCGTCCGACCTCGGTCCTACGGCGTTGCACCGCAGTGTCGTGCGACTGGACCAACTCGAGGATGTCACTCACCTTCTTACGGATCGTCTGCGGGTCGATGCCATGTTCTGCATTGAATGCGACCTGGCGCTCCCTGCGCCGGTTCGTCTCACCGATCGCCCGCTCCATCGAGTCCGTCACCCGGTCGGCGTACATGATCACCTGACCATCGACATTTCGGGCCGCCCGACCAGTCGTCTGGATGAGGCTCGTCTCGGATCGGAGAAACCCCTCTTTGTCGGCGTCGAGAATCGCGACGAGCGATACCTCCGGTAGGTCGAGACCCTCGCGCAACAGGTTGATGCCGACGAGCACGTCGAACTCGCCGAGACGCAGCTCACGCAAGATCTGCACCCGTTCCAGAGTGTCGATCTCCGAGTGCAGATAGCGGGCGCGAACCCCGACCTCAAGGAGATAGTCAGTCAGGTCTTCGGCCATCTTCTTCGTCAGGGTCGTCACCAAGACTCGCTGATCGGCCGCTGCACGACTCCGAATCTCGTCGAGGAGGTCGTCGATCTGCCCCTTTGTGGGCCGGACGATCACTTCGGGATCGACCAGGCCGGTCGGACGGACGATCTGTTCAACGACTCGTGACGAGTGCTCCAGCTCGAACGGGCTGGGCGTCGCCGACATGAAGATCACCTGGTTGGTCTTGTCCAACCACTCGTCGAACCGCAGTGGCCGGTTGTCCATCGCCGACGGCAGACGGAATCCGTGCTCGACCAGCACCGTCTTGCGGCTGCGATCGCCCTCGTACTGGCCTCTGATCTGCGGGACGGTCACATGGCTCTCGTCGAGCACCATCAGGAAATCGTCAGGGAAATAGTCGAGCAGCGTGTAGGGGGCCTCACCGGGAGCGCGGCCGTCGATGTG
>CAZQMF010000140.1:0-2379 GCA_964594235.1 uncultured Acidimicrobiia bacterium
CATCGTAGAAGGTTGTGGTCAGGAAAGTCGCTCCCTCCGACCCATCCCTCGATGCGGTCCAGGTCGTGTTACGAATCAGAACGTCAATCTCGCCTGACTGAAGCGCAGTGAAACGCTGCTGTGCGGTAAGGGGCTTGAACTCCACAGCATTCGGGTCGCCAAGCACGCCGGCCGCGACAGCGCGGCAGAAGTCGATATCAAAACCCGAGAATGCACCCGCGGAATCTACGAAACCGAAGCCCGGTACCGCATTATTGACGCCGCAGAGCAGCTTCCCGCGAGCTATGACGTCGTCCAGCAATGACTTCTGTGCAGTGGCACCACTATCGGTGCTTGAACACGCGGCAGCGACCATTGCAAGAACGACCACTAGTAGTACTACCTTCTTCGCCATTCGACCTCCACCTCCAGTAGTCCAGCGGGAAACCCGCCATGCCAACTTAGCGGGCGGAGAATGCCGACTTCAACTGGTATCGGTATTCCGGGGACTCGCCATGCAGGTCAGCTGATGGCCGATGCGATGCGATCGACCAGGGATTCGACATCCATTCCTACCGATTCCAGGACGGCGGACGCAGATCCGAACGGCAGGAATCGGTCTGGAAGTCCGATGGCATGCACCTTGGACGGACTGTCACTCAGGAGATCCATGACCCCCTCCCCAAAACCACCAGACAGCACATTGTCCTCAATCGTGACCACATGGGGAACACTCGCTGCCCACTCGAGAACTCGCGGATCCATGGGTTTGACCCACCGTGCATTCACGACACCGACCGATAGGCCGCGCTGTTCGAGAGCGATCGCAGCCTTCACCGCCGACTCCACCATCTTCCCCACCGCGAAGACAACAGCGTCGGTGCCGGCGCGAAGCTCCTCCCAGACTCCGACCTCCATGGGCTCGACTGGAAGACCTGGCAGCGAGCCCGCCGCTCCCTTCGGGAAGCGAATCGCCATGGGTCCCTCCGTCTCCATCGCCGTCCCGATCATGGCGCAGAGCTCGGTGGCATCCGACGGGGCGCCTATCGTCATGTTGGGGATCATCCGAAGATAGGAGAGGTCGAATGCGCCGTGGTGGGAGGCACCGTCCGGTCCTGTCACCCCGGCCCTGTCGATCAGGAACACGACCGGGAGGTCGTGGAGGGCGACGTCCATCGTGATCTGGTCGAACGCCCTCTGAAGGAAGCTCGAGTAGATGGCGACGACGGGACGAAGCCCTGACATGGCGAGGCCCGCGGACAGGGCAACGGCGTGTTGTTCCGCGATGCCCGTGTCGATGACCCGATCCGGGAACTCCTCGGCCATCTCTGCGAACCCGGTGCTCGAGACCATCGCGGCAGAGATGCCGATGAGTTCGGGGTGCTCTCTTGCCGCGTGGAGGAGTGCCCTGCCTGCGATGTCGGTGAGTTTCAGCTCGGAGTTCTTGGGCCGACCGGTCGGAACGTGGAACGATCCGACACCATGCAACTTGTCCACCTCGTCGAGGATCGCCGGCTCGTACCCTTTGCCCTTCTCCGTGACGACGTGCACGACCGTCGGCTCGTCGAACGTGCGGGCGTGCGCGAACGCCTCTTCGAGTGCCTCGATGTCGTGCCCATCGATGACGCCCGAGTACTTGAGACCCATGGCATCGAACACGGTGCCTGGTTCGATGAGCTGCTTGAGACCTTCCTTGAGCCGGCGGGCGAGTTCGTCGACGCTGTCGCCGACACCCGGAATACCACGGAGCATCTTGCCGAGTGTCTTCTTCGCCCACTCGTACCGAGGGTCGAATCGAATGTGGGCGAGCGCCGCGATCCCGCCGACGGTAGGGGCGTACGACCGGCCGTTGTCGTTGAGGACGATGACCAGACGCGGCGGCTGCACAACCGCAATGTGGTTCAGCGCCTCGTAGGCCATGCCGCCTGTGAGCGCACCATCGCCGATCACGGCCACCGTGTAGGCATCTTCGCCTCGGCGAGCGACAGCCAGCGCGTTTCCAAGCGCGTAGCTGAGTGCCGTGGACGCATGGCTGTTCTCCACCCAATCGTGCTCGCTCTCCTGCCTGTTCGGATAGCCTGAGAGTCCTCCAAACCGCCGCAACTCGGAGAAATCGTGACGGCCGGTGATCAGTTTGTGCACGTACGCCTGATGACCGACGTCGAAGATGATGCGGTCACGGGGACTGTCGAAGCTGCGGTGAATGGCCAGCGTGAGCTCTACGATGCCGAGATTTGGCGACAGGTGCCCGCCTGTGTTGCTGATCTGGTCGACGAGGAAGGCACGAATCTCCGCGCTGAGGTCCCTCAGTTGGTCGTACGACAACTCCGCGAGGTCGCGGGGATCGTGGATCTGTGCCAGGAGACCATCACTCATCGACGTCCTCAGGATCAGGGAACG
>CAZQMF010000141.1:0-2348 GCA_964594235.1 uncultured Acidimicrobiia bacterium
GCTGAGCGATGATCTCGTCCTTGAAGTTCCACGCGAGGATGAGCGTGTAGTCGGGGCGATCCTTGAGCAGCATCGTCGGGTCGTGGATGGGTAGGTCGACACCTGGCATGTACCAGTTCTGCTTGTGCACGTTTCGGTCCACCACGTACTCCAGGTAGTTGGCGCCAACACCCGTGTAGTTGAGCAAGGTAGTTCCCTTCGCGGCTGCTCCGTAGGCTGCGATGCTTGCACCCTCCGACTTGAGATCATCGAGGAGTGCTCGAAGCTCGGCCTTGACGTTCTTGACCCTGCCGGCGAACGCCTCGTAGTAGGTGAAGTCGGTGAGGCCGATCCGACGTTCCTCCGAGAGGTACTCCTCGACGGACGGGTCGGGAGCGCTGCCACGACCGAACGTCACGCGGAGCGATCCACCGTGGATCGGCAAATGCTCGACCTTGATGAGCGGCAGTCCATGGCGTCCATAGAGGTCCCTGACGGCATGCACCGAGAAGTAGCAGGCATGCTCGTGATAGATGGTGTCGAACTCGACATGATCGACCAGATCGCGAACGTACGGGAACTCGTGGACAGCGATTCCATCATCCGCGAGCAACCGGGCGATTCCCGCGACAAACCGGTTCTGGTTCGGGACGTGAGCGAGAACGTTGTTGCCGATGATGACATCGGCGACCACACCCTCCAACCGGAGTCGCCCGGCCATGTCATCATCGAAGAACTCGACGAGTGTCGGAATGCCCTTCTCGATGGCGGCTTGGGCGGGACCGGGCGCAGGATCGATGCCGAGGACCTTCACGCCGGCCTTCTGGAACCACTGGAGCAGATAGCCATCGTTGCTCGCGAGTTCCACGGCCAGATGATCCGGACCCAGCCTCCGATCGTCGACGATCGCCTCGACGTTGCGGCGCGAGTGCTCGACCAGATACGGGCTGAATGACGAGTAGTAGGGGTACTCCTCGCCGAACAGCGTGGTCGCCGGGACGGTCTCTCTGATTTGCACGAGCGAGCAGCTAGGGCAGAACGCGACAGTGAGGGGGTAGCGCGCCTCCTCGATGCCCCGCCGGCTCTCCGGTACGAGAGCATCTGCAAGCGGGACCCGCCCGAGATCGAGGAAGTTGCGAAGCCCTTCGGCTCCACATCCCCTGCACCGATCGGTGGTTTTGAATATGGGCTCACTCATTGCCAACCACTCTCAGATCCTCCGTGACCAGCCCGCGGGCCTGCTTGGCCTTGATCGTCTTGATTCGAAGCAGGCGCTCGCCGAACAGGTCGTCGTCGAGGCCGTACCGCAGGTAGGCGTCGTACACCTCTTCTGCACCCTTGCGCACCGTCCAGACGGGCGAGAACTCGTGCACCGTGTCTGCCACCTTGGAGCAATCGACCCGGTAGTCGCGGATATCGGGGCCGGCCGTGTCCGCAAGGCGGATCTCGCTGCCCGGCACGGTCTCCTGCACGATCTGCGCGACGTCACGGATCTGGTAGTTCTCCTCGGTGGCCCCGATGTTGAAGGCCTGGTCGTGGATTCGTTCCCTATCGGCGATCAGCATCGCCTCGAACGCCCTCGCGATGTCCTCGATGTGAACGAGCGGCCGCCACGGGGAGCCGTCGCTCTTCATCAGCACCGTTCCTTGCACAACCGCGTATCCGACGAGGTTGTTGACCACGAGGTCGGCCCGAAGCCTCGGTGAGAACCCGTAGGCGGTAGCGTTGCGCAAGTAGGTTGGCGAGAAGTCGTCGTCGGCCAGCTTTGCGAGGTCCTGTTCGACGTAGATCTTGGACCAGCCGTACGGCGTCACCGGGTTGATCGGGGACTCTTCATCGACGATGCCGCCAGGAGACGATCCGTAGATCGAGCAGGAGGAGGAAAAGACGAAACGTTCGACGCCCGCCTGCTTCGACAGTTCCGCGAGCCGGGTCGATGCACGGTGGTTGATTTCGTAGGTGGCTTCCGGGTTCAGGTCACCCACAGGATCGTTCGAGATGCCGGCAAGATGACAGACCGCGTCGAACCCTTCGAGATCGTCGAGGGTGACATCGCGAATGTCCTTGCGGATCGCCGGGATGTCGGCAACGTCCGGTCCGATCGTGCAGTCGGCGAACAGGTAGTGGTCCAGCCCGACAACATCGTGGCCGGCGGCCTGCAAACGGGGAGCGAGGATCGTCCCGATGTAGCCGTTGTGTCCAGTGAGCAGTACTCGCATCCCTACTCCCAGATCCGCCACGGCGCATCGCCATCGTCCCAGAGTCGCTCCAGGAGAACCTTGTCTCGAATCGTGTCCATCGGTTGCCAGAACCCTTCGTGTCTGTAGGCCATCAGCTCGCCGTCCTTGGCGAGGTGTTCCATCGGCTCC
>CAZQMF010000142.1:0-2295 GCA_964594235.1 uncultured Acidimicrobiia bacterium
TCCCTGATGCCAAACGACGGGTGGCGAAGCCTGCACAGAGCGAGCTTCTCGAGTTGACGGATCCGTTCACGCGTGAGGTTGAACTCGTCTCCGATCTCCTCGAGAGTGCGCGGCACACCGTCGTAGAACCCGTAGCGGAGGGCGAGGATCCGACCTTCCCGTTCCGGAAGCCGTTCGATGGAAACCCGCAGACTCTGCGCAACGTCCATCTCCTCGGTGATCTGCACCGGGTCGGTTGCCTCCTCATCCTCGATGAAGTCCCCGAGCTGTGCGCCGTCCTCTCCCACCGGCTGTTCCAGCGAGACCGTGTCCGCCACACCGAGCGCCAGCTCGACCTTGTCGACGGTGACACCCGCCTCTTCGGCGATCTCGTCAGGCTTCGGATCTCGTCCGAGTTCGGCTTTCAGACTCGCTTGCGCTGCGCGCACCGCGGCAAGCGTGTCATGGAGGTGCACGGGGATGCGGACAGTCCTCGACTTGTCGGCAATGGCCCGGGTGATGGCCTGTCGGATCCACCAGGTGGCATATGTCGAGAACTTGAACCCTTTGCGCCAGTCGAACTTCTCGACCGCCCTGATCAGCCCGAGGTTCCCCTCCTGGATGAGGTCGAGGAAGTCGATTCCGGACGTGTTGGCATACCGCCTCGCATTGGCCACGACGAGTCTGAGGTTTGCGGTGAGAAACGCGTCCTTGGCTTCACGGCCGAGCCGCTCCTTGCGCCGCAGCTCGATCTCTTCCTTCTTGGAACCGAACCCACCCTGTCCGAGCTTCTCCGCGGCGTCCTCGCCGCTCTCGATCTTCTGAGCGAGCTCAACCTCCTGTTCCGCGGTGAGCAAGTCGTACTCGCCGATCGCGGTGAGATACTGACTGACGAGATCGGTTGTCAGTCTGCCTCGTTCATCCGTGAGCTTGCTTCGACGATCCCTACGAACACGGTCTGGTGCCGGCTTGCCGTTGGGACGCGTCTGGTCGATCGTTGCCATATGGGGATTGTCCTCCGTCATTCAGGTTCGGCACGGTGGGGCGACCGCACACGCCCGTGAACTATGACACAGATCGTGTGTCGTGTGAACCCCCTTTTTCAACACCTACGCGTGCGGCGGTGTTCCCGGACGATAATGGAGCCATGCCCGCCAACCTCACTCCCGACTACAAGTCGGCAGAGGCGGCGTACCGGCGAAGCCGCGACCCTGACGAACGGCTCGCCGCGCTGAAGGAGATGTACCGGACCGTGCCGAAGCACAAAGGCACGGAGCATCTCAGGGCCGATATCAAGACCCGTATCAAGGAGCTGACAGACGAGCTCGCGGGGCCGAGAAAGGGAGGCGCCAGGAGTGGTCCTCCGACCGTCGTTCGACCCGAAGGGGCGGCGCAGGTGGCGCTCCTCGGACCCCCGAACGCCGGAAAGTCGCTTCTCCACGAGCAGCTGACCCGTTCCCACACCCAGTCGGGGCCGTATCCGTTCACGACCCAGTACCCCCACCCGGGCATGCTCCAATACGAGGACATCGCCTTCCAACTCGTCGACCTCCCTCCGGTGGCCGCCGACCATCCGATTCCCTGGCTGGCGAATGCCCTGCAACCCGCCGACGCATGCCTCCTCGTGGTGGATGTGTCGACGGCGGGGTGCGTCGAGCGGGTCGAGTCGCTGCACACCGCGCTTGCGTCGCGCCGGATCACCCTCACCGGTTCCTGGGATCGAATGAACCAAGATGACGATCCGTTTGCGATCGTCCTGCCGACGCTTCTCGTCGCTACCAAGGCCGACCGCGCCTCGAAGTGCATGGAATCGGCCCAGGTGCTCGAGGAGCTCCTCGGACTCGACTACCCGGCCATCGCCGTGTCCGCCACAGAGGGGACCGGCCTCGACTCGATCGGACAATGGCTCTTCGATCACCTCGACATCGTTCGTGTCTACACGAAGGTGCCCGGCAAGCCACCAGACATGCATCGGCCCTACACGATCAGGAAGGGAGATGCCGTCGAGGATGTCGCAATTCTGGTGCACAAAGACCTCGCACGAAACCTGCGGTTCGCCCGCATCTGGGGATCGGCCACGTTCGACGGCCAGCAGGTCGGACGAGAGCACCAGCTCGCCGACGGTGACGTGGTGGAGTTGCATTCGTAGGTTGTCGGTCATGGGTTTTCGGTTTTCGGTAAGACAATCGCTCCAAGGTCCCGGGAAGCGGGGCACGGCGAGCGGAGCGAGCCTTCCTACCGACGACTGATAACCGAAGACCGAGAACCGAGCTAGCGTCGGTTCGTGGCCAATCGTCTCGAACTGGAAACGAGCCC
>CAZQMF010000143.1:0-2293 GCA_964594235.1 uncultured Acidimicrobiia bacterium
TCGGTCCCTTCCCGACGAACTCACCACACAGCCACTGGGCACACATCTCCTGAGGGGTTTGAGCACGCCGGAACGCATCCATCAGGTGATGATTCCCGACCTGCCTTCCTCGTTCCCACCACTCCGGACCCTGACCACCACAACGGCCAAACTGCCGGAATTCGCTACACCGTTCATCGGACGGAGCGCCGAGATCACGGATCTTGCCCGTCAAGCGGCCGACCCAGCCCGCCGGATACTCACCCTCGTGGGCCACGGTGGTGCGGGCAAGACCAGACTCGCGGTCGAGGTGGCACGTCGGTGCGCCGAGGAACAGCGAGTTGTCGCCCACTTCGTCTCCCTTGTACCGGTCTCGACGGTTGATGGGATGGTCAAGACACTCGCCGACAGCCTCGACTTCACAATCGACCTTCATCTGCTGTCATCCTGGTTGACGGAGAAGCGTCAGGTCCTCGACCGACTCGCCATGCACCCGATGATGTTGGTGCTCGACAACTTTGAACACCTCCTCGACAACGCCGACTTCGTTCAGGAGATCGTGACCGAAGCTCCCGACACGACCGTGATCGTCACGAGCAGGGAGCGCCTCGGCCTCCAGAGTGAGTGGATTCACGAGGTTGGGGGCCTTCCGAGGGACGGGAACGACGCTTCGGCGTTGCTCATGGACCGTTCCCGTCAAGCGGGCGGAACCCTCGATGAGGACGATCCGGACATCGATCGCATCTGCGATCTGGTCGGCCGCTTCCCACTCGGAATCGAGCTGGCAGCGGCATGGACCCCGATGCTCTCTACGAGGGAGATCGCCGACGAGATCTCGAAGAACCTCGACTTCTTGGAAGCGACCGCACGTGACATCCCCGAGCGGCACCGCAGCCTCAGGGCCGTGTTCGACTATTCGTGGAACTTGCTCGACGACTCCGGCAGGGTGGCCCTGGCCAGCCTCGGCGTATTTCCTTCATCCTTCACCCGTGAAGCAGCCGCATCCGTCACGGGCACCACCTTGCCGACCCTGTTCAATCTGCTGAAGAAGTCGCTCGTGCAACGCAGCGGCGTCGATCGATTCGACCTCCACCCTCTGGTGCGGGACTTCGCTCTCGAAAAGCTCGGAGAGCGGCGGGCGCAGCTGGAGGAACGACACGCTCGCCACTACGCCGAGTTCCTCCTCGCACGGTCCGCCGACCTGGAAGGTTCGCAGGGTCAGGTTGCTGTCCGTGATGAGGTCGCCGCCGAATGGGATCACGTCCGTTCCGCAGCCGAGTGGGTCCACCGGCATCGAGACGCAGATGAGTGCCTTCCCATCCTCGACGCCCTGCTGTTCTTTCTGTTCTTGTACTCGTGGACCGACGGCGCAGACATGTTCGCCCGCTTGTCACAGATCCGTGAGGATCGTCCAGGTTCACCGCTGAACGACGCCGCGTACTTGCTAGCCAAGCTCTATCACTACGAGTTCGCGCTGAACTTCGTCGAACCGGCACCCGCCACTGAGGAGCTCCTCACGTTGCTGCCTGCCTGCGAGGTCGTCGGCGGTCGCACACTGGTGTGGTGCCTCACGGATCTCGGTGTCGCCGCCTGTATTGCCGGAGAGATCGATACCGCACTGGACTGGTTCAGTCGGGCGGAGTCGCTCTCTGTCGAGCGCGACGCCAACTTGTACACGTCCCTGCCGGCGTGGCACGGCTGGGCCAGGCTGATGGCGGGCGACATCGAGGGTGGCCGGTCCATCTTCATCGCGGCCGAAGAGCACCTCGGAGCGGTGGGCGCTGAACTCGGACGTGCCTACCTTCTGTCCAAACTCGGCGTGGCTGCAGACGAAGTCGGTGATCATGCTGCTGCAGCCGAGTACCACGGCAGAGCACAGGACGTGTTCGTCAAGTTCAATGATCCGAGCGGCCAGGGGTACGCACTCAGCAGGTTGAGCTGGACGTGGTTCAGCCAAGGCGACTACGAGTTGTCCATCCGCTACGCACTCGAAGCCCTCGAACACTTCGAATCGGTCAACCATCGCTGGGGAGTCGTGATCTCGAGGTGTCGAGCCGCGCTGCCCGAGATCGAGCTCGGGCGGATCGACTCCGCTCTCGAACGGCTCTACGAGGCACTCGACATGGCGGATCGGTCCGGCATGCGCGAGGCGACGCTGTATGCGCTCACCGGAATCGGGCGAGCATGGGCCGCGGCCGGGAGGGACGAAGATGCAGCGCTCTTGCTGTCGTTCTGCGATCGGGATGACAGCCCGTACCAATCATTCGTCGAACCCAAGCTGGGGATGGTGTCGCAACGCCTCGGTGACGCGGCA
>CAZQMF010000144.1:0-2172 GCA_964594235.1 uncultured Acidimicrobiia bacterium
TGGATGAGCGGGTCGAGTCCGGACGAAGGCTCATCCATCATCAAGACCGTTGGGCGGTTCATGAACGCTTGGATGATGCCGACCTTCTGGCGGTTGCCGGACGACAGGTCACCCACCTTCTTCGTCAGGTCGGCGTCGAGCCGCTCTGCAAGCTCGTCGACATAGGACCAGTCGACGCCCCCGCGCAGATTGGCGAAGTAGGTGAGCGTGTCCCGCCCTGTGAGGTTCGGGTACATCGCCAGGTCGCCGGGGACGTAGCCGATTGATTTCCGCAGCTTGACGGCCTGCTGACGGACGTCCATGCCGAGGATCGAGGCAGACCCTCCGGTCGGTCTGAGCTCGTCCATGAGGAGCCGGATCGTGGTGGTCTTGCCGGCACCGTTCGGGCCGAGATAGCCGAACACCTCCCCGGCGAGCACATCTAGGTCGAGGTCGACCAGGGCCTGCAGGTCGCCGTAGTGCTTCGTGAGGCCATCGGTGTGGATGGCGATCTGGTCGGTCATGATTCCTCCTGTGGCTCCGGGTCGGGTCGCTGCGCGAGACCCCCGATCATGGTCTGCATCTCTTGGACGAAATCGCCGACGAGGACCCCTCCAAGGATCTCAAAGGCTGGTGCCCAGTAGGGCGCAATCTGTTCAGGGTCACTGCCGTACTCTGGGTCGGTCAGGTCGACGCCCACCAATCGCTGCACGTGCTTGTGCAGCACCAGTGCACCGAGATTCCAGATCATCAGAATGGCGGCGCGGGCTCGGGGAGTGGCCGACGGAGTGATCCAGCCGGCTTGCTCGTATCGCGCGAGGTAGCCCTCGGCGTCAGCTACCAGGTCGTCGATCAGTTTCGAGACGGCCGGCGAGTCCTCTGCGAGTACTGCGGCGAGGTACCCGGCGAGCGTTCCTGAGTTGGCGTTTCGCAAGGTAGCAAGGAGATCGAAATCGAGCTCCTCGTCGGCGAAGGAGAGCTTCGCCTCCCGGATCACCGAGGCTACGTATTCGTCACAGGCCGATCGCAGTTCTTCCATGGAGCCGAAGTGATGAATGATGAGTCCCGGCGACACGTCGGCGATCGAAGCGATCTTGCGGACGGTGACGCCGGCTGTCCCGTATCGTGCGACACAGCTGATGGCGGCGTCGCGGATGCGTGCCTTTGCCGTCCGGTCGTCCGACGGTGTTGAACTCATGTGCAGCATCCTAAACACGCGTTCAGTTCGCGGCAAAACCCGTCGGTCGGGCACTGCCGCAGGGACTCGGTCGTGGCATGATGACTTCGTGTCCCGGAGTCTGCTGAATCTCTTCGCCCGTCTCGGATCGAGGCCCTATGACTGGATGTACCGAAGGGGCGCACCCTGGGAGTCGGGTCCTCGTCAGGCACTCGTGGAGTTGTGCGAGAAGGGGAGAATCACGCCTGAGAACCTGAGCCCTGGACGGGCGATCGACCTCGGATGTGGCACAGGAGTGGACTCTGTGTACCTCGCAGGTCGAGGGTTCGACGTCGTGGGAGTGGACTTCTCCGAAGTCGCAATCGGGCGTGCCCGCGATGCGGTGGCCGGAGCTTCGCGGGCTCCCCGCTTTGTGATCGCCGACCTTCTACAGCTTCCCAATGAGGCTGTCTCCGGCCCGTTCGATCTGCTCTTCGACGGAGGCACTGTCGACGACTTCCCACCCAACCAGCGCCCGGAGGTGGCGTCGGCGATCAGCCGACTTGCGCGGTCGGGATCGGTCTTCGTTATGTGGTGCTTTTACGCCCGGACGGCCGACCTTCCTCGGATGAGCTTCCAGGGCCCATCGCGCTGGGGAGCGCCTCCGATCGAACCCGGAGAGGAGGTGGCACTGTTCGGGGATCAATGGCAGATCGAAACGTACGGTCCTACAGACCAGGGATCCGCGTGTTTCGTCATGGTCAAGACATGAGCCACTCTCGTCACTGCTGGCAGCACTATGTACGGCCAGCAGTGACGAGAAGAGGTCGTTTGGTGCTCCGACCGGTGAACCGGTAACTTGATCGCGCCGCCGAGGCGGTGAAGGAGAGGTGGCCGAGCGGTCGAAGGCGCTCGCCTGCTAAGCGAGTAGGGGGTTTAAGCTCCCTCGAGGGTTCAAATCCCTCCCTCTCCGCCACGACCAGAGGTGCGCTGGACCACCGTGCCGGCGATCACGTCGTGCATTCCCCGCCGATCGA
>CAZQMF010000145.1:0-2112 GCA_964594235.1 uncultured Acidimicrobiia bacterium
GCCGCCGCCGCATCGTCGAACGCCGACATGTTGACAGAGTAGACAATCTGGTTTCGGCTGCGCTCCGAGACGATCAGCCCGGCTGCTTTCAGCACGTTGAAGTGGCCCGACATCGTCGACTTGGCAAGATCGAAGTGGTCGGCGAGCTCTCCCGCAGTCAGATCACCCTTCCGCAGGAGGTGCAGGATCTGCCGCCGGGTTGGATCCGACAGTGCCTTGAGGATCTCGTTGATACTCATTTTCGGTGATTCGCCAACAAGCGAATTATACCGTCGCGAGGACGTCGCTGACAACACGAGCCCGACGCGCCGGACTGCCGGAGATCAACACATCCGTGATAGCTTGACCGGCGCGAGAGGAAGGTGAAGTGGAGTCGAAGCCGACGGGTCAGGTGCGCGACCGGACCGGAGCGTCTCCTCGTCGGCTCGTGTGGCTCCTCGTCGCGACCGTGGTGGTACTCGCCGTCACGGCCACGGGCTGCGGCGGGCCTGCCTCACCCCCTGCAGGAGATACTGCTGGCGTCATGGCGTCCTCGATTCGGCAGCTGATCACCGTGGACAACACATTCGGAGGCAGTCCCCCACCGTTCACCACATACCTGATCCAAACCAGCACCGATCCCTACGCCGGGACGGGCACGGAACCAACGGCCGCGTCGCGTGCGCTGACCCAGAACGAGCGAGACGCCATCGAGATGGTCGTCGCTCCTTTCGGATCGGTTCAGTGGATCGATGACCCTGCGGAGTATCGGACCAGCGACCTGATGCCAACAATCGAGGGATCGGCCATCCTCGGTGTTGGGGAGCCGACGTTTGACGACAAAGGTGCCCTCGTGCCGGTGAGCCTTTGGTGCAGCGGGCTGTGCGGCACCTGGTTCACCTACCGCCTGCAGCAAACCTCAGAAGGCTGGCAGGTCACCGGAATCGAGGGACCGCGCGCGGTCTCCTAGAGGATCAGGCCGCCGATCCCGGCTCGATGGATCCCTCGAGGACCATCGACGAGACGCACGTCGAGATCGTTCGGTCCGAGCCACTCGGCGAGTTGTTCAGGGTCTCCTCCGACCTCGATCCACGAAATGCCTGAACCACCCCCGGGTGTTTGCCCAGGGTGTTCGGTAGGCAGAACATCCCACTGGATGAAGAACGGAAGTCCGCTCGGAAGGGCCGTGTCGAGACCGGCAAGACGCCACGACAGCTCGACTCCGTCGGGTCGGAGGCGACTCATCGGTACCGGTGTCAGATCGAGCCGGTCCGCCACTCCATCGATGTCGTCGGTGCGCAGGCACCACGCCGCGAGGCGATCCCCATCGGCGGTCTGCGCGGTCACCCATCTGCCAAGGTCTGAGGCTGCCGCCTCCACCTCATCGACCACCGCCATCAGCTCGAGGT
Organism: uncultured Acidimicrobiia bacterium; assembly: GCA_964594235.1. Taxonomy (GTDB): domain Bacteria; phylum Actinomycetota; class Acidimicrobiia; order Spongiisociales; family UBA4744; genus CAYLHS01. Next base: position 1,389 of record CAZQMF010000145.1, read on the forward strand.
ACGAGTCTCCGAGAGGAGCGATCCGATTGCCGGTGCCGAGACCGACATGCCGCCCGCCGGGAGTCGATTGGAGACCATGCGTCTCGAGGAGCATCTCAGCTGCTTGATCGAGGTCCCGCACGGCCATGATCACATGGTCGAACCAGAGCATGCTCCGATGGTATAGCGTTGGGCCGCGTGAAGGACTTCGACTACATCAACATCGGCGGCAACAGGGTCCGGGCTCAACTGGTAGAGCGAGCGTGCAGGGAGGCGGGAATCCACGTGGAACTGCTCCCCGCTGACGACACCGGCCTGTTCCCCACCGGTGGTTTCATCCAGCGGCACCGGCTGCTCGTTCGTTCAGCCGACCGGGCCAAGGTCGAAGAGATCATCGAGGAAACGCGCTGACAGCGGCCAGCGAACGGTTGAGAGCGAGAGCACGACCCAATCTGTCGCGAGGCCGAGGGCCGAGTCGTCCCCTCCCCTCGCGAGGCCAAAGGCCGAATGTTGGGGGGGTGGCCCGGAAGGGGCGGAGGGGGTCTTCAGGCAAAGCCTGACCGGGGAGGTGGCCCAAAGCCAGGATCCTGGGGAAGACCAGGCTACGGACGGTGCAAAGTAACGGAGGGATCTTCGTCGCTTTCGGTCGAGCATCGGTGTTGGGCCTCGCCGCCTCAGTGAGTCCTGGTTAGTCCTAGGCTGAGAGTATGAAGATCGACGTCACACCCAGTCAGATCACCGTCAC
>CAZQMF010000146.1:0-2105 GCA_964594235.1 uncultured Acidimicrobiia bacterium
TGGAAGGACGGCTGGTCGCCCTCGCGTCGATCGAGTCGTGACAGGGGGATCGCCGACGAAGTGAAGGCGATCCGTCGAACCAAGCGCCTTGGCGCGACGATCGCGTGGGTCGGTTCCGATCAACGCTTCCATCTCGACATGGGGTTCGGAATCGTCGCGCGCTCGTCCCTCATGTACAGACGACTCTGAGCGCCCACCCGGCGTCGGTGTTGGGAAGACACACGCTTGACGGGTGTGTATCGGTGGACGCCAGACGGACGAGCGTTGTAGGCTCGGTTGGGTGAGCGACGAGACTGAGCATCCGATTATCGATCAGGTCAAAGTGGGTGGCGATCAGGCGACGGAACGTCGACCCAAGCTGAAGAAGAAGGTCTACGAGAAGAAGCTTGCCGAGCTGCACGTCGAGCTGGTGAAGCTCCAGGAGTGGATCAAGGCGACAGGAGCGAAGGTCGTCGTCGTCTTCGAAGGTCGAGACGCTGCCGGCAAAGGTGGTGTCATCAAGCGCATCGCCGAGCCACTCAATCCCCGCGTGTGTCGCATCGAGGCGCTCGGCACTCCCACCGATCGGGAGAAGACCCAGTGGTGGTTCCAGCGCTACGTCGACCGGCTCCCCGCCGCGGGCGAGATGGTGCTGTTCGACCGCTCCTGGTACAACCGGGCGCTGGTCGAGCGGGTGATGGGTTTTTGCACGGAAGACCAGTACAGGGAGTTTCTGCGCACCTGCCCCGAGTTCGAGCGCATGATCGTGCGGTCCGGGATCACGCTCGTCAAGTACTGGTTCTCGGTGAGCGACGAGGAGCAGGAACGCCGCTTCCAGGATCGAATGGACACACCCACGAAGCGCTGGAAGCTGAGCCCGATGGACCTCGAATCCCGATCGAGATGGGTTGAGTACTCGATCGCCAAGGACGTGATGTTCAACCACACGGACATCAAGCAGGCGCCCTGGTATGTGGTCAACGCCGACGACAAGAAGCGGGCGAGGCTCAACGCCATCAGCCATCTGCTCAGCCTGATCCCATACCAGGATCTGACGCCCGAGCCGATCGCCCTGCCGCCCCGACAGTCGGACATCGGGTATATCAGGCCACCGAAAGGCGACCAGACCTTCATCCCCGAGATCTACTGAGGCTCTAGCCTCCAACCATGATCCGGTTCGGGTACTCCGGTCTTCCTGATGGCACCGACGACGAGGCGTTCCTCGACAGCCTCGTGGAGAGGAGACATGGTGCCTTCGAGCTGGCGTTCGTCGACGGTTTCCCGTGGAAGATCGACCGGTGTGAGAGATTCGGCAGGCTCGCCGCCGAGCGCGACATTCAGGTGACCATCCACGCTCCCTACTTCGCCGTGCTCACGGTGGAAGACGAAGAACGCGCCGCACGGTGCGTGTCCGCCATCGAGCACACGATGAAACTCGGCAAGGCAGTCGGCGCGCCAATGATCTGCGTCCACTCGGGCAACCGCCACGGAAGGGATGGTGACGAGCTGGTCGAGTTGATCTCGGAACGACTCGATCGGATCGCACCCAAGATCGAGCATCTCGGTGTTGGGTTGGGATTGGAGACGGCAGGTCGGGACGGTGCGTTTGGCACCCTTGGGGACATAGCGCTGCTCGCCGGGCGATTCCCGTTCGTGCGCCCGTACGTCGATTGGGCGCATGTCCACGCCATCAGCAGGGGCGGCCTCGCGTCCAAAGAAGGGTTCAGCGCGGTGTTCGGATTCTTGGCCGACCAGTTTCCCGGCTGGATGATCAACCCGCTCCAATGCCAGTTCAGCGAGACCGAGTTCGGCGACAGTGGCGAGATCCGACATCTGCCGTATCTGCAGGGGAGTCTGCGGATCTCGAATCTGGTCGAGGCCGCACGCGAGTTCGGCACGAACCTGGTCATCATCTCCGAGGCGAGAGAGCAGGAGAGCACCGATGCCATGGCAGCCGAACTCGAAGAGGTTCTCGCTTCTCCCGAGCCGTCGTCGATCGGCCGACCGATTGGCTCGGGCACGGTCGAGTTTCCCGAGGTGGTTCATGTCGTGGCATCAGGCAGCGGATTCGCGCCGATAGGCACGACTCGCCCGCTGCTGCTGTCCAATCTCGACAAGCCGTTCTT
>CAZQMF010000147.1:0-2093 GCA_964594235.1 uncultured Acidimicrobiia bacterium
ACGAACTACCGCTGAACTACACGCGTGTAGTTATCCCCTGAGTTACCCACACCCTGTGGATTCATCACCATCCGTTCGTGCGTGAGCTAGGGGCACTATTCCCACCTCTCTCACGCCAGAACTGGAAAGGCGGCCTACCGGATCCGTTCAAGGATCGTTGCGTTGGCCATACCGCCGCCTTCGCACATCGATTGGAGGCCGTAGCGGGCCTCCGATCGCTGCATCTCGTGGACCAGGGTGGTCATGAGCTTCGCTCCGGAGCACCCGAGCGGGTGACCGAGAGCGATCGCTCCCCCATTCACGTTCGTGCGTTCCCACAGCGTCTCCGGATCCTCGTCCATCTCGATCAGCCAGGCTCCAAGCACCGACGCGAACGCCTCGTTGATCTCGAAGAGGTCGATGTCGTCGAGCGACATGCCGGTCTGGTCCAGGATCCGCTTCGTGGCGACGATGGGGCCCTTCAGCATCGTGACCGGGTCGACACCGATGACGTCGAACGCGACGAATCGCGCCATCGGCTTCATGCCGAGCTTCTCTGCGGTGTCCTCACCCATGATGAGCAGTGCGGCCGCACCGTCGGATATCTGCGACGAGTTGCCGGCCGTGACCACACCGCCCTCTTTGAACGCCGGACGGAGCGTCGCCAGTTTCTCAATCGACGTATCGCGCCGGATGCCCTCGTCGGCGAGTACATCACCACCGTCAGGACCGGCCGTAGGCACGATCTGGAGCTTGAAGCGCCCTTCGTCTGTGGCTTGCGCCGCACGCCGGTGCGACTCGTACGAAATGGCATCCAGTCGTTCCCTGCTGAGATCCCACTCCTCGGCGATCATCTCTGCGGAGAGTCCCTGCGGCACGAGGGCATAACGGTCGAGCAGCTTCGGGCCGAACACCATTCCCGGGCCCTGTGAAGCGGTTACACCCATTGGAACTCTGGTCATCGATTCGACGCCCGCAGCGATGACGATGTCATAGACGCCTGCCATCACCCCTTGCGCAGCGAAATGCGCCGCCTGTTGACTGGAGCCACACTGACGGTCGATGCTGACACCGGGGACGGTCTCTGGGAACCCTGCTGCCAGCGCCGCGTTGCGTGCGATGTTGATGCCTTGCTCGCCGGTTTGGGTGACACACCCCATGATGATGTCATCGACGGCGCCCGGGTCGACGCCCGTTCTTTGGACGAGTGCCTCGAGTACGTGGGCCGCAAGATCCACCGCGTGCCAGTCCTTCAGGAATCCGCCACGCTTGCCTGCTGGGGTTCGAACAGCATCAACGATCACGGCACGACGCATGAGTCCTCCTTGAACGGTTCGTGGAGATGAGCGGACTCGAACCGCCGACCCCCTGCGTGCAAGGCAGGTGCTCTTCCAGCTGAGCTACATCCCCGTGCGGCCATTGTACGTTGCCGAATCGCGGCCACGGACGGCACGCACCAATGCGTCGATCGCGACGTGGCCGTTCACCGGACGGTCGACACGTGTGGCTTTCACGATCTCCAGATCCTCGATGGCTCTGACCACATCGTCGGGTGTGAACAGGGCCGCCGGGTTCTGTGGACCTCCGTAGCCCTGCTCAAGGTTCGTGAGGTCGTGTCCCACGACGAGCAGCGTGCCTCCAGGAGCGACGGCTGCCGCGGCTCTCCGCCAGATCTCCTGCCTGAGTGGTGCCGGTAGCTGCACGTAGAACTCGACCACCAGATCGAAGCTCGCTTCGGCCGGGACGTAGGTATGAAGATCGGCGACGACCCAGTCGACGTCCAGACCCCGTCGCTCGGCGATCTGACGGCCCTTGTCGATCGCCACGTCGGAGAAGTCGACTGCGGTCACTTTCCAGCCTTGTTCGGCGAGCCAGAATGCGTTTCGGCCCTCTCCCGCACCGATGTCGATCGCGCGACCCGGCACCATGTCACTCACCTCAGCGACGAGAAAGCGGTTGGGTTCTGCGCTCCAGATGAGGTCCCGTTCGGCGTAGCGGGCGTTCCAGATGTCACGGTTCATGCCGCGTGACACTACCGAACCGCAGAACCAATCGGTCGGCCGCTATCCCGGCTCTTGTCGGCATCTTGGCCGGTACTACACTCCCCCGGCACG
>CAZQMF010000148.1:0-2086 GCA_964594235.1 uncultured Acidimicrobiia bacterium
CGGTGTCTTCGAACTTGTTGATCTGCAACATGATCGACACGACGTCGCCGGCGGCTTGGCCGGCCTCGAAGTCTCGTTCGCCGTCGATCGACACCGTGGGTGGCACCTGCTTGAGGACCTGCTGGTCACTCTGCAACTCCTCGACGGTCGTGATGCCCTGCGCCAGGATCGTGTTGGCTCGGTCGAGGGCAGCCGTACGGATCGCACTCAGGTAGGGAACACGACCCGTCGAGTTCCGCATCACGTCTTCGATGGCGATCGACACGAGGAAGCTGACCGTGTCCGGCTGCAACGTCGTGTAGTCCTCCTTGAGAAGGTTCTCCTGGGTCTGCGGGTCGGTGAGCTGCGGTGCGAACCCGATCGGGTCCACATCGAGGACTTTGCCCTCGCGAGCGGTCAGTGACTGGGGATTGTTCGCCGTGGAGAGCGCGAAGTGCCGAGGAATCGTCGAACCGTCCACGTCCACGATCGCGGTTCCGACCACGACCTCGGGCGCGTCGTACACACCTTCCTCGTTGGTCTGCACGGTCTGCACTTCTCCGTCGCCGCCGGTGATTTCGACGGTGACACCCGGCTCGGGGTAGTCGCCGTTGTCCGCGTTGAACTCACCGTCGCGGTCGGCGTCGAGATACACCATCCCTGTCACTTCGGTCGTGGCGGGCGCCGCGGTCGTGGTCGTCGTCTCCCCTGCTGCGGTTGTCGTCGTGTCCGACGGCACGGACGTCGTTGTGATCTGGGGTTCGGTGACGGTGGTGGTTGTCGGTGTCGGCTCCGGCAGAAACACGTCGGAAGCTACGGTGGCGAACAGCTGGTCGATTCCCGATCGGACCTCCTGCGTCCGCTCGGCATTCAGTGTGTAGGCGGGCTGAACTCCTGCGGCAGCGGCGTCCTTGGCCGCCTGGGTCCTCTCCGTGTCGACAACCGTGATCGGACGGTCGGCAAAGAAGTCTTGCGGCGATGGCTCTCCCACGTTCACCGTGACGGTGGCGGTCTGCTGGGCGATCATCAACGAGCCCCACGTCAGGACAACCGCTCCCAAGACGATAGCCAGTCGAATCGCGAGCTTGCGGTCGACGAACCTACTCATGACGTTCTTCGAAGCGCTGGTAGGCGTCGACGATGGCAGCGACGATTCGGTGGCGCACGACGTCCCTGGACGTGAGCTCTGTGAATGCGACCCCGGGGATGCCGCGAAGGACCTGTCGTGCGATTCGAAGTCCCGAACCCTTGCCCGTCGGAAGATCGACCTGGGTGATGTCGCCCGTGATGATCATCTTCGAATTGAAGCCGAGACGAGTCAGAAACATCTTCATTTGCTCCGGCGAGGTGTTCTGGGCCTCGTCGAGGATCACGCATGCATCGTTGAGCGTCCGGCCGCGCATGTAGGCGAGCGGGGCGATCTCTATCGTCCCCCGCTCCATCAGTTTGCCCGTCTCCTCGGGACCGAGCATCTCGTACAAGGCGTCGTAGAGAGGGCGCAGATACGGATCGATCTTGGCAGCCAGATCCCCTGGCAAAAACCCGAGTCGTTCACCCGCCTCTACTGCAGGGCGGGTCAGGAGGATCCGGCTGACCGCGCCGTTTCTGAGGAGCTCGATCGCAGCGGCCATCGCCAGGTACGTCTTGCCGGTCCCGGCCGGCCCGACAGCGAACACCATTGTGTTGTCACGAATCGCCGAGATGTACCTGCTCTGGCCGGCAGTCTTGGCTCGGACCACCTTCCCCCGCCCCACCGGAACGCCCTCGGTGAGCACGCCGGAGGGACTCGGGACATCGTCTTCAACCATCTGAATGACCCGCTCGACTCGATCGCCGTCGAGCGACTGTCCTTCCTGGACGAGGATGAGGAGCTCTTCGAGCACCGTCCTCACCTCTGCGGCGCGGTCGCCGGTTATCTTGAACTCGTTCCCACGCGCCACCAGACGAACATCCGGATAGGCCTCCTCGAGGGCGCGCAGATGTATGTCCCTCTCCCCCACCAATTCGAGCATCAGGTGATTGGAGGGAACGCGCAACCGCTCATGGGGAACGGTGACCAAGGAATCCTCGTCGAGAGGCATGGACCCGGAAGTATAGGGTCAGGCAG
>CAZQMF010000149.1:0-2063 GCA_964594235.1 uncultured Acidimicrobiia bacterium
GGAGTAGTCCGTGGGTCCTGCCGATTCGCCGACCGACATACCTGATCGCGTCCAGCGTTGCCTCATCGGCCCACTGAGTGTCCTCAATGGCCATGATGGTGGGGCGCAGCGAGTGCGAGAGGAGATCCAGGACGGTATCGAGGAGATGTGGGCGGTCACCTTTCCACAGGGGTTCGGCTAGCAGAGGCTCCTCCCGCGCCATATCCCAAAACGCTCCAAGTGGCTGGGGTATCAGGAGATCGTCGCACGTTCCGGCGAGCATGTGCGCTTTGCCGGCCTGCAGCTCGATGAACTCCCTCACAAGAGACGTCTTGCCGATGCCGGCCTCACCTCGAATCAGGACGACCTTCCCGCCGGATTCGGTCTCGGCCAGGAGATCGGCCAGGAGATGAAGCTCCTCTTCCCGTTCGAGCAGCATGCGCGCAGCCTACCGGTAACCGTGAGTTGGGCTTCTCCGTGTGCGGCGATGTCGCACGGCGAGCCGTCGTTCCCTCAGCGGGCACGCCGCGACGCCGCCGTAGTGGCAGGCTGCAAAGGGGTCAGATGGCAGATCAAACCGATCGTCCGACCCTGTCGGCCCGATGCAGGTCTCTGTATGGTCCGAGGAGGTGGGACAATGCGAGAGCCATGAGGAATCCACTTCACCGCGACTTGATCTTTCTCCATCCGCCGTCGATCTACGACTTCCGGCGCAAGGATGTCTTCCTAGGACCGATCGCGGACGCGATTCCTTCAACAGGCGAGTTCGAGATGTACCCGATCGGGCTGACGAGCATCGCGTCATTCCTGGAGAAGAACCACTACAACGTGCAGATCGTCAATCTCGCCCATCGGATGATGCGGCGACGGAGGTTCGACGCCGAGCGCTATCTAGCACGCCTCGACGCAACCGTCTACGGGATCGATCTGCACTGGCTGCCCCACGCCCAAGGTGCATTGGCGATCGCCGAACTGGTGAAGCGTCTCCACCCGGAAAGCTTCGTGCTCCTCGGAGGGCTCTCGTCCTCGTACTTCCATGAGGAGTTGATCGACTACCCGTTCGTGGACTTCGTCGTGCGGGGTGACTCCACGGAGGAACCGGTTCGCCAGCTCCTCCAGGCTCTGCGAGAAGGGTCCGACCTCACACAGGTCGAGAATCTGACGTGGAAACGACCGGACGGAACGGCCGTGGCCAACGAGCTGACCTTCATCCCGGCCGACCTCGACTACATCGACGTGCCCGACTACCGGTACGCGATGCGGTCGGTGTTCAAGTACGGCAACTTGCCCAACCTCATACCGTATGTCGAGTGGATGCGGTACCCGCTCACCATGATCCTGAACAGTCGCGGATGTTCACAAGACTGCGCTGTGTGCGGCGGGTCCGCCTCGGCCTACCGAAAGATCGGCCATCGCTCCCGTCCGGCCTTCCGTTCACCGGAGAAACTCGCCGCCGACGTCAGGTCGGTCATGAGCTTCTCCCGGGCACCCATCTTCATGGTTCACGATCCGCGCATGGGGGGCATGGAACGATTCCGGGAGCTGTTTGCCAGACTTGCCGAACTGAGGGTTCCGAACGAGCTCATCATCGAGCTGTTCTATCCGGCCGGCGATGAAGTGTTCAGGACGGTTGGCGAGAGCGTGGATACCTGGAGCCTCGAGATCACCATCGAGTCCCACAACGAAGAGCTGCGGCGGATCAACGGCAAGTTCCCGTTTTCCAACGAGATCCTCGAGTCGACGATCGAGTCCGCCCTTGCACACGGATGCCGCAAGCTCGATCTGTTCTTCATGGTCGGGATCCCGCACCAGACCTACCAGCAAGCGCTCGGCACCGGCGACTACTACTCACACCTTCTCGAACGCTTCGACGGCAAGGTCCACGCCTTCGTGACGCCGCTCGGGCCCTTCCTCGATCCGGGCAGTCGAGCGTACGAAGACCCGACCCTCGGCTATCAGGTGCGCTGCCGAACACTCGAGGCCCACCGTCAGGCGCTCACCAGCCCCTCCTGGAAGGACATGCTGTCGTTCGAGACCGATGGCATGACTCGTGAGGAGATCGCGATGGCCAGCTACCACGTCGC
>CAZQMF010000150.1:0-1994 GCA_964594235.1 uncultured Acidimicrobiia bacterium
TCTACTTCTGGGAGATCGCCCTCAACATCTGGAACCAGTACAAGGGGACCGACAAGGAGAACCTCATCCAGGACTGGGCCCGTCAGCTTGGTCTGGGTTCGAAAACGGGGATCGATCTCCCCGGCGAACAAGACGGGTTGGTCCCGGACAGGGTGTTGTTCGAGCACTACAAGGAACTGCAGCTCGCCAACCCCGATCTCGGTCTTCTCGCTGCGGACAGACTGACGACCGCAAGCCCCTGGTACGGCGGCGACCTCCTTCAGATGGCGACCGGCCAGGGTTCCCTGCTTGCGACCCCCCTCCAGATGGCGATCGCATATGCGGCACTCACAAATGGTGGAACCGTCTGGCGGCCGAGAGTCGCCGATCGGATCACCGATACTGATGGACGCGAGGTCTGGTCCAATGATCCGGAAGCCGTTCGCACACTGGACATCGCTCCCGACGTCGTCCAGATGCTGCGGGATGACATGCGCAAAGTCGTCACGGACGGCACGGCGGCCTCGGCGTTCCGTCAGATGAAGAGCAAAGCCGCCCTTGTCGGGGGCAAGACCGGCACTGCGCAGATGCCGAAGGTGTGTGTCGAAGAGGACGCCAACGGGAAGTGCACTCGTCTCCGCGACGCTGACGTCACCTCGTGGTTCGTTGGTGTTGCACCCATCGACAACCCTCGGTACGTGGTCGTCATCATGGTCGACGAGGGAGGGGGCGGGAGCCAGGTGGCTGCGCCTGCCGCTCGCTACATCCTTCAGTATCTGCTCGGCGAGGTGCCGACGGCTATCCAGGCCGGCGACAGGACGGAGTACTGATGGAGGCCGAACGGGCCGTCGTTGGTGACCGGCCGCGACCCGGACCCGACGTGGTCTTGTTCGTCGCCATGATCCTCCTGTCCGGGCTCGGCATCCTGATGGTGTACACGGCGTCGCAGGCGTCACTTGCCGCCCAGGGACTCGATCCCACATCGGCGATGGTCAAGCAGGCCGTATTCGCTGTCGTCGGGCTCGTGCTGTTCCTTGGCGCCTCACTGATCGACTATCGAGACTTGGCCGGCTGGTCGGTCGTCATCTACGTCGTGACGCTTGGGGTGTTGGGTTTCGTGCTCACCACACCCGAACATGCCGGCACCAACCGTTGGATCCCGCTCGGTCCGTTTCAGTTCCAGCCATCTGAATTCGCCAAGCTCGCAATGATCATCGCGCTCGCCGCTCTCCTCGCCACATCGAGAGAAGAAGGTATGCGGTGGAGGCGTCTCGGCATCGCGATCGGCGCACTTGTGATTCCCGCCGCGCTCATCAGCCTCCAGCCCGACCTCGGAACAATGCTGGTGTTCGCCTTCATGGCGTTGGTCATGCTGTTTGTGTCCGGTACCACGCTGCGGCAGCTTTTCGTGCTCATCGTCGGTGCCGCATCGGGGATCGTTGCCGTGTGGAGACTCGATCTTCTGAAGGCCTACCAGGTGCAGCGCATCCAGAGCTTCCTCGATCCCTCCGCGGACCTTCTCGGCGCAGGCTTCCACCTCGACCGGAGCATCACGGCGATCGGAAGCGGAGGGCTGTTCGGAAAAGGTTTGCTTGGTGGACCGCTCACCAATCTGAGTTTCGTCCCCGTCCAATCGTCGGACTTCATCTTCACTGCCGTGGGCGAGCAGCTCGGGCTGATGGGAGGGGCCCTCGTTCTGGTGATCTACGGAGTTCTTCTCTGGCGCCTTCTCGTGATCGCTCGCAACGCCAGGGACCGGTTCGGGCGACTGCTGACCGTCGGTGTGGCGTCGATGCTGGCGTTCCAGGTATTCGTGAACGTCGGGATGACCATGGGCATCATGCCGGTGACGGGCTTGCCGTTGCCGCTGCTGAGCGCAGGAGGCTCGTCGTTTCTGGTGACCGCCTTGTCGTTGGGGGTAGCGAACTCGGTGTGGTTGCGCCGCACGCCCGTTCCGGGAGAGTCGTTCAACGCGTAGGCCGGCTTCGCCGGCCGTTCTCGGTCATCGGTTCGCG
>CAZQMF010000151.1:0-1891 GCA_964594235.1 uncultured Acidimicrobiia bacterium
GGGAACGTGGCTGGGTCTGGTCAGGGCCGACGCACCTCCGAAGACCCTCACCGGCTCGTTCCCATTCCTGGAACCGGCCGACGACGTGATGTATGACGGTTCCCTGCTCCTCCACACCGGCGACAGCTACGTCAGGGTCACTCCCGACGGCGTTCACACAGATCTCCCCATCGGATCGCCCGGACACCTCGTCGATGTCGAACTCTCGCCGAACGGACGTCTCCTGGCCACTGTCGACATCCACGGCACGGTGACCGTCTGGGATCTCACAACGAACCAGCCAACCGAGTTGGAGGCAGCCGACGGCTCCGATCCTCTCATCGACGGGCACATCTACTGGTCGCCGAACTCGCAAGTAGTCGGACTCGATGTTGCAGGTGACCACTGCTACGAGTGGTACATGGACGGCACGCTCTTCGCCGGTCCACTCCCCGGACGCCTCATAGCCGTCGGCTCCCTGCAGGTCGCGATCGCCGGCGCTGACGGGCTCAACCTCACGAGGACCGTATCCGCCCAAGACGGGACAACGTCCGGACTCGGTCGTACGATCGCCACGCTGTCGGACATCCACGCAGGTGCATTCGACCCCACAGGGCGCTACCTGGCCGTCGATGCAACCATCGCGGCACAAGGATCGGGTGTGTGGGTCATCGCCCTCGGCGACCCTCGTCAAGACCTGGTGGCACCATCGGGTTCCTCGTTCACCTGGTCCGGTGACGGATCGGCCCTCTACTGGACCGACGCGACCGGCACGTACGCCTACCCGGTGAGCTCCGCGTATCGGGTCTCGTCGGTGAGCAGCCAGGAACTGCATCCCGGTGATCATCTGCGCGTCTACGACCCCGTTCTCGTGGCAGCACCCACCTTCCTCATTCACTCGGGTGATCTCTTCGAGCTACGCGGCGGGGAGATCGCTCATAGATTCGCGAGCGGTCTCACCCAAGTCGATCCTCCGTCCGGCGGCACCACCGTCTCTATCGTCAATGCCACATCGCTCGATCCCGACCTCCCCCTCTTGCGCACCGCCCGGTACGACAACAACGACGCCGCCGCGTTGCTCCTCAACACAACAGGCCTCATCGAAGATCTCACTGGCAACCTCCCTTCCGGAGCCGATCGGGTCGTCTCTGTACTGGACGCCCCAGACGTCGGGGTCTTCCTCGGGTCCGACGAGGGTGAGGTGTTTCGCGTAGGTCCGGATCACACATTGGGGAAGGTCATGGAGGGGCGGTCTCCTGGGATCATCGGGACCGTTCCCTTCGCGGTGACCGACACCTCCATCGAACGGCTGCCTCGAGAGGGTGAGCTGCCTGAAACCTTGTTCGACGCCTCCGGTCTCGCCGGTGCGGGCACGCTCATCGATGCCATCGGCATCAGATCGGAGATGGTGGTCCTTGCCCGAACGCTCGTCGGCACGGCGGCGGTCTACTGGATTCCCGGTGATTCCGATCTATTCGGAAAAGCCATCCTTCCCAACTCACCCCTCCCCAGCACGACACCGTTCTCACTCGTGTACACACCGACCAGCAAGACCTTCGAGACCGGCTGGATCGTGGATGCGCTAGATGGACAGACCTTCGCCGTCGCGCTGCGCTACTCGGACGGGATCGAGACGGTTCTCATGAGTGATCCTGCTCCCGGGCAGCCGACATGTGGGGCGGTCGTCTGTCAACTCGGTGTGGTGACGGGAAGACCGTTGGGGTTCTCCCCGAACGGCGAGTGGCTCCTCGTGAACACCGAAGGAAGCTACGTTGCCATGTCCACCAGAGGTCGAGGATACGTGCTGTTCGACGAGCCGCCGCCGGACGGCGTCGTCTGGATTCCCTGACTTCGTGACAGGCGTTCGAGTTGTGTGGCACAATGCGTTCATGGCAGCGGCGACGTGTCGAGC
>CAZQMF010000152.1:0-1865 GCA_964594235.1 uncultured Acidimicrobiia bacterium
CGCACGGTAGCCTGGAGGTACGCCCGGCGAGTACGGAGGTACGCGTGGAGGACCGAACGTTCATGATTCTCGGAGGAGCCGGGCTGGTCGGCTTTCAGGTCGCACACCGCATCGCGACCGATCTGCATCCTGAGCGCATCGTGATCGCTTCGCTGTACGAGAGGGACACTGAACAAGCGTGCGCGGATCTTCGCGCCCTGTTCCCTGATGGCACGACAGAGTTCGTGGGGGAGTGGGGTGACGTCTTCGCCAGAGAAGCGTTTGCGCAGACCTCGCGCAGAGAGCTGCTGGAGGATGAAGATGCCCGAGAGGGCATCTTCGCTGATTTGCTGGGTCCTATCGACGAAGCGTTCGACCGATCTCGTCTTGCGCACCTGATCGATCGGTACCGGCCGGACGTGATCATCGACTCGATCAATACGGCGACGGCCATCAGCTACCAGGACGTGTACACGACGTCGAAGATCGCCAAACGGAGCATCGACCGGCTTCAGATGGACTCGTCGTTGCCTGTGGATGTCGTCGCTCACGATGTCGAGAGTCTGATCCTCTCCCAGGCGGTGCCCCAGCTCATCAGACACGCCATGATCCTCGACCGGGCGATGCGGGAGGTGGGCACGAGGCTGTATCTGAAAATCGGCACGACCGGGACGGGCGGAATGGGGTTGAACATTCCGTATACCCACTCCGAGGATCGCCCCTCCGCCCAGTTGATGACTAAAGCGTCTGTCGCGTTTGCCCACACGGGCTTGCTGTTTCTGATGGGTCGCACTGCGGGTGGCCCGATCGTCAAGGAGATCAAGCCGGCGGCCATGGTCGGCTTTGGCGACATCGGCTATCGGACGATCACCGAGCGCGGCGAGCCGGTTCGCCTCTACGAGGCGATGACCGAACTGCTCGATAAAAAGCTTCAGGTTCGAATGGACCCGGGAGCCTTCGAGGCGGGGTCCGAGCTGCAACTGCCCGTGGTCGCCACCGGTGAGAACGGGGTGTTCACCAAGGGTGAGTTCGAGGCGATCACGGCACTACGGCAGATGGAGTTCGTGACCGCCGAAGAGGTGGCGGACATCTGTTTCCAGGAGATCGTGGGTTCCACGACCGGCAGGGATGTCATCGGAGCGATGGATGCTGCCGTGGTCGACCCGAGCTACCGGGCGGGCGTGCTGCGCCAGGACGCGCTTGCTCGCCTCCAACGGCTCGAGGAGAAGACCGACACCCACAGCGTGGCGCTCGGGCAGCTCGGACCGCCCGAGTTGTCGAAGCTGCTGTGGGAAGCCGAGTTGCTGAAGCTGACCTATGGAAGGCTGCCTGCGGTACTCGCTGCCACCGGTGCTGAGATAGCTCGTGCGACGACCGAGTTGTTGAAGGAACGTCCGAGTCTTCGGGACACGATCACGTCGCTGGGTCTGCCGATCCTGACGATGGAGGGCGATGCGCTGGTGCGAGGCCCCCGCATCAGGATCCCCGAGACGGCCGGCGAGACGGTCATTCCCATGTCCGACGAGGACATGGAGCGCTGGGCCGCGAAAGGCTGGGTCGATCTGCGACCTGAGAATTTCGCCTTGTGGCAGCAGCGGTTCCAGGCGATGCGGGAAGCGCGCTTGGGGAAGGCCCAGCGTGGGTCGGCGGGGATTGTGCCGGCAGCAGTTGCGTCGGACGACATCACGATTGGGTCGGTGGTGAGCTGGGTGCTGATCAACGAGCTGGGCGGGTTCCGAACCAAGTAGGGCCCCCTCCCGTTCTTGTCAATCCTGGCTTCGCCCAGCGAGGGTGGACGTGACAAGAACGGGGATTGGTGGGGCCGGCGACCTCAACAGCGCGTCGGTTCTCATCTAGACTCCCCAACTCGAACCACCCGGGTCGAA
>CAZQMF010000153.1:0-1664 GCA_964594235.1 uncultured Acidimicrobiia bacterium
CTTCCGTCGGGGAGCGAGGGGAACATGTCTGCCCGTTCACCGAGGGCACGTTCAACGATGCGGCCGTCAGGCCCGGGAAGCTCGCCCCAGAGCCGCCAGGATGACTCGTCGAGGTTGGGCTGTAGGGCGACGTAGCGATCATGGAACACGTCGATCTCGCGGTGTCGGGAGAGTCGGTGTGCTCTCGCGTGCTCCCTGCGGAGCCCCTCGATGTCGAACCCTGCCCACCTTGCGATCGGGTCGAGGGCAGCGATGGCTGAGAGGCGGGTGAGTTCCACTGCTCTGTCGAAGGTGACATCTCCGGCGGCGAGAGCCTCTTCCACGGAGGGATCTGTGGTGCGGGAGGTGCGGACGAGCGCCGATGCGGTCTCGGGCGCGACGTCGAGGCGACCGGCGGTCCACTCGACCATGCTCCGGCAGCCGTCGGCGAGTGCCACCTGGCCCCGATCCAGTTCGGCAAGCAGGACCATCTGGCGTGCTCGCACGCGTCCGATGTGCCGTTCGAGTCCGATCAGCTCCTGCTCGAGGCTATCTGTCGTCTTCATACCTGGAACGTATCAGGTGGGTGTGACAGAAAACGTGGTTCTGAGGAACGCGACGTTGGTTACGGTTGGAGGATCGCTCGGATCTCCGACACGTGATAGGGGGTGGAACTCGAGATCGTTGCCGGGTTGCCGGCAAACGGGATGGGGCCGGACCAAGCGCCACCGGGAACCTGACGCCATCGATAGGTCCCGTTCCAAGCGGCGGTGAAGGTGATTGTGTAGTCGCCCTTGCGTTCGTAGCGGTGGGTGGCGGCCGCCGAACGCGGGAGATCGGCGTCGGAGCCGGGAGTGGCGGTGGTCACGACGGTGCCGTCACCCATGTTCCATGTAAACGTCTCGAGTCTCGCCCAGGCTTCGACCTCCAGTCCGATCCCGGAGCCGGGATCGTCGACGGTGAGAATGAACGGTGGGATCTCGGTCCCGCCGTCATACCAGAGCCATGTGTCGAGGCCGGTGAGCCCATCGGTCAGCGGGTTCCGAGCCGGGGTCCCTTCGGGTGCTCGCCGGAGGATCTCGGCGGCCAGGTCGACGCCGTCCAGCGGGGAGACGCAGTAAGCGACGTCGGGCACGAGTCCGTCGGCGCCGAACACCGCGGGGGTGCCATCGGAGCGGCGCGGTGCGTAGGGCACGAGATCACCGGGCCCGAACGAGACCCCGAAGTCGATGTTGCGCACAGGGCTGTTCCACAGCTCCCCGTCGAGCCAGTAGAGCAGACGCAGGACCCTCGGAGTTCCGTCAGGACAAGTCAGGACCTTCTCGACCTTCCATCCCTTGCCGTACTCCAGCCACTCGGGCGGAAAGCCGCCGTGACCAAGGCCACCGCCTCCGACCTCACATCGCGCGATCAACTCTGGATCGCCCAGCCAGTCGCAGCGACTGTCAGCACTGACCGGGGTTGTGGTCGAGATAGTGCCCGCCAGCGCCAGACCGAGTAGAACGAGAACCCGGAACCATGCGGCCTTCATGGTGTCCCCGGTGCGTGGTCGAAGGGATTCCTGTATCCGTCGAATACAAGCCACGAAACTCTGTCCACCAATCTGAGGTCAAGCGTCCAAGGTGCGCGCCGTAGTGTGTCGGTGCTGAGCTTTGGTCCCCGTGACGAGTCGAGAGAAGTGTCGC
>CAZQMF010000154.1:0-1640 GCA_964594235.1 uncultured Acidimicrobiia bacterium
CAGTTCTACGACGAGAACATTCCCTGTCTGGCGGCGTGTCCTGTGCACACCAACGCGGGTGCGTACGTCGCGGCGATCGCCGACGGGGAAGACGAGTTCGCCTACTTGACAGCCCGTTTGCCCAATCCGTTCGCGTCCGTGTGCGGCCGGGTCTGCGCTGCGCCGTGCGAGGACGAATGCCGCAGGGGAGAGATTGACCGGCCGATCGCCATCAGAGCCCTCAAGCGCTTCGTCACGGAGAAGTACGGCGTGGAGGCAGGCAGCGACAAGTACAAAGAGGTGGCAGGCGCACCGGCTGTCGACCTGCCGTACAGCGTGGGCATCGTCGGGGGCGGACCGGCGGGACTGTCTGCAGCGCATGATCTGCGCCGGCTCGGCTACAAGGTCACCGTGTATGAGGCGTCGGGGATCCTCGGAGGGATGATGGTGCTCGGCATTCCGGAGTATCGCCTGGACCGTGACCTGCTCGCTGCCGAGATCCGGGCGATCGTCGACATGGGTGTCGAGGTTCAGCTCAACACGAGACTTGGTACCGATATCACACTCCAAGAGCTCCGGCAGCGACATGACGCGATCTTCCTGGCATACGGGGCGTTCCTCGGACGCGGGCTGAACATCCCTGGCGGGGACGCCGACGGGGTGCTCAAGGCAGTCGAGTTCCTGCTGAACGCGAACCAGGGCTTCGAAGTCGACGTGGGTGAGAAGGTGATCGTCATCGGTGGTGGGGACGTGGCAATGGACGCTGCCCGGACGGCGTTGCGGCGCGAAGCCTATGAGGTCAAGGCCACCGTGCGCGAGTTCGAAGAAGGGGAAGACGAGTCCCAACGGGGAGAGCAGTCGGCTGCGATCACCGAGGCTCTCGACGTGGCACGGACCGCATCCAGGGCCGGGGCTGCCGAGGTGACGGTCATCTCGCTCGAGTCTGAAGAGGAGCTGCCTGCGTCCGAGTTCGAGGTCGAAGAAGCCATCAAAGAGAACATCACCTTCATCCATCGGCGCGGACCGGCCAGGGTGCTGACCAACGAAGCGGGACAGGTGACCGGCCTGGAGACGATCGGCGTGCTATCGGTATTCGACGAGAACGGGAGGTTCTCGCCGACATTCGACAACGACGACGTCCAACTGTACGAGGCCGACACGATCATCCTCGCCATCGGTCAGGCAGTCGACGTCGAAGCGATGGGTCCGGAAGGTCCCGCAGTTTCCCCTCGCAGGACCATTCAGATCGACCCGGATACGCTCGAGACGTCCATTCCGATGGTGTGGGCGGGCGGCGACGCGGCGAAGGGACCGCGAACGCTCATTCTGGGGATCGCCGACGGCCGCATCGCCGCAGCGCAGATCCACAAGGCGTTCGGCGGCGAGATCCAGGAGCGGGAGAAGGGCCAGATGGTCCAACTCGAGCAGTTCCACCGTCTCGACGACATCTACGACCGCATCGGGCGCATCGAGGTCCCGACCATCCCGACCGATCGTCGTATCGGTCTGGCAGAAGTGGAGACCGGATTCACCGAGGAGATGGCTCGGTGCGAGGCAAAACGCTGCTTACGCTGTTTCGCCAACATCCTTCTCGACACCTCCAAGTGCGTGCTGTGCGCACTCTGCGCGGACGTGTGCCCGATCGACGTCATCTCGCTTGT
>CAZQMF010000155.1:0-1526 GCA_964594235.1 uncultured Acidimicrobiia bacterium
CTGAAGGAACCGTGGCGAAGCATTTCGTTCTTCGGGATCGGGCTGTACGGCGGTTTCATTCAGGCAGGCGTCGGGTTCCTGTTGCTCGCCGGGTTGGTGCTTGGCAGCGGCCTCGGGCTGGTGAAGGGAAACGCTGCGAAAGTCGTGACAATCCTCGCTTACACACCGGTGACGCTCTTCTTCTTCGCGACCGCGTCGCAGGTGGCTCTGCAGGCCGGGTTGATCCTCGGTGTCGGCAACATGACAGGGGCGTTCGTGGCTTCCCGCCTGGCCATCAAGAAAGGTGCCGGTTGGATTCGGTGGGTGCTCGTCGTGGCCGCTGTCGCTGCGGCACTGCGGATGGTGCTGTAGCCGTCACTTCCGGAGGCGCGAGGATCTGAGCGCGCGGAGTTCGGGCTGCGACACGTCTTCCAGAGTGAGGAAGGCTTCCGGATTCACTCGGGAGACGATCCGTAGCGCTTCGTCGGCCCGCCGCCGGGGGATCACCGTGAAGGCGAGTCGCACATCTCCCTGCTTGCCTTCCGCGTTGACGACCGTCACCCCGAAACCTGCCTGGCGGAGTGCTGGTGCGACCTCGGGGGTGTCGATCGGGGTGATGACACGCAGGACGGTCTTTCCGATTTTCAGTTTGCGTTCCATAGTCGAACCCAAGATGGTTCCTGCGCCGAACCCGGCCGCATAGGCGACCATGCGAACCGGCGAGTCCAGATTCGAGAAGACCAGCCCTGCGGCGATGACCCAGGTGAGGGACTCGAAGAAGCCGAGCAGGCCGGCGGTCCAGCGTTCGCCTCGCACGATCATGACGATGCGGATGGCGCCGATGGAAACGTCGACGAGTCGGAGACAGAAGATGAGAAGTGCACCGAGAAGCATCGGAGGAGTCTATCGCTTGGGGTAGCTTTCCCAGGCTGGCATCATGATCGCCTCATGCGATACCTGATCATGCTCACCGCCGCGGTCACGTTGCTGTCCGCGTGCAGCGGTGGCGCCACCACCACCACTCTGCCCACGGCTACGACCATGCAGGGCTGTGAGAACGTGGCCTACATCATTCCGAGTTCAGAGGACGCCATCCTCGAGATCAGCAAGGTCTACACCTACCTTCAGAAAGAGAAACCCGACGTCGTCGGCACCGAGTTCGACGGGGAGTTGCTCCAACTCACGAGGCAGGGCGGCTACGACCTGATCACCGTACGGTTCAGCAACGACCTTGGAACCATACTGTTCGTCCAGGAGCCCGGCTACGAGTTCCACATATGGGAGGGACCGGCAACGAGCGAGTCGGAGATCCGTGACTCGTTGAAGCAGCAGTTCCCCGATTTCCCCCAGGACATCATCACCTGTCACGACATGAGCGTGCTCGTCGCGAGCGCCTGATTCGTCCGTCTCCAGCCCATTCTCGCTGATATGGTGTGGCGGAGGAGGGAGCGTTCGTGCCGGTTCCACGTCCGAGTTTCACCGTCGGGATCGAGGAGGAGTACATGCTCGTCGATCTCGAGACGAGGGATCTCGTCAAGGATCCGCCG